>CAZUZI010000042.1:1323-7538 GCA_964625015.1 uncultured Candidatus Saccharibacteria bacterium | reverse complement strand
CATGCTGATTTTAGCTTATGCGTATGTTTTCCGTTCGTTCGTAGAATGTGCCGGAAATGTTCTGCTTTTGTTCGCTTTTTGTTCTCTTGCTTATTAAATTCTTGGTTCGAATTTCGAGTACGTATTCACTCTGAATTATTAAGGTTTCCATCATTGCCCTTAGATGAGCGCGATCCTCCTAGTTATTTATATATATGAACGATAAATAAGGAGGGTGGCCGTGTTGATAGAGATAGCCAAATTCATAATTGTTCTACTCGATACACTCATCAAGATTCTTTCTTTCTTCCGCAGGAAAAATAATCCCATGAGTTAATTTTTCCCCATGAGAAAAAAATGCCCCGGAGTTGGAAAGACTCCGGGCTAATGTTGGTGGTGCTTGTGAGGTGTTCGATGTATTCGAGTCAATCTAGCAATTGTTCTATTTCACTTAGTGCCTCAGGCTTCCCCGGTTGGATGTTTAGTCTTGCCCTCGAAGCTGGAGTCAAAGCGAAGTCGTTCGCCAGTTTGTTGAATGTTCCGATGTTATCTCGCCATATCTGAAAGCCGGGATGCTTGCGAATCAATCCCCTTTCATCCTTAACTGTAGGACCGTCTTTCTTGATACTCTCCGCTGCCTTTAGTGCTAAATCCCATGAAAGCCATAGCATCGCCCAGGCTGCCATGTCCGAAGTAAGCAATACTCCTGAGTCTCGAAGCATTTCGCCATATTCGATAAACTTGCGTTTAGCTCGAGCTGATAGCCACTTCGGAGGGTGAAGCTCGTCCACTATTTGAATGTACTTCGCGTTCATCTCTAATTCTGGTATAGGCCCTCTCTTCCCCATTGTTAGCCTCCTTTCATCAATTCTGGAATTTCGACAAAACTCTATCGAAAAAATTTTCAAAATCGCTTTTTTGCTGGTATTTCAAGAAAAATGCTCTAATTGTGTCCGAGACTGCGCGGACGGTTCCTAAAATCCAACTGTGGAAAATGGATGCGCCCCTCCCCCTGAGCCAGTTTCAGACGTTGCCAAATCCTCCATCTTCTTTTGCTGTTTTTCTCGAGTGGCAAGAGTGGCAAAGAGGCTGGAGATTCTCCAGGTCGTTGGTGCCTCCGCTTGCCAATGGAACAATATGATCTACTTCCGTTGCCGGAGTCAAACGCCCTTGCTTCAAACATTCGCGGCAAAGAGGTTCGCGGTTAAGAACCATCCTGCGAAGCCTTCGCCATGTCGCGTTGTAACCTCGTTCGTTGCTCGTTCCTCTTCGCGCATCAACGTTCTTCTGTGTTTGCCGCTTGTGTTCAGGGCAATAGGTTTCTCCTGAATCAACCAAGTTCGGGCAACCAGGAAAGGCGCATAGCTTCTTTGCTTTAGTCGGCAATCTTCTCACTCCTCTGTTCCCCGGAACAATGGAAGGCCACGGAGTGAGGTAGCCTTCCAAACGTTCCAGGTTTGACGGAAAACGATTTACTGCGCTATATTTGCCGAACAATATGCGCTTGCTTTGCCTTACTTTCTCGTCAATTCAACGCCAGGGATAACCAGCGGACCGTATTTTATCGTTCTCCCAAGTTCCTTCTCCGTCCAGCCTTCGGCAATTGCTTTCTTCTTTTCGTCTGCTTTCTTCTTGCGAAGTTCTCTATCTCTCCGAGCAGTGTTGATGTTCGCTCTTCTCACTCTCAAACCGTCCAGCTTTAGATCAAGTTCATATGAGAAATTACCATCCCCGGTTCTTCTCTCAATCTTCAGGAGGTCCCACTTGTCGCAAAACTCTTTAGCATCCTTTTCGAAATCATCAAGGTACTTCTCTTGCGCTTCCCTGAGGGTGGAGATTTCATCTTCCAAACACTCGAGTTCAGTCTCTTCGATGAGTCTCTCTAATATCAAGATTGCCTCTTCTGCCTCTTCCTTTTCCCTGTGCAAATCATCTCTCTGCTTCTTCAGTTCCTTGCTTGCTTCACTCTTGAAAGTCGTCAGGTCCTTCCCTGCTTTGATAGCGGCTGCAATCTCTTCGCCACTCTTAGCCTTCGCTGCTTCTTCTACGTCTGCCAGGCCTTCAATTTCTTCATCAACGCCTGTAAGCCGTTGAGTCATCTTCTCTTTCTCGCCCTTCAAGTGATTAAACTCTTCTCTCTTCGGTGAGAGGTATCCCAGAATCTCTTCTCTAGTCATCTTCTTAGCCATCTAATAGCCTCCTATTCGCTTTCTCAATTCAAGCGTTCCCTCGACACTCCGGGATGGTTTCTTCCCCATCTCGTCAATGCCAATTTTTAGCAACCTTCGCCCTATTGCTTCGGCATCTCCTGCAGAAAGTTCTATCACTTCGTTCGTCTCGAGCCAATGAGAGCCGATGCGTCTCTTCTTCCGAAGCTGAAAGACTTTCAGTCCATCTGTCATGATTTCTTCGATAACAAATTTCTCATGAGCATTTCCGGTAAAGATTTCCGTCATGTGCACACTCCTTTTTTTTCGATTCCTGAAGAGCTTTTATGTGTCCGATAATTCTCTTTTGATTCCATCCAGGAGCTTTTCCGTCAAATCAACCTTAACGGTGATGCCCTTCTTCGTAGGCTTCCACTCGCCATTTTCAGCCTCGTAGAACACTCGAATGTCCAGCAAATCCTTGCCTTTGTACTTCGTTCTCTGAATCCGAATCTTCTCGAGACTATTCTTGTCAATTTCCGTCATGTGTAACTCCTTCTTTCGAGCGATATTTGTTCTCGAATACTCCGGAGTCCTGCTCTATTCCCCACTCTGCCGCCACTGCTTTCAAAATGTTCAGACTTGTGATGAGGTTTCCCAGGAGGTCCGAATCTATCTCTACAAATTGATTGTTCACTTCTATTCGAGCCGTCATGTACTCGTTCACTAACTTCGTTCTGTACTCCAATTTCATCTTGCATCCCCTCCCTTTCTATTGCCGATGCCCTGAAAACTCTATTCGCAACCTGCGCACCGAAGAAGTCCGCAACGTTGCTCTTATTGAAGTCTCGATAATTCGTCAATCCAGCCTTGACTAACTCGCTCCATGCTTTCTCTACCATCGTGGTGGTAATCTGGAAGTCTATCGAAAATATGTAAGTTCTTCCGTTCTTGGTCCCCAAGTCGCGGCCCTTCTGGAGCAGTCCGGAGAAAACAAGAAAGTTCATCGCTCTATTTACTATCTTCGCTTTGTTACTGTCTGAACCTGTCCAGTCCATGCGGTCCGCAACGAATCTCTTTGAAAGAACAAGCTCGTTGATTCCTTTGTTGATGCGCTCTCTAGAGATTTCAAGAATTGTTTTCAGGGTGTCAACTATGTACTCTTTGAAGCTGCCTCCCCCACTCAGTCGAAGATTTCCCAGAAATCCTTCGCGCCAGCGGTCGAATTTCTCCCCGAAGCCTGTTGTGATGCCGTTCTCATCAATCCACTCGTAAAGTTCCAGGAGTGCATCAAGCCACTTCCGCGAATTTTTCGCCTCGAGAAATTCCGGAGGTTTGTGATGTTTGAGAGCATGAAAGACTTCGACAATATCGAAAGATTTCCCATCGTGAAAATCGTGATAGACAAACCATCTTTTTGTGAAATGTAAACCTGCAGATGGATTCTTCTCTTGATGGAAAACACACTTAAATCTAAGAGACTTGGAGAGATGCAATTCTTCGTTGTAAATGTTCTTATATGAATCGTTCAAAACCGCCTCCCAGAGTAATAAATCAGAGGAGATAAGAGAAAAGTGCACCAAGTAATTAGTATATAAATTACTTGGTGCACTTTCTTGCTCTAATGACTCTTGAATTATCTCGAGTCTAGCGAATGAAATCTCTGCGGCTCGTTCAATTTCATCAAGAAAGTTCCGCGCGTTCGAGACTTGATAAGTTATCGGCTCTTTCTCAGTAAAGGCCTCAACCACTTGATAATCACTTGCCACTTTTGACGGAGGTATAACCGTATAGCAACCTTCTCCCAATATTTCAACATCAACGCCCTCATATTGCCCCTTAAATCGCCCTATAAACGGTTTATCCGCCCAATAGTATAGATGATAGCCTTGATGCTTTCCGCCTGTCTTGACGGCCACTGTATCGGTAGAAACGCCCTTTTCTTGAAGGAATGACAGAAAGTCTAGGAAATGTTCCGGACCGTCATAGTCAATGACTGTCAGGTATCCCCATTCAGCCTCTTCTCCAAGACGTAAGCCGAAGTTGCAACCTGCCGGAAATTCTCCATCATCAAAGGAACGTTTCCAGGTGTCGCCTTTTTTCATCCTTGGAATCTTCCCCTTCAATGGGATGAGATGCTTTGTTATCTCCTCAAAATCGGTTATAATCGTACTGTATCCATTCGTATGTGTCGGCCCTGTTTGCGCAGGGCTTTTCTTTTGCTTAATCATGTTCTTCCTCCAATTCTTCGTTGACTGCCCTCTCTACCGCTTCCCGAAGTTCCCAGCTTTCGCGCCATGCTCTTCTGTTCGCTTCGTCAATATCAACGAATTTTCTAATTGATGTTTGGATGATTTCCGCGGCTTGCCCATCCGTTAAGGCTTCCCATTGATAGCCTTCATGCTCCAGGTTCTCCGGTACCTTGTAACTCTCCACTTGTTCCCTCGTCAGGCCGCAAAATTCCCATCGAATCTCGTAATTGCACCACTTGCCAATATCTTCTAATGCTGTATTGAAAATTGTTTGCCCTGCCTCGTCATAATCCCCGAAGTACAAAACCAATAACGGTTTGTCATATTTCTCGCATTGACTTTCGAGATATTTCGCAATCTCATATTTGTAAGGAATCGAAGGCTGCCCAGCGAACGGACACAATGTCAAACCTCCGGCATAACGTCTGAATTGCTGCTCCATCGCGCGCGCTTCAAACATTACCACCGTGATGCAATCGTGGAAGTAAGTCGAATCAATCCGGTAATTGTGGCTATATCGGTAATTTTCTAGCGATTCTCTCAGGTCCTCAATCTCTTCTTTTGCTCTCGCTCTTGCCAGCTCTATTTGCTCGTTGATGTCGGCTTCCGGTGTATCCCATCCCTCCGGCTCAAATATCACTGCTTCCCTCGTTTCGTCTGCTAATACGTCAGGATCCCAATAACCGGAGTGCCTCGCTCTCGAAGTCAGGCTAATAAATGTGTTCTTGTAGTCAGCTTTCTTCGTATAGATTCCATCCTGCAAGAGTCGATAAAATACCCATCTTGCCGACACTTTGTAAGGAACACTCTCGATATGTTCCTTAGCTCGATCAAGAATTACTCTTGACTTCGCGCTAGGCTGCCACGTTTCAACGTTCGCATAGGCCATCAGTTGTCCTTCTTCCATCCTCTTCGTTGAAGTTCTTTCTCAATACTCCGAAGCTCCGAAGCCGTCAGCTGTAAGAATTTCCCGGACCTCTTCGGTGTTATCTCACGTCTCGCTTCCAGCTCATACAAGACGTGATACACGTGGTTCGGTCTCATTCGGTAATCTCTCGCCAGTTCTCTAATGCTCACGTTTATCACTCCTCTCATTCTAAACACACGTAAAATGAAGAAAACCTGCTATATTTCCGGCTTATTGCCGGTAGCAGGCCCTCATTGTCTCTCGTAAATCCTTGATTATGACTTTCTTTGCTGGTATCCTAGTAATACATGAAACACACAATAGTTCTAATCTATGAGTGATCGGGGCCTGCCATAGCTTTCCGATCACTCTTATTATACTACACTTCTCACAAAAAAATCAAACACAACTCAATTCTGATGCGCATTTCCGGGATTTCTACATAAAAATTCGATTCAACACGCTTGCACATGATTCGACACGGTTCGACAAGTGCAACGTCTCTAATCGTTCCTCATCGTTCCACAATAGACGTTATCATTCCTTGATAAGTCTCCCGATGCGATTTCCCTCTTTGTCATAAACTGCCATGCTTCCATCTTCGAGTAATTCCCATATCGCAATCTTCCGTGCAAACTCCATCGCTTCGTTGGTGCTTTCGGTTCTCTCTGAAAGTTCGTTCTTCACTTGCCAGTCCAGGAGCTTTTGAATTTCCCATTCTGAAATCAGGTATTTTCGCCCAGCCTTCGAGGCTTTGAGAGTTCCGTCTTTTATCCACTCCCGGATGGTCCAGCGCGTGCAATGCAATAACTCCGCTGCTTCTCCGGTGTCATAAAATTTCGTATCATTGATTCGCGTCATATATTCCCCCCCTCTCAATTCCCATACTATCATATTCTGTACTCACTTAACTAATGCTATTCGCATCAT
>CAZUZI010000042.1:0-1313 GCA_964625015.1 uncultured Candidatus Saccharibacteria bacterium | reverse complement strand
GCATCATATTTATACCAATGGCCTCGAAAAATACCCCAAAAACTGCCCAAATATGAGACTTAATCGACATTATGACTCATATTTGCCGGATGTGTACTTATTCCCATCTCAATATAATTCTCTCTTTCCCTTTGCCAGTAAGACTTGTCGCCATTTCTCATTGATGATGCGCTTTCCCATCTCCAAATATAAAATAATCTCAAGTCATCCCTAGTTAAGTGGAGGCCTTCGCATGGTTCGGAAGTCATCAGATTATCGCCAGAATTGCCCAGAATGAACGTTCTCAATCTCAGGGCATGAATATACCAATAGCATCAAGAAAATTCGTCTCAGGGCATCCTCAGAGGTATATTTTACATAGCTTGAAATTACATAACCTATGTTTGTTTTGTTTTCTCCTATGGAAGAGGGTAAACTCAAATAGTCAGATATGTAATTGAATTTTATACGTGTATTCTTATTTCAATTTATAATTATGTTCAAGTTGGAGGGTTGCTTATGACTCTGAAAGACTTATCTAAACAAGCTGGAATGAATTACAATACCACTCGAAAGTATTACATGATACTTCAAGAGAATGGACTTGCGAAGTCTCCGGAAAGTAGCTTAATCCCTATTCTGCAAGAAATCGCCAGGCTTTCTTCGGAGGGTAAGACTGTAAAACAAGCTGTGGAGATAATTAAAACACACGGAATTTCGAGAGAAAGTGATGAGATGCGTTCTCTTCGAACCGAAGTGAGTGAGCTAAAGAAAGAGGTTCAATCTCTTTCTCAGCTTCTCCAGATGGAATTGAGAAATCTCCAGGAGGTCCGCGCACTTCCGGAGACTGTAAATCAATTATCGAAGCTCCGCCATGATGTATTGACTCTTTCATCCAAATTAGAAAGTAAGGAACAACAAGCCGGTTTCTGGTTTCACGTGAAAGCCGCTTTTAATGGACTCTTCCGAAGAAAGTAATTTCCACTATTACAAATCGGTTAACTTCAGAGACCCCGTATTACTAGGCCGGGGACTCGACACGATTCTTTTGCGCATCCTTCGGATGCCGCAAATACTCTTGCTCGAGATTCCCCTTTTTAGGGTAGCCAAAACTGCCGAATGTTAGCGGTCGAATTGATTCCCCAGCCTATCCAGGGTAGCAATCGCATCCTCTAACATCTTCGAAGCGGTAGAAAGAGTGAAAGCGATCTCCGGAATGAGACTCTTCTCGTTATCCGGTTTCAATCTTCGGGTGAGTCTATCAAGATTCTTCTTGATGATTATCAAATCCTTTTCAACGTTTGCAATCGCCTTAGATTCATCGCCCTTCATCA
>CAZUZI010000041.1:0-7617 GCA_964625015.1 uncultured Candidatus Saccharibacteria bacterium | reverse complement strand
ACAACATATATAGCATCACTACTAACATCTTTACTTAATCTCTTCTATTACGCATCTCTCATAAATAGAAGAAACTAACATTACTTAACAAGACTGTATCTATAAACCTTCTTATTAAACTCAGCAACATATACACCAATATGTAAAGAATTCTCTAAATAATCAGGAGTCACCTGAGTATCAGTAAGAGAATCAACAGAAGAAGGAGTCTTGTCTGTTCTGATAAGAATCCATAATCTGTCGGTCACAACACCAGTCATAATAGCCTTGGACGAAAGCAATGACTTTATATCCTGTGCACTAAAGAAATTATAATATTCGGAACCATCCTCTCTCTTATGTTTAGGATGTGTATGAATATTAAAAAGATATTGAACCTCCAATGCCTTCGGAACATCCCTATGATACACATCCTTTCTCTTTACTAACTTAGAATCTAAATAGAGTTCCTTCCTAGCATACCCCTTTCTTGTTGGATGATGAGAATACTTTACCTGAATACTACCACCACTTTTAACCATCCTGTCAGAACCAGTCTTTACTTCAGTAAATATTACATCCCCATCTGCAAAGAATATAGAGAACGCCCTCTCTAATCCATCAATATCTGTATTCTTGTATATACGTATTAAATCTTTCCAGAAATCATACGGGAATTGTATAGCCTGAGGTAGATTAGTAGCAAAAGGATATAAATTAGAAGATCGTAATCTTACGATCTTTTGGTACAACTCTAAAAAAGATACAGTAGTAACTCTGGAACCAAATATAAAATCAAGAATACTCATAAAATGTATATATCAAAAATTACCATCCACCTCCACCTGATCCACCTCCACCACCACCTGAGCTACCACCACTAAATCCACTACCACCAGAACTCCAACCAGAAGACCTATATCCACTTGAACTAGAGTATGGAGGTACAGAACTCTTAGCAACAGATGTATTAAAACTACTTAATGATGTAGCAAGGTAGTAAGCATTAAATGTAGTAAAGTTTCCATCATACCAATCTGGACTTTCCGTATATATATCTTCAAACTGTTTTGCCCATTTCTTCTCTAATCCAAAAACAATGGCATACGGTAATAGATTTTCAAAAACCTCTCTATATCTCTTAGGATCATTATGAAATTCAATCCTATGTTTCTCTGCAGTATCGATATACATCTTCATACCAAGAAGGTAGTGATATTTCTCATTGCCCAAATCAGATTTAACATCAATACCGATTGAAAATATTAAGCACAATATACCACTTAAAAGTATCCCTATCATCCAACCAATAGCAGAGATTGAAACAAAGAAACCTGCTATCATCAAAGGGAAAAATACCAACAGAATAGAAAGAATTGTATACATATTCTTCTTCTTAACAATCTTTCTATCAAAAATATTCTTCTCCTTTAAATATTCAGCAGCCTCCGCATGTGCTTTGTTAGCAGTAGTATAGAAATTTGTTAACTTACTCATTAGAACAACATCACCTGAAGAGAAGATAGAATCGAAGAGATTCTTTAAATATGAAGGTAAATCATTGCTATCTTTTTCCCTCTTAACAAACTCATATTTATTTTTTTCATACTCACGTATTTTTAAATATCCCTTTGTAGCTAACTCTATTAACACAGCAGTAATATATTTAGGTGTAAAACTCTGTGATATCAAAGAACCCGCAAGTAGGGCATTCATATCTTTCTCAGGAACATACTGAGGAATAACCGTTAACTTTTCTTTCTTGTATTTCCTTTTTAAGAAACCAAACAGATATATACCTATTGGAATTGGAAGAACAATACCAATATTAGCAATAATTGCCATAACCCTCTGTTCTTTTGTAGTATCTTGTAATATCCCTTTCTCTAATTTAACAGCAAAAGTATATCCCTCTTTAATATTTAATATACCGGAAACAGATACTCTTAATATATTCTCATTCTGTACAACGATACAATTCTGCTCAGTAGATCCGTCTACACATGTATAACAGACAGTATCAAGAGGAGTAGAAGGGAGAGTAATTAACGCATGAGCATTTTCAATTGGTATATCCCATCCAGGACCAATGATATTTAAATATACCTCATCGTTATCTTTAAAATATGAAATACCACTATACTTTAAAGTATATTTAATCTCATACACATATGTACCTTCTATATATGTATCAGCATCACCAATCTTGAGTGTAGCCCAACCATTACTATCCTCTCTTGAATATATATCTATAGATTTCTTACTTGAATCCGATATAGGATAGTAAACAACCTCCCTTATATCTATTTTAGTAGGTCTTCTAAAAGCATTAACAGAATACTCATATGGAATAGTCCATACTAATCCATGCCTAGGAGTAGATGAAACAGTTTGATATACGATTTTCTCCTTTATATCTATAGTTGCATCTCTATTTACAACTATATCACTTGCAAATTCAGTAATCTTTTCAGATTCCTGTGCAAATATAGGAGTTGAAAGAAAAGAAAGTATTAAAACACTAAGTAAAAATACTAATTTTCTCATATTATAAAGGTTAAAACTTAACCTCTACATTCTTCTGTTCTTCTTCAGTAGCTTCAAAGAAAGGAAGATTCTTAAATCCAAAAATGCCAGCAATTAAGTTATTAGGAAACACAACTATCTTAGAATTGAAATCTCTAACTGTACCATTATAAAACCTTCTAGCCTTTTGAATGTTCTCTTCTAATTCCTTTAATGTATCCTGCAACTGAATAAAGTTCTCATTAGCACGAAGCTGTGGGTAACTCTCTGCAATAGCAAATATCCTTGATATACCCTTTGATAATTCTGTATCTAATTTCATCTTTTCACCTAAGCTACCAGCATCCATTGTCTGACTCCTTAATCTTGAAACACTCTCAAAAATATCTTTCTCATGCTTAGCATATCCCTTTACTGTTTCTACAAGGTTAGGAATCATATCATATCTCTGTTTAAGAAATGTCTCTATATCAGAGCTAGCTTCATCTACTGTTACCTTTTGTTTAGCTAAACTGTTATATAGAGCAACTAAAGCTATTGCTAATACAACTACAACACCAAGAAGAATATTCCACCACATATTTTTAAAATACTTAACTTAGTATATATAAAAGTATATGTAAATAATAAAGATTTATCAAATTTGAATTAAAAATTTTTAAAATATAGTATATATATTAATTATTATTTTTTCTTACATGAAAAAATTTATAAGCATATTACTAATATTAGTAGTAGTTCTCCTAGGAGGAGGGTATCTGCTAGCGAAGGAAGCTGATGCTGCTACTCCAACAGATCCACTATTTAAGATCGATCTCATGGCAGAAGCAATAGATAGGACATTTACATTTGGAGATGTCGAAAAGGCAGAATTAGAGCAAGCAATATTAGATGAAAGAGCAGAAGAGTTAAAAACCCTTTTAGATGAAAATGCAAATGAAGAAATACTAGGAGAAGCAGTTGATAACTTAGATAAGCAGAGAATTAGAACTGAAGAAAGAGTTCAAGAATTAGAGGAGAATGGAGAAGGTGAAACAGAGATGGAGAATATAAGGAACAGATTTGAAACACAATTACAGAATCATCTTGAGAATATGGAGAGAGTAAGAGAGAGATTTGAACAGAAGACATTTAAATCTGAAGAGGCCCAGGAGAATTTCCAAAAAACTATACAGAACTTTGAGAATGCACAGAGTAATTTTCAAGAGGCAATGGAAAAGATGAATGAGCGAAGAGATAGTGAAAATGAGAACGAAGGCGAGAATGAAACTAGCAATGAGAACAATAATCAAAGTGATAACTCTAAAAGTAATAGGTAAGTAAACATGAGATAAGGAGGAGTGAAAACTCTCTCTTTAGTTATAACCCTCCGCTTGCTTCCTAAAGTTATCCGCATACACATTATTCTTTTCCATCAATACAGTGTGAGAGCCTTCTTCTATAATCCTTCCATTCTTAATTACAACAATCCTGTCTGCATTTCTAACAGTAGAGAATCTATGAGATATAATTAATACCGTTTTGTTATCAAAGAAATTATATATCCTATTAAATATCCTGTACTCTGCATCAGCATCAATAGCACTGGTAGGTTCATCAAATATTGCAAAAGGTGCATCTCTATAAAAGAATCTTGCAATAGCAATTTTTTGCTGCTGACCCTTACTTGGTTTAATACCTCCTTTAAATCTTTCACTCATTACAGTCTTATATCCATTTGCATACGTTACTATAAAATCATGAGCATCTGCACTTTTAGCACACTCTACAATCCTATCCCTATCAATCTCTTTTACAGGTTTACCCATATATATATTCTCCTCAACCGTTAAATTACCGTAAAAGTTAAAATCCTGAAACAGTACACCTACATTTTTGTACCAATCATTTAAAGTTAGATCTTTAAGATTAATACCGTTAATCAATATCTCACCATCCTGAGGATCATATATACGACATAGAAGTTTAACTAGTGTACTCTTTCCTGCACCATTTTCTCCAACAATTGCAATCTTTTCTCCAGAATCTATTCTAAGTGAGAAATTCTTAAATATATTTCTCTTTGAGTTGGGATAATGGAAAGATATCCCCTTTATGTCAATACTAGGAGGTGTAATCAATCTCTCTAACCGTATCTTACCATCTTCAACAGAAGGCTTAAGATTAAAGAACTCATACACCTCTTTCTGTTTCATTACAAAATCAGTAAACATCACTAATTCAGAAGACAACCATGATACACCACCGTAGAAATTATTAATTGAACTAATAAAAAAGGTTGTATTACCAATAGTAATCTCTTTTCTAAGAGCCATCATAAATATCTGAACAGAACCTCCAAGTAGAACAAAAAGGTTTAAGAAATCAACACCAAATGTACTTAAAGTATCAGCTTTAAGTATCTTTTTATAACCATTTAAGAAGTAGCTAAAGAAAGATCTAAATTTGTTATCCAGATATCTATATCCACCAACAAGTGTAACCTCATCCATTGTTTCAGGATCAGAAAGAGAACCTTGTATCCACCAAGCCTTTCTTCTCTCCTGCATGTTCTTCTCAGATGTCTGCCATTCAAAGTCTTTTTTAAAATAGTATCTACTCTGTGCATATGATACGAAGGCAATAAACAGTATTGCGGCACCAATCCAAGTCGAGAAATTAAATACAATTACTGCACTTACAGCAACTTGTATAAGAGCAGCAAAAATCCTTACAATATTCTGATTTACATCTATTAATCCAAATATCCAATCGTGTGTAATCTGCCTCTTGTTGGCAACATTCGGTAATTGATTAGTCTGTACACCAAGCTGAGCTATTTTCTCATACTCTATTTGTGCAAGATATGATTGTGATAACCTTCTCTTGTACCTGTTCATATAGTTATCAAGATTAGTAGAAACAATTGTAAGTAACTGAACAACACCAAGTATTAATATTAATGGAAATATATCTTTCAAACTAGAATTTGGAGTATCCATTAGTGAAAGAAGGACATCAATAACCTTTGCAAGAATGTATGAGCTAATTAAACCATTTAAACTCCTGTATGTTGTTGTTAAAAATGTCCCAACCGTAATAGAAGGGGACATATCCCAATTAATCTTTAAAGACCATATAGAAATATTTAAATAATCTTTAAATGATAGATGTTTCTTTTTTGACATAAGGGTTTTACAAACAAATAAGACAATATAATATACTACAGATTTAAATACATACTCCTTTCTTCATTAGGCATTCTTTCAATAGCATATCTTAATGTAGTTCTTGGAATATCGCGGATATTCTTCTTAAGAAAATCTCTCAAAATAGACATATCCCTTTTACCAACCTCTCTTAACATCCATCCTACCGCCTTGTGTATTAAATCTTCTTTAGTAGATAACAACATTTTAGATATTTTCAATGTATCATCAAACTGTCCTTTTCGTATAAAGGCAAAGGTTGAAACAATAGATATTCTTTTTTTCCAAAGATCACTATCCTTTGCAAAAGAATACAATATATCTTTCTTTTCAGGGTATGAAAAAAGGTATGCACCAACAATCTTAGGACAAGAGATATCTACTAAATCCCAGTTATTTACCCCCTCTAAGTTGTCCATATAGAGTTCATATATCTCTGTTTTCTGTTGCTCATTCCCTTTCTCAAACCTGTATATAAGAATACCAAGTGCAAGTGTTCTCATCTCATGTATTTTGTGATGCATTAGCTCTTTAACAATACTCAATGGAATATCTCTGTATTTCTTTGTCACTATCCTCATCTCAGGAGTCATTACACCAAGGAATACATCTCCTTCCCCATATTCCCCTTTTCCTGTTTTAAAGAATCTAGTAAAGATATCTTTTTTAAGTGGATTAGCAAATGACTCTAAGTCTTTCAATATATCTTTAGAAGTAATCATATGTAATAATAGCAGGAAGATATAAACTATTACACAACAATATGAAACTGATATCCCAATTCTCAAACAAGTATAACAATATCACATACAAGAGATACGAATTAAGTAATGGTATACAACTTTTACATTTAGATAACCCAGCAACAATAGATTTTGATTTCGCATTAATATTTAAAGCAGGAACAAGCTTTGAAATAGGAGAAGAAGTACCGAAAGGAACTGCCCATTTCCTTGAACACATGTTACTCAATCCAAACAGTACATTTAAAACAAAGGAAGAAGTAGATAGATTTGAACAAGGTACAAAAGAAAGACCAGCAATATATTCTAATGGATATACAACAAGAAAGAATATATTCTTTACATGTCATTCAAATGAACAGGGATATATGAGAGTACTTGAGAGATTAGAAAGTATATTAGAATTTCCTAAAAAGAAATTCTCTAATATGCTTGAGAAAGAGAGGGGTATAATTCTTGCAGAAAGAAGTAGAAAATCTAAAAAAGAAAAAGACGGATCATTAATGAGTTTAGAGTTTCTTTTTAAGGATATACAGGATGAATTCGCATATGATGTATTAGGGGAATTGGAAGATATTAAGAATATAAGGATAGATGATTTAGAGAAATTCTTTAAAAACAGATTTGTTACTGGTAATTGTGTATTAACAATACAAAGTAATGGAGAGTTAAGTAAGAGCATTGAAAACAAGATAGAGGAAATATCAAAAAGAATACCCGCAGGTAATATGAACAAACATAGGGAAGTAATTTTAGAAAACAAGTGGAGAGTAGGAACATTTGTTGAATCGAAGGCAAACGGTATTAGCGTTGACTTTATATATTTTGATAAAAAACAGTCAAAGATAGATTATAAACAATACGGTATCGAGTATGTGACAGGTAGATTAATGGATTGGTTAGCATTTGATATCTTAAGAGAAAAAATGAGCCTTATCTATGATTTCTCCGTATATAGGGTTGCCAATCTCTCATATGACTATGATCTAAGTGGTTTTAGATTTACAACAGAGAAAGAGAAAACACCTAAAATGCTAGAAGAACTACATAAACTTCTCTTTAAAACTACTTTTACATTCCTTAAATCAAAAAGAGGCAAGGAGTGGTTTGATGATGTAATAAGTACATATGTGTTTCCAAGAACAACTAAATTCAATGAAGAATTAGCAGAGGGAGCTGCA
>CAZUZI010000040.1:0-7640 GCA_964625015.1 uncultured Candidatus Saccharibacteria bacterium | reverse complement strand
CATCCTCTGGCAAAACAACATCATCTGTTTTGTAGACGTACTCAGCCACAACCCCTGCCACATATCCCCATGATTGCAGGACAGGCATTTGACTGGATTATCTGTTGTCTGATCACCCCAAGAACAGGTAAAGCACTCGCCCCAGTGGGTCCTGTCATGTCGGAAGTTGCCGACGGTGCCGGAATGACCGCAGTGGCATTCAATATAGGAGTCATCATCCCATGCGTTGTCGCCATAGAGCTCGGAGACTCCATCATCGCAGACAATGGCCATTGTTTTGACCGAGATGCAGAATGACTCCTCATTGCCGCACTTCGGGCATCTTATGCCTTCGAGAACATTGATGTTCATGCGGCCTCCTTCACATCCTCCAGGCCGGGGATGGTGATGATCCGACGGGGAACGTCGATCATGGCCTCATCAACGAGGGCCTTGAGGTCTTTCATGCCGGTGCGGACCTGCTCTTGAACGTCGGTGTACTTGCGCAAGTCTTCCGGGGTGACCCCCTCCATGACCTGCCGGGCCTTTTCCGCGAGCTCCGTCAACTGGGCGTCCCCGAACAGGTTGCGGTCGGAGAGCGAGCTCAGGAACTCATGGAAGTTGGTGACGGTGGTGTTCTTGAAAGTCTTGGGCTTGCCGCCGCTGTTGAGCCGCTCGACCATGTGGTTGACCAGCTCGGCCAGCTCGATCTTGAGGGCGTCACTGGTGAGCTTGCGGGCTTCGGCCATGGTCTCCTGAAACTTCCGGGCCTCCTGCTCGTAGAGCTCGGGCGAGATCCTGCTGAGATTCGGGGTGTCCATGGCAATCAGGTTCCACTTGAAATCGTAGCAGCTCCGGAGGTCCTCGGGGTAGTCGAGCTCATTGTAGAGCCCGGCTTCTTCCAGGAACGGACTGGCGTGATTCCGGATGACATTGTAGGCCTCGACCACTCCCTCGACCTCGGCCTTGAACTCGTCCTGCATGGCATCCAGGTCGCGGCTGACCAGCAGAATCAGGTTGGACGAGATCAGGTGCATGCCGGGAATGGGGAACTCGGCCGCCTTGGATTTGATGTAGCGCATGGCCTTGGAGATCACCTGCCTCGGGCCGGCGATGTCGTCCGGATTGACCAGACGCTTACTTCCGCGCAGCCAGTTGGAATCACCGATCTTCTCCAGCACATTGGCCGGCAGCTTCTTCACCCCCGACCAGCACTTGGTGGTGAGTCTCACCAGACAGCTTTCCTTGATTGTGGAAATGGTTTCCATGATTCTCCTCCTCGTGTGTTGTAACTCAGTTAAGCACAATGACACAGAACGTCAGACGGGAATAGATCCGCCTTACATTTTAAAGGGGTTTGGCGGGTATTTGATTTTACCCAAAAACCATTTGACCTCGTTGAAACGGAGATATGCTACCCAGTATTCCTCATCATCGAGGTTGTGCTCGTAGAACTCGCTAGATCCCTCGTCAATGCAGAAGGCAATCTTTCTGACTGCTTCGTCAACGGCATCCGCACTGTGTTTCTCCCAAGAATCTATCAGGAGCACATTGTTGTCGCCCCCAAACTCCTCGAACCATGAAACTTCGTCGAAGACATCCTTTAGATCTTCTTCGATAAGGTCAAAGGATTCCCTGGAAACACCTGCAATCATTGCGGAGATATTGGCGTTGTAGCCCATTCTAGGACTCCTCATCGGATATCGGGTCCGGCACAAATCCATGTTCGATCACTTTGAGCGGAATGACTGACCAGCCAGGGCCAGCCGTCTTTTTTGCCCGATCGAGATCAGAGGCGCCGATGAAACGGACCTGTACCGTTGCTCCGGCTGGCAGGTTGCCGCGATAGAGATCTTCCAAGCTGATAGCGATGAAATGCTTCATGCTGGACATGGTGGATCCTCCTGTGAATCTTGTCGTTTGTCGTCCTCGTTGTCGGGGGCCTCCCGCTCTGCGTTGTCCGAAAGGTAGTCGTCAGCGCAGAGCGAGAGGGTCGGGTGTTTCGCTATGGCTGAAGGTGGAACCACTTTGGTGATCACGGTTGCTCCTATTACCAGTTCAGAGACCTTTTGCGGCATGTTCGGTCGCGTCTCTGTATCCATCGTTGTAGCCCTCGTCGTGGCCCTTTCTGTATTCACGGTCCAGACAGGATTGGCAGGCATCAACCATGACACGGGAACTTCTTACTGTTGTATTCGTACAAAGAGCTGCACCGCAGGTGCCACAATAGACATTGAAAGACAGCTCGGGCATTGTGATATTCTCCTTTTTACCAGTCGAAGGTTGGCAGGCCTTGATGAACTTCGCCGTCGGTGCTGAATCTGATCCACCAGATCTTCATGGACATGGCATCTGCGAGCAGATTAACAAAAGCCTTCGAGAAGCTTTTCTCTGTGCTTAAGCGGACAATTTCCACCCTATCGTCGGGAACAAATACCCAGTAGCCCCCATCGAACGAATCAACGATGAGGGAGTCGCTCCCATTCACACAGAAGTCGTGCAGGAGATCATTGTCCTCTTTGGTGATGTGACAGGTGGAAACATCCCAGTAGCAGTAGATCCCAGCATCGGGATCTTCCCGGTGTTTGAAGACAGATGGGTTGCCGGGTGGATAGGTACGCTTATCTTGTGCCCTCACATTTGCCAGTAACACCGCGTGAATAAGGTTCATCACGCAGAGTTTGTCTTCCTTGTGGAACCACTTGCAATTTGGATCACAACAGATGTTGTTTTCTTGGGACTTGATCGGGCAGGTTTCCATGTGATTTTTCTCCTATCCACACAGTGGCAGGTGGCGCCGGGTGGATACGGTCTCGGTCTCGAAATAGGCCGTGGTGAGCTGAGAGCTGATCTCCTGGCCCAACAGATCCTTGATGAACTGGGATTCGAGCTTACAGCTCTTGCCGGTGAACCCTTTGGTCTCGATCTTGACTTCACCGTCGTCGGCGAAATCGATGATGATCTCTTTCATCATTTGCCTCCTCTCAAGGTGAGCCTGATGCCGGTGTTGGTGCGCTGCTCGTGGACGGTAAGACCGCGACGGCGGGCCTCTGCCCTGGCTCGCTCAACCCCGTAAGCCTGCTTGAGGAGCCCGGCATTCTTGCCAAGGATTGGCTCCAAACCACCATCAACCCAGTAGTCCCAAAGCAGCTGATACTTACTGCCTCGCTGGACCACTCCCACTTCGTAGGCAGCCCTGGAAAACCGGATGGCATGATGACATTTGCCCAGGTCGGCGCTGGTGACACCTTCGGGCATGGGGGTGTCACCCATCCACTGGCCATACCATTGGTAGCTGGCCTGGCCCATTATCAGCTCCCCGCCCAGGCGGGTCGCTGCAGCCCGGAGCGCTCCCAGGTCGTTGATCTCCATTTCGATTCTGGCAATGTGACTCATGCGGCCTCCAGTTCCAAAACTTTAGGAGCCTCGGCCAACGCTGCTGCGAGTTGACCGGTGAGTTCTTTCATTTTGCCATTGGTGAGGCTTTCCAAGAGCGCAACAACGGCCTGCGGGGTATCGGCCAGCCAGACCGCTTCGATCGCTTCCTTCTCGGCGTCGGCGACCTTGGCCAGCAGGTTCGTGCCGGAGGCCTCGAGACGGCGCTCGACTTCGGCGTCAACAGCATTGCCGACCTCATAGCTTTGCCCGAAGAAGTTATCGAGCTTCATGCGCTTGGCGAAGACCTCTTTGAGCTCTTTGAGTTTGAGCTCCTGCTCGGAAATTGCGCGCTGGATCTCATAGATCTCCCATTCTTGTTTGACGGAATGGGTCAGTTGCTCCTTGGCTCCCTGCATCGCCAGCTTCGCATCGCGGAAGAGGGTTGAGAACCTGCTCTTGATGATCTCCTCGTACTTCTTCTTCTCGGTTGGTGTGATCTTTGCCATTTTTTATCTCCTCCTTGGTGAAACCTTTGTCAGTTAATATCCACACGTCCTCACAGGGAACCAGCAGCACCATCGTCTCACCGCTGCGCTGGAACCCGAAGTAGCCCATGACCCCATAGGCCGCTCTCACGACACTCTCGTCAGACGGTAATTCATCCGGTGTCCGATTCGGGTGGATGACGACCTCGGACTCGCTGAAAGTGTTCGTGAAGCGGGTCTTGTGGACCCTGGCGCGGTCCTTGGTCCAGAGCCCCTGCTCCGGGAAGACAATCGCCAGGGTGTCTTTCTCGACGGTGTACTCCATGACTATGCCGCTTCTTCAAGCAGCTCAGCCTTGAGGTCTTTGGGGACCTCTTCTACGTTCTCCAAGAAATTCATGGCAATGTTTCGATTGTTGTCAGAGAGGGCCAGATAGCGGTTGTAGATCTGCCTTATTTCATTTTTACGTTTCTCGATATTGAGAATACGGTTGATGTGGGAGGTGACCTCTTCGGCAATCTCGGCACGACTTTTCACTGCTGAATCATAGGCGGCCTTGGCGCTTTGATATTGCTCTTTTGCCTTCAGATAGGCGTTGTGAGCTTCAGGCTGTTCACTCCATCGCTCTTCACTGTAGACTTTCATCGGCTCTATGCTGAGCTGGCCAATATCATTAAGCCGAAAGGCTGAATAGTCTGATCCAGGCAGGTATTTCTTGGAAGCTGCCCCACTTTTCAGAATGGCGTCAATCACGCTCACAGCTGCTTCCGGGCAATGGAACAGGATGCTGGAGCTTAGTTCTTTGATTGTATACCAGGTTTGATCGGGTTCAAACTTGAGTTGTGGTGGTAAGGGGGGATACTCGGGAAGCAGGGGTTTCCCCTCGATGGCGCACTCAAGGTCGATGAGATCGTTGATTTGCTCATCGGTGAGTGCAAGGATTTCCCGGGTGGTCAGATCAAAATAGCGTCGCATGTTGGTCCTCCTCGTTGACTGAGTTAAGGGTTTGGGCAAATCTGGGTCGCTAGCTGGCGGCAATTGCGCCCCCCTGGTAGATACCGTTGTAGAGCTCGGCGGCTTCATCGGCCTTGAAAAAGCAAATCTGAATGAGGGCAAAACCGTGTTCAATGTAGCTGATCTTTGGGGCAAGATTGGCAATGCCAAAGGTAATGGCTCCCTCATAGCCGGGATCGACAAATCCTGCCCCGATATGAAACCCGGCACGGAAAGCGGTCGAGCGCGGTATACAGATGGCTGCCAGGTTGTCAGGCATGCGAACGGTCTCAATGGTTCGTGCCAGGTAATAGCACTGAGGTCTTAGCTGGAAGGGCTTGCACCGTGCATCTCCGAGTGGATAATTGGAGCCGGTTTGACGGCGGAGCTGGCTGAGAATAGCACACCCGCAGTGCTGATAGATCTTATCCAGACGTAAATCAACGGACAGGCCCTTGGCCTCATAGCCTTCGGGAAGACCTGAGACAAGGCTTGCTTCCTGAATAAGCCTGTTAATCTTGGTTGGTCCTGCAATCACTATGCTCTCCTTTTTGCAAGTATTTGGTGAGTGCCAGCACAATATGGTTGGCGCGGTCCATGATGCACAAACTGGTGGGGTCGAGCAGGGCATCCATAATGACTGGCTGGAGCTTGGCGATTTCGGCGGCCAGCCGGGCATCGATGCCGTTCAGATCGGCGAGCTTGAGGACGAGAGAGCTTTGGTGGCCTGTTGGGGGCGTGACATGGAGCCAGATGCCATCGGCCGGAAAACCAGTGAACAGCTCTATGGGGACATACTTGCGCCCGACTTTGCGGTAGACCATTTCCATGGTTAACTCCTGAGCTGGATGGTTCTTGGCTTTACGGGAGCAAGGCTTTCCGGCGTGTTGGCGAGCATTGCCCGGGTCTTGGCCCAGTCTCTCAGATAGTCGATATCCTCCTTCATGGTCTTCGAGATGGGAATGACCTGTTTCATGGCTTTTTCCCATCCATCGAAGAGGGATTCCCGGACGACCTTCTCAATCTCGGCGCCGGTATATCCGTTCAGACGGTCGATGGTCTCCTGGTGGATGTCCATGCCGTTTTGCTGGATGGCGCACTCGGCATCGGGGTAGTAGCGGCGGAGCATGATTGCAAGGATCTCTTCGCGTTCCTGGCGGCTGGGCAGGTCAACGAAGAAGACCTGATCAAAGCGGCGAATGAACTCTCCCGGAAGACTCTGGATGTTGTTGGCAGTGGCCATGATGATGAAGTCGGCCTTGCTTTCCTGCATCCAATTGAGAAAGTGGCCCAGCATCGAGGTTGTGGTGTCGCCGGTGTGTTGTGCGCCCTTGACACCGGCGAGGGCCTTCTCGACCTCATCCCACCAGACGATGGAGGATCCGATCGCGTCCACGATCTTGGTGGCCTCGCGTGCCTGTCGCTCACTTTCGCCGACCAGGGAGTTTTTCAGATCGGCGATGTTCATCCGGATGAGCATCCTCTTGAAGATTTTTGCTGCGCATTTGCTTACCAGGCTCTTGCCGGTGCCTGGAACGCCCACGAGCAGTACACCGCGGATCTTGGGTAGATACTCGTTGCCAGGCTCCCAAGCTCTGGCGCGACTGGTGAGCCAGTGCTTTAGAGCCTGCAGTCCACCTACCGAACCAAGGTCTTCTGGTTCCCAAATCTGCATGAGCCCTGATTTCTTGATCATCTGGGCCTTGATGTAGGTGATCTCATCTACCTTGAAGGCTGCATGTTCGACAAGGCACTTGGCGAAAGCAGTCTCCGCTTCGAGCTCGGTCAAACCAACCGCAGCCTTGGCGGCTGCCTGGTCGATGGTGATCTCGACATTGCCCTTGACACCGTTCAGAAGATCCTGTTGGAGTGCCAGCAGCTCGGATTCGGTCGGGAGCCCCATCTCTACCACGTGGATCAGCTTCTCGATCTCGACCGGCAAGTTGAGAACCGGGGAGACGATCACCAGGCAGCACTGGGAGCCTTTCCAGTAGCGCGTGCCGTTGATGAGGGCCTGCTTGACTCCGGGACTCTCGAAAAAGAAGTGCATGTTCTTGGCGATGAGGACCGTATTGGTGACGCCATTGAGAGACGTTATGGCCGACAATGGATCGGTTACGGTTGGATCAATGGACTGACCAGCTGGGTCTTTCAACCCTTCGATGCAATCCCATACGACAATTTTGTGGGTGCTCCAATTGCCTGACAGGATCTTGCCAATGGTTCGGTCCTGTTCATGGGTTTGGAAGTACAGACAGGGGTATCCTGCCGCAAGATAGTTCTTGATCACCGTTCTCCTCCTCGTGGATGTGGTGAGTGGAAAGGGGCCGTCTCACCAACGACCCCGGATGGATCGGTTCAGGAGGTCTGAACCCAATCCCTGCCCCAGTCAGACAGTCATCAAACCTGTTCTGAGCCGTAGAAGGCGTACCACTGGGCCACCATCTCGGCAACGCTGTAGCCCTGGTCCAGGGCCAGCCGGAAGCGGGTCAGGTAAGCCTCGAAGAGTGCTGCATCCTCTGGGGAGAACTGGGTGGCGTGGGTTTGATAGTAGCCACAGGCTGCCGTATAAGCAGTCTCAGCCACTACTGTTGCAATCTCGCCGGTGGTTTTTACCTGCTGAGCGGTGCAAGCTGTAATACTAGCCAGAAGCATGATTGCAATCACAAGACGTAAAGTTTTCATCAAACTCTCCTTTGAAATGGGTTACTCACTTCACCTGCTCCTCGATCAAACTCTTCAGGGCCCCTGCGTGCGCATCGATCTTGTCCGTAAATTGGCGAATCATATTCGTCCGCCAGTCAT
>CAZUZI010000039.1:0-8163 GCA_964625015.1 uncultured Candidatus Saccharibacteria bacterium | reverse complement strand
TTCCAGTATCGATACTAGCAGCTTTGAGGATATATCAGGAGCTGCCAGCACTGCAGCAGATGATATTAGTGGTGTTGGATCATCAGCATCAGGGATCGATCTCAGTCTCCAAAGCATAGGAGAGGCCGCCGGCCATGTTGGAAGTGGAATTGCTGACATGGCAGGTAAGATGGGAGACACCAAGGACCAAACCAGGGAAGCCACTAACGCAACCTTCCAATTAGCTGAAGGGTTTGGAATGGTTGAAGGGGTTGTTGGTGCCCTGGTAGGTTTGGGATTAGCAGCCTGGATCGATTCATTAGCTAATGCTGCAGGTAACTTTCAGGACAGCTGGCTAAGACTAACCCAGTCAATGGGAGGATCCACAGGTGATGTGGAGGCTTATAAAACTAAATGGAATGGTGCCATCAATGAAATGAAGGATACCACTGGGAGACGTGCTGGAGTTATAAGGGAGTTTATAACTCAGATGGGTATTTCAGGGGTTAAAAGTAGTGATACCATCATTAAATCCTTCAATGCTATTGCAGGCACTGACTGGATCATGAATGGTGGAAAGAATATTGAAAGCATTGCTGGAGCTTTTGAAAATGTTATCAGGCAGCCCACTAGGGTTGTTGGTGCATTACGTACTATGGGAATCACCACTGATGACATAATGAAAACCACCGGCTTATCAACTCAGGAGCTAACAGAGAAATTCAAATCAATGAGCGTTGAACAGCGTGCAGTCTTCCTTTCTAATATCATGGATGCTAAGTATGGGGCTGATGCTAATGAGGGTTATAAACTCTCATGGTAGCATGTTAAGGAGGCTTTGGGTGCTGCATGGGATTATCTTAGTAGGATCCTGGGAAGTTTGATCCTTCCTTTGGTGGTCCCAGTCCTGGAGTTCCTAACCGACCTATTGGGAGGAGTGGCTGGAGCTATTGATGATTTGAATCCAGTTTTTAAATCAATAAGCGGGGTTATACTCTTATTTGGTGGGGGTCTTGCAAGCCTAGCTGGTTTGTGGGCTGGATTTGTTAGTATATTAGGTGGAAGTGTAACTACTTCATTCGGAGCCATAGGGGCTGCAATTGGTGGGGCTGAATTATCTGTTGGAGGTTTATTAGCTAGTATTGGGCCTTTAGGATGGGCCATCCTGGCCATTGTTGGAATAGTCCTTAGTGCTATTTATATCTGGCAAAACTGGAGTGATGAAATCACCAAACTCAAAGATAACATCATGTCTGGAGATTGGGGAGCTGCAGCTGGCCAGATAGGAGGATCACTCCAATATGTAGGCACAACAGTTTATAATTCCCTGGTAAATATGGGACAGATGATTTGGAACTTCTTTGCAGGCTTACCAGCTATGATCGGGAACCTGGCTAGTTGGTTTGTGGATATGGGAGCTAACCTTGTTAATTGGATTGTTACAGGATTAACCAGCCTTTCAGGCATGCTGACCACCATCCTAGATCAATTATTACTTTCAATGGCTGATCAGGGTGGTAGCACTGGAGAGGCTGCTGGTAAAGGTGTTGGAGAGAAAACAGGGAACAGCCTAATTGATGGTTTCATCCAGTGGGTTAACACCAAAGGCCCTACCATGGTGAACACCATAACCACCATTTTCATGAAAATGTTACCCCTATTACTTCAAGTGATAATGATGGTCATGCAGATAGTGGCCACTTATCTTTACATCCAGGGAAGAGCTGCAGGGATACGGTTAGTAACTGGATTAACTGGTTATATTAAAACATTACCAGCTAGGATGTTAAGTTTGATGATCCAGGCAGCACTTACAGTTTTAAGACTGGGATCATTAGCTTATGGCTATGCCCGAACAGCTGGAGCCAGGATTACCAGCGCATTAGCTTCAGCACTGGCCAGTCTCCCAGGCCGAATGTATAGTTGGGGTCGTAATGCTTTTAACAGTTTTACCAGGGCTATAATAAACAGCATCCCCGGATTAAGACAGGCATTAGATACAGTTAAGGGATTATTCCCTCACAGCCCACCAAAACATGGCCCACTATCTGAAATAAAAGCCAGTAATATGTATGACTGGATGAAGGGCATAGCAACAGCAGGGATGGAAGGATTTAACACCTTTGACATTTCAGGTATTGAAATGCCGGAGGGTGCTGCTGTTGATATAGCTGGAGGGCCCACAAATAACACTAGCTCTAGTTTAATGGTGAACATAAAGCGTGGTGCTGTTCAAATCAATGGGAACGCAACACCTGAGACAATAGCAACAGCAGGGAAAACATTAGGCCAAAGCATAGTTCGAGAGGCCATCAGTAACGGTGTTAATACTAGGGTAAATTTACAGTAGAGGATGGAGACCATGATCTGGAATAGTATAATAATAAACGGAATCACACCACAGTTTATAAGGAGCATGGATGTTGGAGACTTCCCTGAAAAGATAACTCTCCATTGTGTGGCTTATAGTGATGAAGTAACAACTGCAAAGGAAGAAATAGATCAATTTAGGGAGTTCGCATCTAGAAGTATTAACCAGGTGGATCTTCTTAATGGTGGAACAGATCTCCAAGTAGGGGATGGTGAAATTGTTGATATAGTCCTGGATGATGAAGAGTTCCAAGGTGCTGTTCACTATCCAGAACCTGACCTGGATAGTTTAACAATTAAGGGGGCTGTGATCAGATCCGGTCAGGATCCAGTATATGTTGATGAAGTCATAACCTGGGATATTGTAATAGAATTAGTTTTCTCAAACCTTCCAGCCAGCACTGTTTATAAACCAGATTTCCGGATTTATCCAAACATAGAATATGAGCTTTATAATAGTGAAGAGGTTGGTGGTAGTAGTCTTAAACTTCCAACAAGCGAATCTGAATATACTAGCGGTAGTTACAGCACAGCCTGGAGTAACCCTGAAAACATAGAGGCCAAGGATGGGGCCCTGGCATCAGCTTATAGGAATAGTAGCACACCTGGAGGATCTAAATATTTAAGATGCACTGATTTTGGTTTCGCAATTGACACTGACATGGTTGTCAATCGTATGCAGATCAAAGTCCGTTATGCTAATAATTCAAAGGTTAGGAGCTCAGCATTTAAGTATCCAAGGATGTATGTCAAAGTAATTAGTGGATCCTATACCCAAACCAAATATAAGAACTATTCACAGAACACTAATCCAGCTACATTGAAGGACCTTATTTTTGACACTGCAGCCAAAACCCTAACACTACCTAGCAGCCTTCCATCTTTCTATAATGATGCTAGTTTCAAAGTAGATGTGATGGCCACTCTAGACAGATATAAAACTGTTTGGATAGATAGTGTGGAAGTTACCCTGTGGTACGTTCCTGCAGCTGCAGCAACAGAGCCCTATGATGCCCTGGGAAAAGAAATCGGAACCATGACCATAGTCGAAGATAGGGAAGTTAAACAGGTAGAAGTAACTGGAAATGCATGTAACCTTCCAGCCTGGATTGAAGTAAATGGAGTAAGGCAGGACTGGCATTATAGCCATGATCATGATACTGGAGACACTGGGAGTGATGGAGTTGAAACCTTAACTTTCACAGTCAGCCCACCATCAGAGGTAATTGTTTTGGAGAGCAGCCCACACAAACCTTATCAAGTATCAGGTAACACTGCAGCTGATAACCCTGGCAGCCAACTACAACAGGTTAAGGTGATCTATTTATGACTGGGACACCTGCATTTTATCTAGCTGATGAGAATGGTGAGGAAATTGATGAAATCCTTTTTGAGCCAGCATATCAGTATAATTATACAAATAGTAAATTAATTTATGTCTGTAGTGATTTAAGTGATTTAAGTGATGTAACTGTTTCACCTGCAGCTGTTAGCCAGGATGATATTCCTTTCACCATGCAGGAGGCCAGCCTATTAGCTGATAAGTATGTCGAATTGAGTGAGGATAATATAACTTTTTTTGATGAATTGGAAATAGCATCAATCACCCAGGGAGTGCCTTATCCTGTTTATATACGGTGTTTCATCCCTGATTATGCTGTTGAAGGTAATTTTATTTGTAGATTAGATATTGAATCAACATATCAAGGTTAAAGAAAGTTTTGGAGGACTATTAGGATGACAATAACAAACTATGATGGTATTATAAATGCACGTGCTAATGGTGGAAGTGATGACCCGGTTTGGATCAAAAATACTAGTATAACACCGGCAGCAGCTGGCCACTGGTTAAGCTTATTAAGGAGCGCTGGCAGCCCTGGACCCATAGCAGCCAGTGGTGGAAATAATGGTGCACTGATGGATCAAAGCAATGCTGGAGCCATCCCATTAATCAGCCCAGGTGCTAATGATAAATTCCTATTAAAAGCCGGTGCCACTGTTTCAGCCATCTCTGGATTTGCAGCCCTCCTTTTGATCGATGTGGTTTGGCTGGCTAATTATGATGTTTCATCCAGCCCAGGAGCGATCACCATGCCAGCACTTGACAGATACACCACTGGAAAGGGATTGCAGATAGGGTGCGCTGTAAGCACCACACTTTCAGCTATAACTCCAACTGTAACTGTAACCTATGATCCGGCTGTTGGAGATAGTGGAACAGGCCACACTGCAACCACAGGAGCCTTTGCAGCATCCCTGGAATCTCCTAAGATGATGCCATTAACCACTCCCTGTCTGCCATTAGCTGCAGGGGATACTGGGGTTAGTGATATTACTAATGTGGCCTTATCAGCAACAGGAACAGGAAACATTGACATTTTCTTATATAAACCGTTATGCTTGATTCCTAACTTAGTTGCAAATTCATATAGTGAATGGGATGGATTGATTGAGATTGAAAAGAATGCCAGCAACCTTTCAGGGTGCCTGGGATTCCTAGCCCTGGCTGGAAGTACATCAGCATGTGCTACTCAGATGGCCATATTAAAAACAGTGAACGGATAAAACCATGATTGAAGGGAACCTTAAAATCCCAAACCAGCAATCATATAAGATAAGTGATGATAAGAGCTATCCTTATAATGTTGCTAAGGGACTTTTGAAAAGAAGGATTGTAAACAGTGTTTGGACACCTTACCAATCCGATAACACTCCTGAAAGTGTTGATCCATATATTCCAGTCTTATCTTCATTACTCCCTGGCTGGAGTAACCTAGCTGTTTTCAGTCAGCCAGGATCCATTGATGGAGATCTCTTCAACAACCTAATCACTATCACCATATCTTATAATGCTACTTATATGAAGGCTGATTTTAGTGATTTAAGATTTGCTACATGGGAAGGCCAGTTAATAGATTATTATGTGAGTTCTAAGACTGATGGAGTTTCAGCGACCTTTATTTTGAAGGTGCCCTATATTGAAGTGAATCCAGCAACCACTTTCATCATGGTTTATGCAGGTAACACTAATGCTGCCAGCACCTCCAATTATAACAATGTGTATGGTAGTTATAACACTACAACAAACCCACCAAACCCTGGCACACTTGGAGCGTGGAGTGCTACCAGGGAAATAACAACCACTCTGAGCCTGGGAGTTCATGGAACAGTTTTCGGAGAAAGCCCTACCAGTCCCTTACCAGCTGCCAGCTTTGGGGTTACTGCCATCCTAGGGGATGGTGAATATACTAACTTAACAGGTTTAACAATTGATAAGGATAAATCTAGTTCAACTTTTGAGGTAGAGATTAGCAGCTCAGAGGATGAACTTTTCATGAGTGGCCAGGAAATCCTATTAAATAAACATAGTGGCCATAGCAGTAAAAAGTTATATCTTGGATTACTCCAGGACGTTAAAGAGAAAAGAAAGAATGCTAATAGGAGTTATGCTCTTTCTGGGCGTGGAATGAGTCTCCCATTAATTAATGCTGGTTTTACATGGGTGTGTGGTGGTGCCCGGCCTTCCTTGAAATATGCTACTGAAATAATAGATCTGATCCTGGCCCCTACAAACATAGAACGTGGCCCTGGTATTGATGTGAATGGGATTGGGAAAATCTCAAACAACACCAAACAAAGCCGGGGATGGTGTGGAAGCTTTGACACTCGGAAGGCAGCAATAGACAGCCTATTATCATTAGTCAGCGAATATAAAGGAAGAGTCATCAACTGGTTCATTGATAAGGATAACCTTTTCAGGACCTTCTATGCTGATGATAGGGATAATGATCTTGGAATAGTCATAACTGATACCAATCCCAGGATCATCAGCTGTGATGTATCAGAGAACAGTGAAAGCATAATCAATGACATAACAGGATATTATGGCAGCAAAGGCACTTTAAAAGTGCACCTTCAAGATACTGAGAGCATTTATGGATGGACTACTGATGAAGGTGTTGAAAGGCCAGGTTATGGGATCATCAAAGGAGAGGATATTAAAAACACCAATATAGGATCCAAAACTAGGATGACTAATATCCTTCAAATGATCCTGGATCGTTTATCCAAACCGATCTATAATGTTGATTTGGAGCTGGCCAGATTCCCAGAGGTAGAGCCAGGACAGCCCTTATATTTACCAGATCATCCTAGAGTGAACGATTTAACATTTATAGTTTCAAAGGTTAAAATAGATAAGAAGAGTACAAAGATAACAGCAACCACTGATTTAAACGCTGTAAGTCCACCTAGTGATTATCAATCTGTTAGGGCAGTAGCTCAAAAAGCTGTTAGGAAATCAGCACCAAAAACAGGAACCATAATAGAAGATAATGGCACTTATTATGTTATCCAGCTAGATAGTGGTGGAAGCTTCTTAAACGTTGATAAACTATCCTAGAGGGGTTATCCTGATGACTGATATATTAGTTTTCACAGATAGTGATGGAAATCAGATAGCAATTGAAAAGAGTGATGCAAGTGTTGGGGATAGTGTAATAATCCATGAAGTGAGCACAGATAATTATATAACCACAGGGAAGAGTGATTTCAGTGTTGGTGATGAAGTCCTGGTTATAGAGTTAGAAAATGGCAGTCATGCCTTGCTTAAAAATGGAGTGGCCACTTATGATGAAGACTGTGTTATTCTAACTACTGAATACTGGCTAAGAGTTGCTAATTACACTGGTGAGGAAGTTATTATTGGAACCTTCAATTATAATTGGAGTGGAATCGGTCAGGTTTACATAAATAACACGTGTGGAGCTTTAGTTGATGGCAGGTATTGTGAAAATCTTTTGATCGCAACAACAAGCCTTGGGAGTGTTAATCAATATTATAAGTATGTCTCCCCACCGTTGGAACTTACACCGATAATGCATAAAGGGCTCAATAGTATAGAATTGAAAGTTAAAAATCAGGGCAGCGTGAGGATCGGATGTTCTGGCCCTTGGTATCTTAAAGTGGTTGGAGTTTAAAGAAAATAATTTAAAAGGAGAGTGGGGTTTATTTTTAGTATTTGGACTTTGTTAGTTAATATTTTATGTTTTGTGGGGTTGATTGTTTTTTCAGCAGGCATGTTAAGCGCAACACTCCAGGGAAATCTTTTCTATGCCATTGTATTTTTTTTAGTTGTTGTTAGCTGTGGAATTGTATTGTTTACTGAAGACTTAGGAGGCATGTTATGACTTGTTATTTAAGTAAAGGAAGTAAGGACACTGCTAGGGTTAAAATAATCCAGAAAGCACTTCAAAGCAAGGGATATTATAAGGGATACAAAATAGATGGAATATTTGGTCCTGAGACTGAGAAAGCTGTTAAGGCCTTCCAGAAAGCTAAAAAATTAAGTGTTGATGGATGTATCGGATGCCAGACCTGGCCGGTTCTGGTAGGATCTAAATGTCCTTTTGTATTGAAACCAGTGGTAACTAGTAACGTAACCACATCAACAATATACAAACAGGGGAAAGAAGCCCTGGGAAGTGATTTCAACAGCATAACAGAAATCGTGAATCTCCTAAAATTGAAAGGGGTTTCATGGGCTAATTATCAGAACGATAAATACAGTTTCACTCAGGAAGCCCAAAGATTCAAAAACCGTTTACCTGCAAACTGTTCTGACCTATCCCAGTTTGTTTATATGCTAGCAAAGGCCCTGAAAAAATATCGGGTCCTGAATTTTGTGCACCTAATATGTGCCAGTGGGGGGGGCCATGTTATCCTGGAGGTCCAGGGTGGAGAGTTCCCAAACAGGACCTGGATTGATATATCAGCCATGTTAAGATCAGGTTACAGGATGGGTTCTGGATGGTG
>CAZUZI010000038.1:0-8207 GCA_964625015.1 uncultured Candidatus Saccharibacteria bacterium | reverse complement strand
CGGAGGAAATACCGTTGGCCACGTCGGGGGTCCGGATAATGCCGACGACGCCGAGTTCGTGGATGCGGTGCAGGACTTCATATTTTCTGATGTTCATAAACAACAACCTCCTCAGTCTTTTCATTGACATCCGATTATTCTGACACTATAATAACTAAAAATCAGAACATCTAAATATTTTTTAGGAGAATCGGCATGCAAAACGTACAAGATCAGTTTAACTTTTTTCAGTCTCTTATGAAAGGTCTTACTGCAATTTTCGGTATGAACTGTGAGGTTGTCCTTCACGACCTTACAGAGGGCTACGAGAGCACGGTGGTAATGATTGAAAATGGTCATGTTACCGGAAGAAGAGTAGGTGATTGTGGAAGTAACCTTGGTCTTGAGGTATTGAGAGGAACGGTTAGTAATGGAGATAAATACGGATATTTTACTAATACCCAGGATGGGAAAATGCTTCGTTCCTCATCTATATATATTAGGAATATGTCGGGAAAGGTAATTGGATGCCTCTGCATAAATTTTGATATTTCAAATCTGATGATGGCTGATAAAGCTATCCGTTCATTGATTTCTAGTGTTGATGGTACAAAAGAAGAGGAGTTTTTTGTAAATGATGTGAATCAGTTACTAGATTCTCTCCTACAGAAAGCTATTGAAGAAGTTGGGAAGCCGGTTTCTTACATGACAAGGGAAGACAAAGTGAAAGTAGTGAAATTTCTAGATCAGAAGGGGGTTTTTCTGATCACCAAATCAGGAAGTAGAATATGTCAATTTCTAGATATATCAAAATACACTTTATATTCTTATCTCGATGAAATACACGCAGGGGTTCAGCAAAAATAAGCAAAGCGTAATTAGAAATGCATAGCTTGTTTAGCCTTTTGTTGATACTTAGGGGGAAATTATGATGGATTCGGCTGTCATTCTAAAGGGTGGTTATGTTTGTGACCCTTCGACGAATCAATTTGGTATGCTTGATGTTCTTATAATAGACAGAAAAATCGGAAGCATTTCTCCTGGAATGAAGATTAAAGATGCGAAATGTATCGATGTGACGGGGCTGATAATTACACCTGGATTAGTAGATATTCACACGCACCTTTATGCTTCAGCTGGTGTCCCGCACGCATGGGCGGGGGATTATAGTATTTGGCCAGATGGATTTAGTTTTCGAAGTGGTATTACAACAATGGTAGATGCAGGGAGTTCGGGCCGAAGGAATTTTTCCCACTTTCGCTCGACAGTTATAGAACGTTCAAAAACTAGGATTTTCGCGATGCTAAATATTGCTAGCTACGGAATGATGTCAGAAATGGTAGAGCAGTTCGATGAGGATTTTAACGTAGTCGAATCAGCGGCTTTGATTGCAGAGCATTCCGATATTCTTGTTGGTTCTAAATGCGCTCATTATCGAAATTCTGATTGGAAGTCAGTTGATTCTGCTGTTGCCCTTGGAGAACTTGCAGGTGTTCCAGCGATGGTGGATTTTGGATTCTTCGTCAAAGAAAGGCCTTATTGGGAGATGCTTTCTCGGTTAAGGACAGGAGATATAAGCACGCATTGTTTCAGAGCTCCTGTTCCAATAATAAATAAACAGGGCAAGGTCTACCAATTCCTTTTTGAAGCAGTTAGGAGAGGAGTCTATTTTGATTTAGGGCACGGGGGAGGTAGTTTCCTTTTTCGGAATGCAGTCCCAGCTTTCAACGAAGGTTTTTGGCCAGACAGTATTTCTACAGACCTACATGTTTTGAGCATGAATGGATCTTTGATCGACTTACCAACATGCATGTCTCGCGCTTATGCAATGGGAATGCCGTTAGAAAAAGTCATACTCCACACGACACATCGCCCGGCTCAAATGATAGGTCACCCTGAACTTGGGACGTTATCAATTGGTTCTGATGCCGATATTTCTGTTTGGAGCCTCCAAAAGGGAACTTTTGGATTTAAAGATGCGGTCGGAGGCAGAATTGAAGGGAAAGAACGATTTATTTGTGAGATGACATTTTTTTGTGGAGAGTTGATGTGGGATCTCAATGCAAGAGACGCAGTGCCTTGGCAGCAAATTCCTTTTGAAGCTGGAATTAGGAGCCCTTTGGAGATCCAATTATACCCGGAAACTTATGGTGTTAAATAAAGGACGGATTGCAGATGAGTATTTTTGAACATTTAGGTGTGGATACTTATATAAACGCTGCGGGAACGTACACTATGATTGGTGGCGCATGTATGAGTGAGCGTACATTGAACGCAATAAATGAAGTTGCACGATCGAATGTTTTAATCCAGGATCTTCAAGAAGTTGTACATGCAAGGTTGGCTGAATTAACGCGTAACGAGGCGGCTTTTATTTCAAATGGAGCCGCCTGCGGATTGCATATTACAGCTGCTGCTTGTATTGCAAAGAAATATAACCGCCCATTTTCTTTTTTATCTAAAGAGCAGATAGAAGAAACAGAGATAATCGTTTTTCGCGCTCACCGTAATCCTTACGATTGGGCATTGGTAAGACTTGGTGTGCGTTTAGTAGAAGTTGGTTTTCCGAACATGATTCTCCCTTCAAGTAAAAAAGATTTAAGTTTGGCCATTAATGATAAAACGGCAGCTATTTTCTTTTTTTCAATGCCCAAAGGAGGATGGATAGCTCAAGGTGGTTTGACTTTAGAGGAAACTCTTGAAGTTGCAGAAAAATATGGGATTCCAGTAATTGTTGATGGGGCTGCGCAACTTCCTCCGGTGGAAAATTTATGGGCAATAACTGGAAAAGGCGCTGATGCTTGTGTTTTTAGTGGAGGAAAGGACCTTGCGGGACCTCAGTCGAGTGGTCTCATTGTCGGAAAACAAGATTTGATGAAATGGGTTAAAGAAACTGGATTCCCAAATTATGGCTTGGGAAGAATGTTCAAAACAGGTAGGGAAGAGATAGTGGGTCTTTTTACGGCTGTTGAAGAATATATCGCTATGGACCATGAAGTACGTTTAAGTTGGTGTGAAAAACAAATACTTTTGTTACGAGAAGGCTTACGTGAGTTTCCCATTTTTTCGGTAGAGCGGATTTTTCCAAACGAAGCTGGCCAACCTATTCCACAAGCTTTGGTACGATTTCAGAGTGCGAAAAAAGATGTTGCAAGTATTGTTCTAAAAGAGTTACGTAATGGGAATCCTAAAATCTTTGCCCTTAATATTTTCGAAAATGGATTATTTATAAACCCAATGTCTCTGAAAGAAGGTGATGTAAAAAAGATAATCAACCGTTTTATTGAGATATCGGGAGTAGTTTGACTGTTGGATATTTAGCAAAAAGGAGTTTTTGCTTTTAAAAATCAGAGGAGGTGTTTGTTGTAATGAAGAGGCTTAAGTCTGTATTATTGTTGGGGGTTGTTTTGAGCCTTATTTCTGGAGTTTCTTCCGGTGAAGCTGCAAAATATCAGTGGAAATTCGGAAGTCCCTTTACTATGCCTCATTTAAATCCGTATTTTGAAAAATTCTGTGAACGTGTAAAGGAATACACTAATGGGCAGGTAGAAATTAGATATTATCCTGATGGCCAACTGGGAACCCACGACGAAATTTTCCACTCTGTGCAAGATGGAAGTTTGGAAATAGGACAAATCTCTCCTCATGATCACTTGGTGCCAGGAGGGAAAGTGGGCTGGATTCCTTGGACAATAAGTACGTGGGATGAATTCCGTGAGCTTTATAAGCCCGGTGAGGGTGCTCTATGGAAGCTGATGCCTGTTGTTTACGAAGAAGTCGGAATCCATCCACTTTACTATCGTTCTTACGGAGCTTATGGTATTGGAAATAGAACTCGCCCAATACGTACCCCGGAAGACTTTAAAGGATTGAAATTCCGAGTATCCGGTTCCCAAAGTTACGTTCGAGTACTTGAAAATATGTGCAAGGGCACAGGTGCCTCATTTGAAACGCTTCCTTTTGCTGAACTCTACAATGCTCTTTCCAAAGGAGTTGTCGATGCGTGTTGGGCCCACTGGCCACAACTGTTGGTTGACCGTCATGGCGAAGTTCTGAAATATTACACGGATCTTCGTTGGGGGTGGGATATGACCAATATAATCATGAACAAGGAATTATGGGATACTCTTCCTGAAGATATCAAGCAAAGCATTTCGAAAGCAGCAGCTGAATCTCAAGTTGAATTTATGGATTTTGAAGAGCGAGAAGAAGTGAATATAATTAATCGTATAAAGACACAAATGACAAACTTGGTCATTGTGGAGCTTACTGATGAAGAACGTGATGCGTTCCGGTTAAAAGCCAATACTTTAGAAATTTGGGAAGAGATGTCCAAACCATGGCTCGATAAACATTTCCCAGGACAGGAAATGGCAAAAAAATTGCTTGAAGAAAGCAATAGAGTGCGTGATGAACTTAGAGCAAAACAGAAAAAATAGAGAGTTTGTGATTTTGAACAGAGGGTGGGCTAATCCTGCCCTCTGTTTTTTTAACAGGTAGTTTTGAGCACTTTCATTAGTTTTTAATAAGTTTATTAAGTTTGATAATTAAGTCGATATTTTTAATCAACAATCGACCGGTGCTTGGGAGGGTGAAAATGTTGTTCTTGATGAAAATAGAAGATGCGCTGTGTAAAATCGAAAATATCATGTGTGCCCTAGGCTTGCTCGGGACAACATTTAGTGTGTTTATTCAGGTTTTGAACCGATATATTTTTAACTTTGAAATAATATGGATAAATGATGCTGCGCTTTATATTTTTGTGTTTTTTATGTATTTTGCCTTTCTCCTTTCCACGCGTGAAAACGGCCACATTGCAGTAGACGCTTTAGCTCAGGCATTTGTTAAGAATAACCCTAATCGCAAAGCCTGGTATGCCTTTATCATACGGATTTTCTCAATCTGTTCTCTTTTTGTGCTTTTACCACAGCTCTGGCGTTTTTTTGCGCGAGCCTGGAAGTACCCACAAATCGCAACGCTGTTGCCGTGGTTCAATACAAGTTGGATGATGGAGGGATTGTTTATTGTATTTTGCTTTGCGCTATTTCATTTATTGGTCCACCTCATTAATGAATTTTATACACTTAGAGAAATGTAAAATGTCAAGGAGGTTAGAAAGATGTCTGTAGGGGTAGCGGCAGCACTACTTTTCTTTTTGTTTGGGCTTGCTGTTGGGGTACCAATCGGTTGGGTATTCCTTATTAGTACTTATGCAGGTGTTCTGGCACTAGGGCAATCCTTTTCTTTCGCCGCTCCAACTTTTTTCCATGCCATATATTCACATTCCCTTATGGGAATTGCCTTCTTCATATATGCTGGGGGGTTGATTTCCGAAGCTGGACTTGCTGACAGGATTGTCCGTTTTTCCCATGCCCTTGTTGGACATATCAAGGGGGGGATGATTTTGGTATGTATTGTCGCCACATTAATAATGAGTGCACTTACAGGATCTTCTGTGCCTTGTGTTTCGGCACTTGTACCGCTATTAGTCCCCAGACTAGAAAAATTTGGCTATAAAAAAGAATATACTGCAGCTGTAATTTCGTCATCGAGTTTTTTAGGGTATTTGATCCCCCCAAGTGTACCTGCTCTTATCTATTGTTTGGTGGCTCAGCAATCCGTTGCAGCACTTTTTTTGGCAACTATTGTTCCTGGGCTCATCTTGGCGGCAGGCTACGCAGTTTTGAATCATTTGATTTGTGCACGTTATATTGTGCCTGTTGCTGATGAATTTTTACCACAAGAAAATAGTATCAATCGTTTTAGGGAAATAATGAACAGCACATGGTCGGCTCTTCCGGCATTGGGAGCTCCCGTTCTTATTATGGTAGGAATATATGGAGGAATTTTTACTCCTAATGAGGCTGGGGCTATCGGAGCAGTGTATTGTTTAGTAATTGGGTTTTTTGTTTATAGGGAACTTGATAAATTAAGTTTTTGGAAAGCAATATATTCCACCTGTATTACACAAGGTATGACATTTCTATTGCTAGGTGCAGGTACTATTTTTACCCGATTCTTAATTCGAGAAGGGGCTGCTCAGGCACTTGCAGAGAGTGTTTTAGGCCTTTTTGATAGTAAAATCCTAATTTTATTGTCCTTGAATATTTTTCTTCTTATTCTTGGCATGTTTATTGATGGAATTCCTATCTTAGTCCTTGCTGTTCCAATGTTGCTTCCATTAGTTTCTGAGTTAAATATTAACTTAGTGCATCTTGGTTCGATGATAATTTTGAACGTAGGCCTTGGTGTAGTAACTCCTCCATATGCAGTTTCTATATTTGTAGGATCTCGTCTTGCCGGAGTAACTTACAATAGTATGGTTAAACCTATGATGTTGTATTTGATTTTTGTTGGGATTCCCGTTTTATTGCTTACGACCTATATTCCAGGGCTTTCATGCTGGCTTCCAAGTGTGATATTGGGAGATATGGTTGTAGGACCATGGTGAGGTGATTGTTATGAAAAATAAAAAACATAAACAATTCCTTTTTTCGCATCTTACAAGGCCCGAAATTAAAGCAATGCAAAATGAGAATCTAGTGGTTGTTATTCCAGTAGGCGCAACAGAGCAGCACGGACTTCACTTACCTGTGGATACGGATAATTTCCTAATAGAGAACTTAGTTTATGAAGCTGCTGATATGGTTTGTCAATTGAAAATTCCGGTTCTTGTGACTCCAACTATAGCCTTTGGTGCGTCAGCACACCATATGAGTTTTGGGGCAACAATAAGTCTGTCTCAACGTACTTTGGTCTCAGTTATCAAAGATGTTGCAAAAAGTTTGATTGAAAGTGAGTTTAAGCGCCTCTTTTTTGTGAACGGGCATGGCGGGAATCGTTCTGCGCTTTCCTTTGCTCTTACTGAGTTGAAAATTGAAAACCCTAGTATCTTATTAGCCTCTTGCAGTCATTGGGAGTTAGCAAGTTCCTTTATCAACTCTAACCGAGAGTCTTTGAGAGGGGGAATAGGGCATTCGTGTGAACTTGAAACTTCTCTTTCTCTGGCGTTTGATGAGCGGCGTGTAAAGAAAGACCTGATGGCTAAGAATTTACCTTTGCCTCGAATTCCAGAAGAGAGCTTTGACCTTGTGAATGGGGGGAGCGTTAATATTCCCTTTCTATACAACCAAGTTTCAGATACAGGAGTCTTAGGTGATCCGACTCTTGCGACAAAGAAAAAAGGGCGCGCATTTGCCGATTATACAATTAAAAAATTGGCCGATGTAATTTCTGCGCTTTCAATATGTCAGGTCGAATCTTTTGAAAAAGGCTTTCCAATCAAAGGAGAAGAATAATGAGGCCCTATCTTAACGATCTTTTTGGGTTAGAAGGTCAAGTCGCTCTTGTCACTGGTTCGACAAGAGGTATTGGGTTTGCTATTGCACAGGGACTTGGTAGAGCTGGTGCTAAAGTAATATTGAATGGGAGAAATCAGAATTCACTAGACAGGGCTATTGAAGAACTATCCAAGGAAAATATTGAAGTTTTTGGTGCTCTTTTCGATGTCACGAAAAAAGACCAAATTTCAAATAGTATTATTGAGCTTAAAAATACTGTCGGTCCTATAGATATCTTGGTAAATAATGCAGGTGTCTCTCGTTTAAGCTTGCTTCTAGATGTGCAAGAAGAAGACTGGCATGTTGTATTGGATACAATACTAACAGGCGCCTTTCTTGTTGCACAGCAAGTAGCGCTTTCGATGGTAGAGCGCAAAAACGGGAAAATAATTAACATTTGTTCCTTGATGAGTGAGTTAGGTCGAGTAACCACCGGCCCTTATACTGCTGCAAAGGGTGGTCTCAAGATGCTTACAAAGGCAATGGCTACAGAATGGGGCCAATATAACATTCAGGTAAATGGCATTGGACCAGGGTATTTTAATACAGACCTGACGCGTGAAAGATTTGAAAATCCTGAGTTTAACTCATGGGTTGTAAATATGACACCGACTAGAAGATGGGGAGACGTAACTGAACTCGTAGGAGCTGCAATTTTTCTTGCTTCAAAAGCATCCTCTTTTGTAAATGGACAAATTCTTTACGTTGATGGTGGTATTTTAGCCGCTCTATAGGAATGCATCATACTCAAAAAACAAAACATTCAATAGGAATTATTTGGATGAGTTTATTGGATGCTTTGTTTTTTAGGGAGAATATTTGGGGGAGGAATGCCACATGAAGAAAGTCGTCCGGACAGACAAGGCGCCGAATCCGGTGGGACCCTAT
>CAZUZI010000037.1:0-8620 GCA_964625015.1 uncultured Candidatus Saccharibacteria bacterium | reverse complement strand
GTTTGGAATCGCAGATTGAAAGGTGTATCATGTGATTTTCAGGTATGCAAAAAAAGAGGGGGCTAAAGAAAATATCTTCCCGGGTTAGTTCATCTTCGCAGTCCGCGATTCCGGTGCCAAGGATCTCCTGGAATCCGTCATTCCTGGTCCCGGCAATAACGAGGAGTGTCTTATTGATATACCTTATCCCATCTCGAACCTTGAAATAGGAGACATCTACGAAGAGATATGGCATTTAGGTTTCAATTGGCCAAGAGAGGAACTGGTGGACTTTATGGTCCAGCTCGGTTGCAATCTTCGAGCTTTTTGAGGCGGAGATCTTCTCAATGCCGCGATGAGCGACAATCTCCTGGATCTTCCAAGTGGTGACTTCTTAGAGATACGACTCCAGAATAGCTTTTCGACGGCCTTCTCGGTACGGCAATCTCGGTCGAAATTTTTTTTTTTGGAAGGGAATATCGCGCAATTGCGGTTTATTAAGAATTACCTCTCCATACCGTGTCTTGAGCGTCCTTTTGCGATGGCCGTTTCGGTACGTTCTCCTTGAACTAGTTCTCTGGTATCTCCCGGCTCCAGCCTGCTATTCTGCCTCCTCCTGCATCACCTCATTCAAAAACCCAGAGATGAGTTTCTTCATTCCTTCTTCTTTACTGGTGATATGATGAAGTATGACTTTCTTACGATTCATGCCCTTTATTCTCTTGTTTATCAATCATGAATTGGATACAGGACCTTTTCCAATTTTACATCACTTTGTGTACACTACCCTTTGAGGATTACACATTCTTTTAAAATCGAGTTATCTTGAATTAAATCAGAGATTCCAATTCAATATAGATCTTTGACATCTCTCGTGCTGATTTTTCCCAGTTGAAATATTTTGCTCTCGTTTGGCCTTTTTCAGATAATTCTTTTTGCAATGTCTTATTTGTAAGGATGTGATAAATCGCATTTTTTAATTGTTTTGAATCATTAGGATTTACTAATAGTGCGGCATTTCCTGTAATTTCAGGAAGAGAAGTAGTATTTGAACAAATCACGGGAGTACCACAGGCCATAGCTTCAAGGGGTGGAAGACCAAATCCTTCAGATAGTGAAGGAAAAACAAAAACATCAGCAATATTATAAATAATCGGCAATTGATTTTCAGGAACGTAATCAATAAACCGCACTTTATTTTGAAGTCCATGATGTTTAATAAGATTTAAAGTCTCAACCCGGGAGCCAGGGTATGCCCTTCCTACTTTTAAAAATTTTATAGTTGGAAAATTATTATTTAGACTTTTTAAAGCACTCAAAATTACTGAAAGATTCTTTCGCCTTTCTTCAGAACCAAGGTATAATACAATTTTATCAGAAGAAGAAAACCCATAATCTCTTCGATAATTAGAATATTCTGGATTTTTCTTAAAAAAATTTTGATCTACGCCACAATATATCACATGTATTTTATCTTCTGGAATTTTTATAGTAGATAATAATTCCTTTTTAACGTAATTAGAGATTGTTACAATTATATTAGCTTTTTTTAATCCTTTAAGATTCATTTTCCAGTAAACAGTTCTTTTCTTATAGAATGTCCATGGAATAATATCGAAACATGTAATTATTGAAGGATTAAGAGGTAAAATGTTTAAAATAAATGATAAGTCCTGCGAAGTAATGTGCTTTATATTTTGATCTCTTGACTTATGATAAATATATAAAGGATAGATCATTCTTTTTACAAAACCGTCGACCATAGAATTTGAAGTTTTTAAGGAATACTCAATATCATTAAAATTAAATTCAATTTGTCTTTTTCTAATTTCACGATTATATTTAGAAATTCCGTATATATACTGGGTTTTTCTCCCATTTATATAATCAATTTCAGTCATAATAATAATTTAATAATCATCATTTGTTTGTAATAATTTTTTGATATTTTAAAAGTTTGTTTATTCTTAACCGTATACGTTCAAAAAAAACAAAAATTTGATAAAAAAAATAATAATATTTCATTTGTTTTTTTGTTGATTTGATTTTTACATATTTTCCTTTATTGTTTGATTTCTGAGCAATACAATTGATACACCAATCTTTTTGATCAATCACATATTGAAAATTGGTTGAAATATATATTACATTTAAATTTATTTTCTTCAATAGGTATGTAAGACTTTCCTCCGAAAAAAAATTTATATGTGTTAATGGTTCTTGCATTATTTTATATTCTTTGAAACATCCCAAAGGAACTTCAATGTATATATACCCATTATTTTCAAGATGATCAACTAATCCCTTAACGAGATTAACAGGGTCATATACGTGTTCAAGAGTATGCTGTAAAAAAATAATATCAAATTTTTCACTTTCTTTAATTGAATTTAAATCACCCTTAATATAATTAATTTCATTATACTTTTTTACTGGATAATAATCTAATACAAAGCAATAATTTTCATCGATAAAGGGCTTTAGCGAATCTCCCTTAGATCCTCCATAATCGAGCATTTTACAAGGGACTTTTAAAATTGACTCATTTCTAATTAAATTTGATATTCTTTTTTGCCTTTGATCGAGATAAGGAGATTCCTTAGGTTTTAATAAAAAATGTTCAAGAATTTGATATTTCTTCATAATATCTTCTTGATTCGGACATGGTATAAAAAAAATAAAACCACATTTTTGACATAAAAAAAATTCAAACATTATCTCATTTTTTTGATTGAACAACAAGTAATCAAATAAAATGTTAAGTCTTAATTCTTTATAATATACTTCGAGTTCACTTGTCTTTATTTTTTTAAGCTGTTCTAATGTAATTTTAGGTCTTTTAAAATAGAGTTGAAAAATTTTTTCAGGAAAATTATTTTCACAAATACGACAGATTGGTTTGAATTGCATTAAATATGATAGTATTTCAAGGCATATAAATCATTTATTTCGCAGATCATAATAAGACTCAAATACTTCGAACCAAACCGAAACAGCTAAAATCTGAGAGAGCACATTCTGGATTGTAATAATCCAGAATGGAGCCAGAACAGGCGTGAATCCTCCCACATGTATCCTGAATGACTTCATCAACTTTCTCATCGCCACCTACCAGGCCTGTTCCTGTACTGAAGCATCCCGGTGCATACCGTCAGAGGATGGATCCTTCTCCCACGATTCCGTAAAACGCCAATCAGAGAGATAACCTACCCAAACGGAGGCGGTTTACAAAGAGACGAAATCGCTAATCCGGCTAAAGGAGGGACTCTTGGTCATCGACGTTAGTACCTTGGACAAACCGTATTCCCACAAGATGAAGATGGTCACCCGGCATTGGAGCGGGAAGCACCACTGGGTGGTGCAGGGAATCAACCTGATCACCACCCTCTGGACGGATGGTACCGCCATTGGACCGATCGATGTCCGCATCTATTATCCGGAGAAGTATTGTAAAACCAAGAACGACCACTTCCGGGACATGCTTCAGGAGGCTAAGAAACGAGGGTTCATCCAAAGTGTGTTCTCTTCGATTCCTAGTACGCAAGCATCGAGAACTTGAAGTTGGTCCGCTCACTCATTTGGCACTGAATTACCCGCCTCAAGTCCAACCGGTTGGTGAATCCCGATAACACCTTCAACCGCCCCCTCTCTGAGATCGAAATCCCACCGGAGGGTCGGGTGGTCCACCTCCACCAGTACGGGTTCAACCGGGTATTCCGGGTGAGACTGGGATACGGGGAGACCGAGTACTGGGTTACCGATCTCCTCGATGCCTCTGAATCGGAGCGAAAGCGGTACAAGGATCAGGCCTGGAACATCGGGGAGTATCATCGGGGATCAAGCGGAACTGCAGGATAGAACGGTGTAAGGGACGTAAAGAAACCGTCCAGCGGGATGATATCGTGCTCTCGATCATCGCGTTCCTCCGCCTGGAGAGCCACCGGCTGAAGACCTGCCGAATCTGGCACGAGTCGAAACGATCGGTCTAGAGACCCGCCATCTCTCTCTTCATCGCTTAACCGGTGCTATCGGGCTGAACTCTTTACTGGTCAAAATGACAGCAATCAAATATTATTCTTTAACGCAACCGTATAAGTCCTATAATCACAAAAGAAATCTTCTTATTTCCCAAGTATAAACTTCTTTTTTCACCATAAAACCGCTGTAAAGACCCTAATAAGCCAAATGCAGAATAGATTGGTCCAAAAGAAGACTTTTAGACCATTCAATGGCACATTATTCCTTTCCATCGGTGCAACCTCCACAACCGGTTACTCAACCTGATGGGGAGTGATCCGCACCATCACTGTAAAGGACATGTGATGTGTCCTTGCCTCCATTCTGGCATCTGGGGGTCTTTCCCCATCATTGCAGGAGATTGTATCACGATGTCATGTTTACAGAACCAGATTATCCTGTTTCTCTGCCTCGTACTTATGGTAGGGATATCATCCGGAGACCACCTCGTTTCATCTTTCTCCGGAAAACCAACCAGCGGACATGCACCACTGACAGTCACATTTACTGACGTCTCGTCCGGAGACCCCACCGGCTGGGCCTGGTACTTCGGCGACGAGAATTATACGGGATCGGAGTGGAAAGAACTGTCCGGAAACGCTCCATGGGGTACGAGGTACGGGCATGCCGCGGTGGCAGTGCCGGACGGGAGCATTGTCCTCACAGGCGGGGGACCTGGGTATAAAAATGATGTCTGGGTATCATTGGACGATGGAACGACATGGAACGTGCAGAACGAAAGTTCAGGCTGGCCGGGCCGGGAATTTCATTCCGCTGTCGTTCTGCCCGACGGGAGTATCGTTCTCATGGGCGGATATAACGGGACTTATTTACGTGATGTGTGGCGTTCGGTGGACAAGGGTGTGACGTGGACACTGCAGGCTGCCGGTGCTCCCTGGGCAGCCCGGGCCAAGCATTCCTCTGTTGCCCTCCCGGACGGGAGCATCCTGCTCATGGGTGGGTTCGATGGCACCAGCCCGAAAAACGATGTCTGGAGGTCCACGGACAAGGGGCGGACATGGACACAGCAGACGTCCAGGGCCGGGTGGAGCGCCCGGTACGGCCTGGCCGGCGTTGTCCTTCCCGATGGCTGCATTGCCGTTATCGGGGGCAGGACATCATCCGGTTACTCCAGGGAAATGTGGCTTTCCCCTGACCAGGGGATGACCTGGACCAACCCTCCCCTCGGAAACCTCATTTCGTTGTATCCCCGCGGCTACCATAGTGCGGTTGCACTGCCGGACGGAAGCATTCTCGTTGCCGGTGGGGAGAACACCGGAAAGACGGTGAAGGATATGGTTCGCATCGCCCGGAAGACGGGGGCCTGGTCTGTTGAAAGATACGAGATCCCCCTCGCCGTCAGCAGGTATTGCCATGCCGGTGTCATCCTCCCGGATGGAGGCCTTGTGCTCATGGGAGGGACTAATGATACCGCCATGAAAAGTGACGTCTGGCATTTCGAAACTGCATCACCAATCCGGGATCCGATCCATGAATACCGGGAAGAAGGGACATATTCGGTGACACTCCAGGTATCGGGAAGCGGCGGGTATAATACGTCCACGAGGCAGGACTTCATCACTGTCTATCCCCCGCTGTCACCACCGGCGGTAACAGGAATCGAGCCGGACACCGGAGAGAACGGCACAGCATTTATTGTCGTGAACCTGTCAGGGACGAATTTTGACACCATGAATATACCGTCCGTGAAACTGACACGTGCGGGGCTCCCCGATATCCTCGCGGAAAATGTATCGGTGCACTCCCCCTCTCAACTGACCTGCACAATTTCCCCATTCGGGCACGAGGCAGGGCAACGGGATGTTATTGTCACCAACCCCGATGGAAAATCAGGGGTCTTGCCAGGTGGGTTTACCCTCACCCAGCAACCGCCGGTGGCCGATTTCACGGCCCGGCCGCAATCGGGAACTGCTCCCCTCGCGGTTGAATTTTCCGACACGTCCACGGGCGTTCCCTCATCATGGACCTGGGACTTTGGAGACGGCACCTCGGGCTCCGGGAAGAATCCCTTGCATACCTATACTTTGCCGGGGACCTATACCGTGACCCTGACCGTGCGCAACGGCGGAGGGAGCAGTACCACCACCCACCCGGATTGTATCAGTGTCACGGCTGTCCGTCCCCCGATTATCGGGGTATTCAGCCCTGCATCGATGATGCACGGAAAGACCGTGAACGTCGCGATTATCGGCAACAACTTCCAGAAGGGTGCGACCGTCAGGCTGGACCAGGGCACTGCCACTATCCCGGTGACTGTAACAGCCATTATACCGCCCTCGAAGATCACAGGAGTTGTTTCGGTTCCTGCCTCCGCGAGGGGTAGATGGTCACTTGCTATCCGGAACCCGGACGGGGGCGAATGCGTACGGGCCAATGCGATCATCATTACCTGAAAGGACGGTGGATGATGACCCTCATTATGAAAAAAACATTCAGGAAAAATCGCGTGGAACATCTCATACCATCGACTCTCTGCCCCGCCATGCTCCTCATCATGGCCCTGTCTGTCTGCCCTTCCCCTGCTGCAGTCCCGGTTGCTTCCACCCCGGATGCGATCCATATCTCGAGTATCACAACTGTTGCCTGTGAAGGGACAGTCGACCATGGAAACACGCTTTCCTGGCAGCAATCGGGCACATCCCTCCATGACCCGCCCCTCGATGCAGGGGGTATCTATTCAGTCTGGTTTGACGAGGAGGGCAATCCCGTATATGGATGGACGGCCGACCCTGCCCTGGCCGATCTCCTCGACACGCCTGTGCCACCCGGTGAAGTGCGATACACTGCAGGATACTCTGCAACCCTCCTTGCCGGGCAGGGAATAACGGAACTGGAAAAGAACATGAAAATCAATTCCGGCGAGGAGAATAGCGGCAACGTGGATACGAGTACCCTAATATCTTTTAATCCGTCGAATGGGCACGGTGATGTTGCATTTTCCGAAGACCTTGCGATTGATGCTGCAGCGGCACACACCACGAGGGAGAATTCCCTTTCCTGCACATTTTTACCGGATGACTGCCCGTTCATCCCGCCGTTCTGCGAGGTCGTGGAGATGGGCAGCAGCTCGGACATTTCACGGGGGTCGGTCATGACGAGCGCAAGGACTCGGTTCATCGATTCTCCGGGCGCACCCGGTGTATCTATGGACTACACTGTCGCGAGTGGTGACCCGGCTTTTTCAAACGATCCCCGGGTGACCACCGGGTCAATCGAGGCGTACGTGCGGGCATGGCTGGGAGAAGGCCGGATGAGGAATATTACTCCTCAGCATACAGAAGATTTCCCGGATAATCCCCCGGGGTATGTACCGGAGAAGGCCTCTGAAATTGCCTATTCTGAACAGACGACAGCGCATGGTGCCATTATAGTATTTTCCAAGGACATGCATTATCGGTCCGGAGTCCGCGGGTGAGAGGTAATTATGAAAGGTAGAGCGAGGGTTTTTCTTCCTCTCCCAATTTTATTCACCTTCATGAAGGTCATTACAGTCCGTAATCCCCGCAGCGGTTTTTCAGGCATTATTCAGGCACAAGTATGAAAGACCCCCTCTTGATTACCCCTCCTCTATTCCATACGGAAAACAGCTACTCCCAAAATCAACCTGACTCGCCCGATAAAACAATGGCTGTATGAAACGGCCTGTTTCCACACCAGTTTAACATGCAAAAGGGATGTATCGAAAAGGTTAACCTTCTCCCTCGAAATATTTACAGCACAACCCATGACCATCCTCCTCCGCTGCCGCCTCTGCAAGGGAACGGGTGAAATCCCAAACGAGCAGTTCAGGATCTGCAAGGAACTCAAGTCGCACGACATCAAGAAGTACTTCCATATGCCGACGGAAGACGATGTTTCTTCGGATGATGCCGTTACCCCGGATGCGTGCAACGGTATCCCGGAGAAGGTCCAGTGCCCCGTCTGCGAGGGAGCAGGGACTGTCGAGTTCGACGAGGATGAATGGGAACTCCGGATCGTCGCCGATGAGGAATCCGCGGAAGAATGACCTTTGAACCTTTTTACTCTCCATCGTACAAAGGTCCCGGGAAATGATTGGTCTGGATAATAACAGCCTCGATCCCGTCTATCTCAATATTTGGCCCTTTTCGGTTGTGAGTGGACAGTAAGAGAAAAAGGGGGGATTTGCCCCGCGTTCATCACCCCCTGGAATAATCCCAGTCACTCAAAACCCTCACCCCGGCAGCTTTTTTTGGGATCCGAAATGCACCGCCTGATGATAATTCTCCTTTTTATCACCAATACGTAACTGCGCGAGGCTGTATGTTCAAATAATTCTCACCTGCATTATATGATGAAAAGGTATAACAAGCGGGGATACGCAAAGTGCCTGATTGCATTCTTCACGAAAAAACCGTGACCTTTTTTTGGGGGGACGCTCCATCGGGGATCCAATGTTAAGGGAGTATCCGGAAAGGGGATTTTCAAAGGTCCCGGAGTTTTCCCCCGAATGCAGGGAGGAAATCCTTCTTCCGGGACATGACCCCGGGCAAAACGATGGGCTGATCCGTGTATCCAAGAGCCCTTAATGTTGCCGTGTCACCGGCCGCAAACAGATCGCTGCAGTTCCCGATGATATCCGAAA
>CAZUZI010000036.1:0-8781 GCA_964625015.1 uncultured Candidatus Saccharibacteria bacterium | reverse complement strand
AGGTAGCCTACAGTATTAAAGTAAGTGCTTAGTTTATTGGCAATCTTTTGACTATCTTCCTCAGTATCTCTATCTAGCAGAACTATTATATTAGATATATTACTTTTTATCAGTAGCTCTAATTGTGTTTTAGATAAGTAATGTCCATAAATAGCCATAGAATTAAATCCAATAGATATAGCATCAAAAATACCTTCTACTAAATATACGGTATTATAAAATCTAGCAGTGTCATATTGAAAAAGAGTCTCCTTTATCTTAACTTGTTTTGGTTGAAAAAGGTATTTAGGTTCCTCATGGGTATAACTCCTACATTGAAAAGCTATCAACTCGTTATTGAATATCAAAGGAATACAAACTCTATTTGATATGTTACTTATCTCAATAAATTCATAGCCTTTTATTTGTTCTTCTGAAAGTCCTCTATCTGCTAAATACCTTAATCCCGTGTCGGATAAAGGGGTTACTTTGTCTATTAATTCTTGTAACCACTCTCTAGTAAAACTGTCATTGCTGCCTATGTCTATACTTAGATCTGGTTCAGGAATGTCAAAACCCAATGAGATACCTAAATATTGTTCTAAAAAGTCTTTTCTGCCTTTAATATTGCATCTATGGCAAAAAAAGTTTCCTGTGCGTAAATTTATGTATAAATGCCCTCTCTTATCGGGGCCTAACCCCCTTCCAGTACAGAAAGGACAGATAAATTTAGCTTCTGTCCCTCCCCCCGCATATCCTCTATGTGTCAGTTTCTTCTTCAAAGCTGATATATTCATTATCATCTTCTCCTGTCTTTAGCTTGGTTAATGCACAGTTTAATGCTTCCTCAGACAAGTTTTCTAATTCTACTTGATTGGCATAATTAGTCCCCACGGAGTAATCGGCTTTCATTTTTATACCTTGCATCCAATCATAGTTATAAGATTCCACAAAGGATTTGAAAATTTTAAGAAGCTCAATCACTTGAGTTTTATTTATAGATAATACAATGGAATCGTGTACAGTACTAACTATTTCAGCATCATATTGCGGGTTATTTTTTAGATATTCATGAATCTGTATAATAGAAAGCAGGGTTAGATCGGATGCAGTGCTTTGAATTATAAAATTATTTGCCTGTCTTAAAGCTCTTGATTTTAAAGCTCCGTTGCTAGAAAATACATCCGGTAAATGTCTTCTACGTCCAAAAGGGGTTATTACATACCCATTCTGTCTTACAAAATTAGATATGTTGCTTGTGAAACGTTTCACGTTAGCATACACTGCATACCAGCGATCTATAAAAACTTGCATTTCTTCTTCGGGCCTATTCAACCTGTAAGCCAGTCCTTTTGCAGAACTTCCATAAATGATAGCAAAATTTACCATTTTTGCTGTTTGTCGTTGATCCTTAGTAACATCTTCTATGGGTATTCCATAAACAAGTGATGCGGTAAGAGCGTGAACATCAATACCTTCTCGATATGCATTTAAAAGTTTAGGGTCTTCTGCCAGCATTGCCATTACTCTAAGCTCTGCTTGACTATAATCTATATTTACTAAGTAATGCCCCTCTTCAGGGATAAATAGTTGTTTTACTGTATCCCCTCTAGGAATTTGTTGTAGATTTGGATCGCTACTGCTAAGACGTCCGGTAACTGTACCTGTAAGATGAAATGTAGAATGTATCTTATTATCTGCTTTTATAATGTTGTCAGTGATATATGGGAGTATAAATCCCTCTAATATTTTGGCCTTCTTTCTGTATTCGGCTAAATCTTTGATAAAAGGAATATCGTATTTGAGTATTAGAGTCTGAAGCACTTGAGTACCGGTAGCTATGGCTCCGGAAGGCGTAGTTTCTAATATTGGGTATCTACCAGCCTCAAAGATAGCTCCTATCTGCTTAGAAGAGTTAAAATTTATTTCTTCGGGAGCTTTACCCATCTGTTTGGCAGCTTCTATAACATCAGGATTGGTAACTAACCTAGCATAAATTTCCTTAATTTCTGTTTCTAAATTTTGTTTTATACCTTCTAGTTTGGCAGTATCTACTCTAATGCCGTTTAATTCCACATCTACTAAAGCTCTTGTAAGATTAAGTAAGTTTATCATGACATCTAATTGATCATTAGGGATGTTTTCAAAAAGATATTTGTTCAAATAAAGCGTGGCCAAACTATCCTTAGCATTATATACCAATAAGTCTTGTATATCTGACATATTTGCAAAGTTCCCTGCTTTGTATTCTTCATTTTCAAAATCAAAACCTTTGTGATTCTCTACACCTAATACAGGGAGCCATGCTTCCAATCGGTTAGAAATAGCGGTTTCATCTAATATGTAACCACCAATCATAGTATCCATAAAATTGGCAGTGAAATTTATACCCCCTAATATTTTCAACATTTTGATATCGAATTTTAAATTATGCCCTATAAAAATACTATCTGGAGTTTGAAAGAGTTTGTCTAATTCAACTAAAATTTTATTTTTATCCACCAAAGACATTCCTCTATACTTTAAATCTATTGGAAAACTCACGCCTGTATTATCCGTAGCAAAAGCAATAGACAATAGCTTGGTTTCAGGAGAAAAAGGGTCTAATCCCGTAGTCTCTACATCAAAAGCTATATAGGGTTTGTTTTTTAGTTGTTGTATAAATTCTAGTATTTCTGATTCTTCAAGTAATACTTTAGTAGGCAATCGCTTGACTGCTTTATCTTCTTTCAATATACGTACTATTTCTTTCAAAGTTTCTTCATAGAGACTTTCATTCTCTGTATATATAGCTCCATCAAAAAGAGGTATTATTGTAGAAGCTAATTCTGATGAATATACTGGAGATAAGTAGTTATAAGTTGCCCCTAATATAGTAGATGTTACTTGCCGACCAAAACTAAGAATATACTTAGGCTTTAAAATATCAACCTCCTCTCTAAAGATAGGAAGACATTTCTTTAACTTGGTTTTAGTCAATTTGGCCTCATCATTGCATTTGTATAATACGGTAAAGTATAAGCTCTCTTTTGCTAGATCAGTAGAATTAACCACAAAAGTAATTAATCGACTGAGAATGTCTTCTGCAACTAGTAAACTCTTCTCAGAATCTATTAACACCATCACTTCTGCTTTAGTATTAGTAAGAGTTGTTCTTAAATCTTTGAAGGGACATTCAGTTTTGCAGTCCATCAAAAGCCCCTTATATTGAATTTCACTGTTTTTGATTCTTCGGGAGTTTCATCTTTTTGTAGTTCTATGGCTTTATTAGCCATTTCAAACAGTGCTTTTGTTTCTGCAAGAAAAGCAGTTTTATCCTCTACGGTTTCGTTAGGCACTTCTTTTTCAATAGCAACGAAAAGTTTTAAATTTTCATAGTTGCCTAAGTTGATTGTTTCTCCTAAACTAACTGTGATTTTGCTACTCATAAAACCTCCTTTTAAAACCCTCTAATCTCTAAACTCTCAAATGATGGAACAGTGTAATTATTCAAACTGCTTAAAGGTATGCCTAGCAAATCTCCGTGTTCAAAATCGGGTACTACGCTTACATCTTTATTCTTTATCCCACGTCTGGATTTTTTAATCCTAAGCAACAAACCTTCTGCTTCTCTATCTTCTAAATGAATTACTACATCTGCTATTTGTACCTTTTGTATGCTTCCTGAAGTGTTTTGTAATCCAGACCCCCTATTGTGCATTGCCTCTCTATTCAACTGCGAGGCCACTAATACTCCTATATTGTATCTTTGTGCTAGGGATTTTAGATCTCTATATAATTGTCCTATATCCATGTATTGTTTTTCCCCGCTACCTGACAATTTTATCAGATCATCATAGTCAATTACTAGATAATCTAGGTTATATTCATATTGCAGTTTTATTTGTTTGATTCTCTGTTCTATATCATAAACACTCATACCTCCGGGAGAATCTTTAATCAATGTAAAGTTCCCTTTCATTTTATGCTCTAAAAAATACTGCATCTCCCTTATAGTGGATTCTCTTTTTAATTCTACCTCTTCTGATGGTTTATTCAATAATAACATAGCAATACGAGTCAAAATCTCGGCCTCAATCATTTCCAGACTTACAAATGCTGTATTGAATCCCTTCCTAGCATTTGCCAGACAACTATTTAACACATACCATGTTTTACCTACATTAGTTACAGCTTGTAGAATAGCTAATTCTCCACGACCTATACCCCCTTTTAATAAACTATCTAAAGCTGGAACTCCTATTGGAAACTCTTTTACTGGATATAATTGCCGGTAAATTTCCGATATTTTACCAAAATCTTGTTTAATATCCAGCATATTAGTTGTAGATATTGGTGAATCTAAACTAGATTTCAAAACCTCTATATAATTAGATCCTTCTATACTTGAAAGGTTTGGAAGAATTACTTTAGTAGCAGACTCCCAAATCCACCCTCGTATATATTCTTTTGCCTGTGACTCCGTGAAGTCAAAATCGGGAACTGCTTCTATAAAACTTAAATTTAAAAATTCATTTTCTTTAGATGCGGTAGCTGAAACAACCAACCCCTCTATATTAGGAACTTCAAGAGGGTTGATTTTATAGTGCCTTACCAGTTCATTTAAAAAGAATCCAAAAGCCTCATCTTGACTATATGCAGCTTGCAGTAATTTGCTGTCAACTACGTATAGAAATTTAGGGTATTTTACAAATGAGGCCAGCACCGTATGTAACTTCATAAAAACCCCCCTCAAAAAATAAAGTCGCCAGTACCAATAGTACCCATTAAATAAATACTGCTTTCTATACTCGTTATTTGATTGTTTAAATTATCTAATTTATTATAAGCATCTTTGTATATTTCTAGCACCTGTTCTTTAGGCAGTTGTCTTAAATTCTCATAATAATCAAAAAATTTATTAAAATATCCCTGCAAAATAAAATCATGATATGTCTTGTCTTTTCCTCCTTCAATTTCTAAAAATAATTCATTATGAGTTATTTTATATGCTATTATTATAGGTGAGTATGCTAACATCAATTCATATAATGAGTTTGAATATGTCTCGGTATCTAAAGTATCTGAATCATACAATAATAAAGTATTATAAGCTAAAGAGGTTAATAAATATAAAGAAGTATATTGTTGTATAAGATCTTTTGATTGATCTTTCACTGCCTCTTCACCAGATTGTATCTGTTTAAGATATCTGATTATAGACTTGAATTGAGTTCCACTGCGCATAAAAAAGGAGTTAGGGTAGATATTAGTCATATAGTTTAGGGTAAATTCCAAGAATTGAAAAGCATCAATGTTTAATCTTTCAAGTTCATTATGTAATTCTGTCCATAAATCTATATAAGTAGTATATGGAATCGGGCGTTTGTTCTTTCCTAATTTAGCAGCTATAATTTCGTACTTCTTATAAAGATTTTTCAACTAACAACCCCCTTTCGTATGCTTTTTTCAAGTCTTGTAATTGAATTACAAGATAATTATTCGTTCTCATCACAAAATTCAAAAATGTTGTATGTAGAGGAAAATTAGTATTGACGTGTTTTAGATCTATAATAACATATATGCCATAGTAAGGACGTGATAGTATTATTACGGGAATTTTATTTTTTGGACAATCTTCTTCTGCTTGTTTTACAAAACTTTTTATAGTAGCCTTATCTTTGGCAATATCTTCTAAACTGAATTCGTAGCCAAACTTACACTCTATATGAAGAGGAAAATTTTCTCCTATAACAATTATATCTCCCTTGAAGTTTGACATACTTCCACTGCCGGGAGTGCGAAGAACATTTTCATTATATGTCAACCCCCACATATCAGCAATTTTTTTAGCTATTCTTCTCTCAAAGTATTTCCAGCTAGATTTACCCATTGATTAATCCTCCATGAGAATTAAATTATCTGAATACGTAGTATATGGAGTATGTGTTATCACAAAAATACTGCTTTTAGCATAGCCCCTCAAATAATCGGAGAAATGTTCCATGCCTTCAGCATCTAAACCGTCAAACGCCTCATCCAGTATAAGAATATTAGATGAGAAGTCTCCAAGATTCTCTAACAAGGAGTGTGTTGCTAAAATAAATGCTAGATCTAATCGTTTTCTTTCTCCTCCGCTTAAATCAAAATAGCCTAGTAAATTATTGTTTTTTGTGATTTTAACATCTATTGCCCGTTTAGTATCTCCAGAAGTTAATTGTTTTTCAGTACAAATATCTATTTTAGTATCTGGTAACACTTTTTCTAAAACAGAGTTTATATTAGCTGCCAATGCGGTAGTATAAACCTCCAGAAAATTATTTTTTAATCCTTTTTTACCAAAGAGATCCCTTATAATTACTAATTTTTTATAACATTCTTCAACAAGCGTCCAAAAATCAATATCTATTGTTTGATTAATAATATTGATTCTATCACTGTTGGCCTTTATTATATCGTCCCTAGATTTAATTAATTCTTCCACATTCTCTTGTAATTTGATATTCTGCTCAATAGTTTCGTGAATTGATTTAATTTTGGATTCAAAAGAATTTTTATTATATTGTATCCCCTGTATTTTGAATGAAAGTTCACGTAGTTTAGAAGTCAGAGTATCATGGTCTTCTTTTTCTTTAATTAAATTAGTATTCATAGTTTTTAGATCCTCATGCAAGGAGGCAAGCTCTATTAGTACGGAATTAAATCTTTTTTCTAGGGTTTGAGTTAGTTTTCTATCACATACTACACATTTACCTGCATCTAGACTTTCTCTGTAAAGATCTACCTTTTCAGGGAAGAATTTTTCTTTTTCTTTGAACTGTTTTATAGATATTTCCAATTCGGAAATAACTTGTTTTTTTAGGGGGATTTCTTTATTTATAACCTCTTGTTGTGAAGCAAGCCCCTCGATTTCGCTTACTGATAAATTTATTCTATCTGTTAGTTCCTTGAGTTCATTTTCATAAATAGAGGTATTTATCTGTTGCGGAGTAAGAGTTTTCAACCTATTATTCTCTTCTATAAGGGTGTTTTTTTCAGACTCTAACCAATTAAATATTTGTGAAAATTCGTTCTTAAGATTACTTATGTTTTTTATCAGGGAATCATAATGATCGTATAGTGTGTTGAATATTGAAAAATCAAAAATTGCATCTAAAAAAGACTTTTGATAGGAATCCGTTTGTTCAAAAAAACTTTCTACATTATACTGTCTAAGGAAAATCAGTTTATAGAAAGTGTTTGCATCCATCCCTAAAATAGAGTCAATAAAAACCTGAGCATCTTTGGCAGTATTGAATTTTAATTCTTTATTGTCTTGAAATACAGTAGTATCAGTCATAGTAGGGGTGCGCTCTCTAACTATCTTGTACGTAGTATCTTTTATTTTAAAATTCAAGACTCCAGCAGCTTTAGATTCCCCAAAACGAATAATAGATTTTATATTGCTCTTCCTAGAATCTATGCCAAACAAGATCCAAGTAAGTCCTTCAAATATACTAGATTTTCCTGAACCGTTACGGCCCTCTACTCTTACAACTCCTTTGTTGGCTAATCCTAACTGAAGATGTACTATCTTTCTGTAATTAGTCAATTCTAAAGAGAGGAAAGTTATGTTAATCATTTCCACCACTCATCATCTCCAGAAGTAAATTGTATAAGATCGTCTTTGGGATTTTTACCTACTTCCAATAAAGTTTCTAAATGTCTTAACCTCTCCTCCATCTTTGTTACTTTTTCTATTAAGACTTCTAATTTTAATGATAATTTACGTATCAATACCTCATGCATAAGATAAATTCTCCTTTTTATTTTTTAGTTTTTTAGCATCCTCCAATGCTAAATTGATAGCGTGCAACATATCATTTACAATTAATTTCTCTTCCCAAAGATTTAGGTTATCTGGAAGGGTTTCTTTTAGTAATTTTAAAGTGGGTTCGTCCAGCTTTGCCCTCAAGATTTGATCCTTTAGTGTTTCTTCAAAAGATTGTTTTAGCTCTAGCACATTGGAAACTTCAGGATCTTTGTTTTTTACACCAGTGAATAATACTTTGAACGCTTTATCATATTGGGCCATTAAATCTTGATTATTAGTTTTTATTATCACATTTTCTTGATTGAGTTCAGGTCTGTATTCATCAGCAGAGACTATAGAAAAAAACATTAGTGGTTTTACGTCTGTAATTTCTCCTTCTTCAATGAAAACAATGAAAGGGTTGTACTTTTCTACTTCTGATACACTTACTGGATAGACTGCACCTAATTGAAGTATATTATCTTTTATTTCACTTGAATGTATATGTCCGTTGAGAACTACTTTAAAATTGTCAAAAAGTTCTTTAGGAAAACTCTCTATGTTAAGATCAGTTAGTTGGTCTATAACAATATGAGACAAAAGTATAGTATCTTGAGACATATGATCTTTTAAATAAGTCATAGTTTCTTCAGTAGGGGCGGTATAAGGCATAAGTAGTAGTTTATAGCTGTCTCGTTCTATTATTGTAGGAACTGTTATTTTAATAAAGTTGGAGGGCAAGATGCTTATCAGAGATGTTGATGAATCTATGAAATCATGGTTCCCGCTTATAACAATGCACTCTTTGTTATAAGTAGATAGTATTCCAAACAAGTCTATGAGAAATCTACTATCTAACCTATTTTTTGAATGAAAAAAGTCTCCTAAGAATATAGGTGTATAATCAGAATAAGTTTTCAAAAGTTCAAATACCTGATAAGTGATATTTAAAGTAGTTGGGGAACAGTGTAAGTCCCCAACTACAACAAATTTATTCTTCATTTGTGTCTACTGGCACCTCTTTTCCTACA
>CAZUZI010000035.1:0-8899 GCA_964625015.1 uncultured Candidatus Saccharibacteria bacterium | reverse complement strand
GTAAGGCAATAATAAGGTGTTGGCGTCAAGAACTATGATACCTTGATTTATGGCAACCTCAACGGTTGAGCTTGGCGCCAGGATGTTCTCCAAATCCGGAAAAATTTCGCAAAGCTCAGACAGCTTATCCATACTTGCCCCCATTTAACGCAATGAGTATATCAATCTAACACCATTTTTAATGTTAACTAATCACGCAGCTAACTTTTAACGGCGGAAAGCAAAACTTGCTCCAGTTGCTTTGCCAGTCTGTCACGCGAAAACTTATCTGTCGCAAGTTTTATTGCCGATTGCGAAGCATTTTTGAGCCATTCTGAATCTTGAATTTTACAATTCAACTCAACCGCAGAAGACTTCGGCGACTTAACGTCTAAAACCATTCCTGCGCCTGTTCGGCTAAGAAGTTCTGCTTGCCAACCCTGATAATTGATCAATGCAGGCGTTCCGCTGGCAAGAGTATCAAAAAACTTGTTGGCCGAATTAGCCCACATCGCAGGCAAATCAACAAAGGTGGAAGCCGAAATTGTGGCAGCAGCAAACACAATTGGAATTTGCTGCTTTGAAAGCTGGGGCAACATAAAAAAGTTTATACCCAAAACACCAAGTCGCTCTGCTTCTGCTTTTACGAACTGCTCCATTTTGCCGTGACCGATAATCAAAAAACGAATTTCAGGGTTAATCGAAAGCATTTCCTTTGCCACTTTGGCAAGATATTCAACTCCATTTATCTCACCCATGGTACCGCAATAAATAACCAGCGGCCGGTCTTTAAGCCATTCGTAGGTTTGCCGAAATTCCTGTGCTTTGATCTGGTCTGGTTTAAAAAGATCAATATCAGAGCTGTTGGGAATCATGCTAACCCGCCCACGAGGATAACTAGTTTTCACAATCCCTTCCAGCATGCCTGGCGACAGAGCAACAACATGCTCGGAATTGAAGTAAGCCAATTTTTCGAGAAGCTTCGCACCAAACTTCAGGATGGGGTTTTTTAAAGCACCTATTGCAATCGGCAACTCAGGCCATAGATCTCGAACCTCAAAAACCATCGGAATTTTTCTGAACTTTGAAGCAATTATTGCAGGAATAGCAATAGTGAGCGGCGTCGAAGTAGCAAATATAACATCGCCCTGTAACCAAATCGCCTTCAGTGCAGCCCCCAAGGCAAATTTATTAAAAGCTGTGAGCCTCTGAGCAAAACCCATTTTGTTAGAGTAGGGCACCGGCAACCAGTGAACACTTACACCAGCCTCCTGAGTATTAAACCAATCTGACTTGCCATCTTCTTCTCTCCATGAGGTGACCATCTCAACCTGATGGCCATATTCAACGAGCCTCCGAGCCATTTCATAAGATCTGGTCCCCCCGGGCATGTCAGGAGTATTGAAATATTGGTGCAAATAGATAATTTTCAAACTCAATTCCTTTCATTGCCATACGAAAGTAATTAAACCCGATCTGGGCGAATTTTACAACTTTCCGATAACAATTTGCTGTTGCGAAGATTATCATTGTTAAAGCTGCAGCACTGCGCAAACAACCTTTCTTAGCGAAGCTAAGATTCGTGTCACATAAAATAACGCATTGTAAGAATGTGGTTTCTTTAAATAAAGCAATAAGAATTGCCTAGCAAGTCGCAAACCGTTTTTGACTTTTGCCTTTTTACTTTGTGACCGAGACAAAGACTCACCCCTGATTCTTCTGTAATACACAGCATCACGACTAGTGAGCTTCAACTTGGCAATGTTGTCAGAAATAAGAGCCATAAACAAGCTGTCTTCACCATTCTGAAAACTAACATCAAATCGCCGGTCTCCAATAGCGCACATTGGAATGAGCTTACAGCATGATGTTGACATGAACTTTCGTAATTGAAAAATACTACAGGTTTCTCTGTCAGAGTATAACTCAAAGTTCCGGGTAATGTAATCAGGAAACGCGTTGTCTATACTGCTAGAGAATGATAACATGTAGCTTACCGGGATTATTTTTTTTTGAGCAATACACAACATTTCAAGCAAGTAAGAGGGTGAGACAATATCATCATCGTCAATGAAACATACGAACTCCCCCCGAGCATTATCAATACCAATATTTCTTGCATTAGAAACGCCTGGCTTATCAGTCTGGAACAATTTCACAGTCAGAGCAGATAGTTTCGAATTGATATAGAGCTCTATCTTGCTTCGAAAAGGCTCATTACAACCATTTAAAATAATAAGAATTTCGAAACAATCACTCTGCAAAACCTGTGACCTCAAAGAGTCCAACAAGGACCAGATGTATTCTTGTGGCTTGAAGGTTGGTATAATTACAGAAATCTGAGGCTTATTCATTGCTTGAGTCCCGAACAAAACAATTCTATACACAAAGAAGTATGAAAAAAAGCGTGGAATATTTGTTCGAAAAATTGTGAGGACAAATAATCGTTACGAAAAAAACGACCCATTCGGAAAACAGAGAAAATGATTAAGGTTAAAATATTCAATACGCTATTATTTACATCAACTGCCCGATAAAACATAATTGGTCTAAGCTGCCCCGGAAAAATGTAGAAATTTTTAAGCACAACTTTATTAAGAACGCAAATTTAAACATTGAAGGTATTGCTTTGCAATTTTAACGACTTCAAATCGACACACCGCTTCCATTAAAATACTCTGAGAAGGCGGGCTTTCAATCTGATCAATAATTGCTGACGCTAAGGCACTCAAGTTGCCAAACTCTACAAGCTTCCCATACTTCCCGTCTTCCAAAACCTCTCTTATTGCACCAATACAATCGTATGCAACTACCGGAGTTCCACAGCTCATAGCTTCTACCAACACATTGCCAAAACCCTCCCAAAGAGAGGTATGTACCAAAACGTGAGCCTTAGAATAATAAGAGGTCGGATCCCTTACGAAACCTTCAAGAAATACAGAATTAGATAAACCTAGTTTGACAATCTTATTTTTTAAATTATCTCTTTCCGGACCTTCCCCAAGAATTATCAATTTTGCCATTGGAAATCTTTTTTTTACCAATGGAAAAGCATCAATTACATCTCCCCAATTTTTATTTTTTACTAATCTACCGACTGCCAATAAAATTTTTTCTTCTTTTTGAGACTTTGCATCAAAGGAGCCCTTAAAAGGAATTGGATTATAGATTGATGAAATCTTTTTCTTGGGTAAGTCATAAGCTCGAATCAAATCATTTTTTGTCGCAAGAGAATTAGAAAAAATACCGGTTGCCTTTTTATAAAACAACCTCATTGCATAGTATTGAATAGATTTTTTGAATGAAGAGCATAATTCAGAGTCTATAATAGACTCGGCCTCACAAAGGAACAACGAAGTTTTATTTGGAACAAACAGCCAAGAAGGCATAACTAATAAGCCTAAGCCTCTGTTAGAAACCATAATCTTGGTACCAGGGTTCTTGAGAAGGTATTTGGCAACTCTATATGAAATTTGCAACCAACGACCTAAAGTAACCTTCCCAGGGGAAAAATCAGACAAAGTGATTTGCTCTATATCAGGGTTCAAATCCTGTTTATATAAACCACAATTATGACAAACAAGAAAATCTACCTTATAACCCAAGTCTTTAAAAGCATTGGCTAAGGTAATCATAACCCTTTCAATACCACCAACTTCAAAAGACGCAACAACAATTGCGACTTTAGCAGAACAATTATGCATCTTGCCTCCCAGCATAGCATATCTTAGCACTTTAAGATGCAATACGCAAAAGCATTTTTTTGAAGCCTAATAATCTAGCAAGCCTTCCCTCAATAAAACCCAAAAAGCCAAATACCATAACTGAGAAAGAAAAAGAAAATGGAGTGCTAACCAATCCCTCCAAAATTAAAAAAGTTGAAGCTATCAAATATGGGAAAAATAAATAATTGGAATTGCGCCAAAAAAAGCATAGAATTTTAAACAATCGACAATAAAAAAGAATAAGCAGCATCAAACCACATAAGCCATAAGAATAAAACATTTCTAGGCAATCATTATGCAAGGTCATGTATTTTCCCTCGACATCATCTCTTGAGGCTGCCCACCCCCTCCCATAAATAATCTCGTGAAATTCAAAATTAGATATATCCTTGATAGCCTTATCCCAAATTATAACTCTGCCGCTGCCACCATCTTCTGACGTGCGCTCAAACCTCCCAACCATAGTAGAAACCTCAGAAAATTGAGACAATTGAGACAATTGAAACCACGGAAGCACTGCCACAAGCATAACCAAGAAAATTGAAATTAGAATCAGTTTTGTCCTTAAATAAAGGCTATTTTTTAAAATTAAAAACAAGAACCACATACTGATTATTGCGATAACAAAAATTATCGCCGTTCTCTTTAGACTTGCAATGCCAATTAGAATTGCCAAAAATATTAGGCTGGTCTGAAATAGAAAACCGCCTCTCAAATAAAGAATTGGATAACAACTAAAAACCATTGCATAATGATTTAAAGCATCCATACTTGGGATATAGCCAAGACTCTTCCTCGAAACGGCCCTAAAAAAAGCTACAATAGCAATTAAACCGTATGTAATTCCCAATCGATAAAAAAAAGTGTCATCGGAATTTCGAACGGAAAAAATATAAAATACCAAAAAAACCCAAAAATGTGCAGTTGCATTCAAAATATATTCCAAATAGCTAATTTGCAGCCAGTTAAAGAAAAAAAAGTTTAAAGAGCTTGTGAATGCAAGAAGAATAAAACCAACTATAATCCAACACATCTTATTCTGCCTGCAAAATGCCTTTCGACCATAAAAAACAATATATATAAACGAAAAAATACTTAGCGGAACAGACCAGAAATCCCCCAAGCGGAAACGAAACGAGAACAAAACAGAAAACAGAAAAACAACATTTATCAGTATTAATTCTAATGATATTTTTCGCATTAAATAAAACATTAAAAAAGTGCCCCTCGCAGAAGGATTAATAATTTGCAAGTTCGCACATTATGTCTCCAGAATTCAAATTCTTGCCATAACTTGCGCTCAAATGCAAAAAACTTTGCGATCTATAAAACTCTTTGTTCATCTTTTTTGCTATGTGAATTATTTTTTCGTCAATTTGCACTTTTCATAATTTGTGCATATTATGAAAAGTGCAAATAGACGGAAGCTCAAATTAAGCAGCAGCATGTTACGCACAGCCATTATCAGCAAAATCCACAATCCCCCCCTTTTTTCATTGGCACATCGTGTAGTTTTTTCAATCAGCTAGCATCACAGGTCACTTGCCATAGCTCTAGAAAAGTTCTTTTCAAGGCGCAAATCAACACCGACCTTCGTCTAAAAACATGAAAAACCATATACCACGCTTTCATTTTGCATTCTGGCCATTTCATGCTTCAGAACAATATGAGAAGCCAGTCATTTATTCAATTATTTCCTTAGCAGTTTAGAGCCATTAAAAACAATTAAACTCATTTTGATGGCAAGAATCTTACGAAAAAAATAAATAGCAGGCTCTAGATTCAAGATAAATGAAATAAAGGCATAAAAGGCAGTTCCCAGAATTGAACCAATTAGTATCTTCCAAAAATTTCCTTCAACCCAATAAATTGAATATTGAACTAATAGTCCCATCAAAATGGCGTAGAAAAAGTATTGTAAAGTATGCCTAATTTGCATTAAATAAGTAATTTGAATCAATCTTTTTGTGTAAAAAGCATTAATAAAAACAGCGAACAAAGAATAAATAGCTGAGCCTAAGCAAATACCTTTCACCCCAAATCGTATTGAAGCAAAAAGAATAACTAAAGCAATGGTTTTTTTAATAATTTCTAATTTTAAAACCAAGTCTGTTCTCCCTTTAACATATAGGAGATTTAAGTTAATTAAACAAATATGGTCCCACATACAACTAAAACATAAGATTTTTAATAACTCGACGGAAGGTTCCCATTTGTCAGACAAAACAAAAAAAACAATAGGTTTTGATAGTATTATTAAACCCATCATCAGTGGGAAAATAATAAAAGAGGAAAATGCGAGACATTTACAATAAAATTCTTTTAGTCTTTTATCATCATTTTGAATTGAGCTTAATATTGGAAACGTGACCCGAGCTAAGATTTGCCCTAAGTTATTTGAAGGAAACATGGCAAACTGATTGGCCCTTGTAAAATATCCAAGGTCATTGGCACTAAATTTTTTACCAATTACTACACTATGGAGATTGGAATAAACTGAGCTAATTACGTTTGCAATCAATAATTTTGAGCCGAAAGGAAAAAGTGAATAGAACGCAGACCGAGAAAAAACAAACTTGGGTTTCCATTTCAAAAACCAGCTTATTAAAAAGAGACTTAGAACGGTATTTGCAATCGCTTGCCAAACAAGTGACCAAACTCCCATGCCCCAAAAAGCCAGTGAAACCCCTAAAAAACCAGAAAAAATTGCAGCAAAAAAAGAAGTCTTTGCAAGAGTTTTAAAATTTATATCTTTTGCAAGAATTGTCCTTGGAACAACCAAAAAGGAGGAAAAAACCAAATTTAAGCCCATCACTCTTGTAATAGAAACTAATTCAGGCAAAGAATAAAAATTTGCGATAAAAGGTGCCAGAAAAAAAATAATAGCGAAAATAATCAGTGCGAGGACAAAATTGTAGAAAAAAACTGTCGAAAAATCAATTTCATCGCAATAATCTTTTTGAATCAATGCACTGCCCAAGCCACTGTCAATAAACACCTGAGAAATGGAAAGAAAAAAAGAAATCATTGCCATTAGGCCAAAGTCTGCAGGAGTCAACATTCTTGCCATTAAAAGGCTTAGTAAAAATTGAACAAGCTGGAGAGAAAATTTTTCCAAACCGCTCCAGACTATGCCATTAAAAGTTTTGTTGGGGGAAGTCATTCAATGCGCCTAGAAAAACAATTAAATGAAAAAATCAAAATTGTGATCCCTGAAAGAATAGTTCATTAACAATTTTTTGAAAAATTGTATTAGCCACTCCGTCATTAAAAGATGATGAAAGAAAAGAATCAAAAAACAGTTTTCTTTCGTGGCTCAACCAATCTTTCCCCTCTAGAACTACATTTTCAATAAAGTTTTTTATCTCCTTCTGCGATAAACCCTTATAGTGGACATTATATGCTAGCTTGCCGAAATCACAAAAATGGTCAAAATTATTAGCTTTGGCCAGGTACATTACTGGCTTTTGAACATATAGATACTCAACCATAAATGAACTACAATCATGTATCATTGCATCAGACGTTAGAAACAAATCAATATATTCGCCAGATTCAATTTGTCCATTAGGTAAATCTAGCCATTCCTGAAAATAACTCTGTGTTTTGCTTGGCCCCCAATCAGGCCGTGCCATCAATTTTGTTGCAAGCATGGGGTGGGGTTTAAAAGCAATTTGTACGAAACCATGATAATTTCTCGCGAGATCAATCATTATTTGATGATTCTCCAAGAAGGTGGAACAGTCTAAGGCGTCAATTTGATCAATAGAGTGATGTGGAGCCCAAATAATCCTCTTGATCAAATGGTTCTTAATTTTCCAGGGATCTGTCAATGGCCTATTTGGCGAAAAAAATTCATCTGCCATCGGGTAACCTGTTACAACTGTGTTTTTGCCTCGAATCAAAGATAGTTTTGAAGCCAGCTCCTTGTGCAGCAATGTTGGCAAAAACTGTTTCCAAGCACAATTATGAATACATTGATTGTAACCCCAACTATATTTTTCCACCCAAAAACCATATGGGACGTAGCAAATTAATGTATTTTTTAAGTTATCAACACAGAATTTTTCGCTAATAATCTTATCGTATGGCTGAGTGTAAAAAACAATATCTGGATTAAATTTTAACTCGTCATCAACTTCAATATACTCGCAACCTTTTGAAACAAAAAAAGTCTTCATTTCATCAATATCCTCTTGTTTATCCTCCTCTGTTTGATTGATTCTTGGTGCTAAAACAACTATAGGTCTAAATCGACTGTGCTTTTTCATTAGTCTAAAAACACCATCATATTTCCACATTGAAACATTCATGGCCAAAAAAAATACATTGATCACATCTTTAGTCCTCAAACGTTCAATTGTAGAAGGAATTCTCGATCTAACCCTTAAGACTCTATATATAAGCCTTAATTCCGCAATTTTTCGTCGAAAAGCCAAGGGAGAATGCAAATAAACTACCTTAATTGAAGAATAAATTTTTTGGAACAAAGATTCCATAAATTTTAGCATCCGACAAACCTTTAAACTGTATTTTTTAAAAATGGGATTTTTTGAAAAATCATGGTTAGAAAAACAGACAAAATGAAAACTATTATGGATTGCAGGAAGATAGAAAAAAGAGGATAAAATCTTGCTGGTTGAAACCCCAAATAATTAATTAATTCTAAAAAAATTGGGTGGGATAAATAGGCGCCAAAAGTACAAATCGATATTGTTTCTAAATATTTAGCATCCCAAATTGGTTTTTGTAATAATCTAAACAAATACATTATGGATATAGACATGGGTATTACGGTTATACTCAAGTTATTATAAAAATAAAGTCCGGTCGCCAAGTTGAATTTTTGAGCTAAGAAATGACATCCAAATGCTGTTAACAATATGGAAATCGAAAAAAGGAAAAATAAATAAGAACACGAGAAAGATCTTGGGTCGGTATTAATAAAATAACCTGTTAAATAAAAAGGAATATACAAAAGAAACCAATTACAAAAAAGTTTAGATTCCCATCCATAAAAACCTGAAATGAAATTGTTTAATGCTGAAATAAAAAAAGAAATTAAAATGAGCAACAATAACTCATTTCTTGTGCTATTGAAAACGATCTTTCGCAAAAAAGGCGTGAAAACATATAAGGGTATGTAATGCCCCCCGCCGTCAAGACAATTTTCAGAAAAATTTAAGGTGGTTCCT
>CAZUZI010000034.1:4470-9201 GCA_964625015.1 uncultured Candidatus Saccharibacteria bacterium | reverse complement strand
ACCGAGGGCGCCATGTATCGAAGAAGCTGCAGGACAGCTGGGTCTTTAAGACCGTAAAGCTGAGTGAGCTGCAAGTAATAAATTAATGTTGCCGGTATGTTCGCTATTATGCAGGTCAAAATTTGAATTTTAAAGAAGAAGGCGACCAACAGCTGCTAATTTTAGCCAAATACAAATAGGAGGATTTATAGCATATGGACATCAACGTAAGAATTCACGCCCCTGAGCTTGTGGAATCAATCAATGCCCTGGCCGGCGCCCTGGCTGGCAATATTGAATTGCTATTGATGGGTCCAGGCTCCCGGAGCGGAGAAGTACACCCTGACATCCAGGAGCAGCGGGAATCAAAACCGCAGCCGAAGCCTGAACCGGAGTCTAAACAAGGTGATCCCTCGCCAGCTACGCAAGAACTTGAGCCGGCTGAATCTGAAAAGGAATACACTCTGGAAGAGGTCAGAGCCAAATTTGTTTCCAAAAACTCAACCACCAACCGAGACAAGCTGAAACAGATCCTGTCAGATTTCAAGGTAAAAAAGGTAACCGACCTGCAGGAAAAAGACTTTGCTGCCGTCATGGCCAGATTGGAGGAGCTGTAATGCCACACGCACTACTTAGCGCTTCATCTGCCTACCGGTGGATGCACTGCCCTCCATCAGCCAGGCTAACAGAGCGAATGAAAGATACTGCCAGCCTTTATGCTGCCGAAGGAACTTTGGCACATACTATCGGCGAACTTATACTGGATGAATATCTCTTTAACAAATTAGGCTGCTACGAAGCGAATTGGGCGGCTATTAAATCCCATGAGCTTTATTATGAGGGAATGATTGATGAGGTATCTATCTATACCGATTATGTCATTGAACAGTTTCATGCTGCTGTACAAGCTACCGGGGACCCGGTTATTTATCTAGAAGAAAAACTGGACTATTCCTCATATGTGCCGGCAGGTTTTGGTACCGGAGACTGCATCATCATAGCTGACGGTCAGATGGAAGTTATTGATTTGAAATTCGGCAAGGGTGTTGAGGTCAGTGCGGTCGATAATCCTCAGCTTATGCTATACGCCCTGGGGGCTTATGAGCAGTTTGGATTTATCTACAATATCCATACTATCAAAACTACCATCGCCCAGGTCAGGCTGGGTAATATATCATCCTCAGTAATCTCTGCTGATATGCTGATTGACTGGGCAGAGAATAAAGTAAAACCAGTTGCAGAACTTGCTTTTGAAGGCAAGGGAGAGCAGAACCCGGGAGACTGGTGCAAGTTTTGCAAGATCAAAGCTGATTGCAAAGCCCGCGCCGAAAAAAATCTAACCTTTGTAGAAGAGCATAAAGAAGGCCAAATTACCCTGGAATTCATGGCTGAGATTTTAAGCCAGGCCGATGAAATTGTAAGTTGGATAACTGATATCAAAGACGGCGCCTTAAATAAAGCTTTGGAAGGCCAGGAAATACCCGGTTACAAGCTTGTTGAAGGCAGGAGTAATCGTCAGATAACAGACGAGGCTGCATTGGCTGAGATCCTGGAGAAGGAAACCACGAAACCTGATGAAATCTGGAAACCGAAAGCCCTGCAAACGATTACTGCACTTGAAAAGCTGTTTGGTAAAAAACGGTTCGGAGAGCTTGCCAAAGCTTATATCGTTAAGCCGCCTGGCAAACCTACCCTGGTACCAAACAGTGACAAAAGACCCGCTCTTAATTCACCTGAAGACGATTTTGAAATGTAAAGGAGATTGATAAGTATGGCTAAGAAAATACAAGCAGTATTGAAAAATGACACTAAGGTTGTAACCGGACTGGTAAGACTGAGCTATGCCCACATATTCGAACCTAAAAGCATTAATGGCAGCGATCCTAAATACTCTGTTTCACTTATTATCCCAAAAACTGATAAACAAATGCTTAAGACTCTGGAACAAGCTATTAATAACGCTAAGGAGTTGGGTAAAGCAAAATGGGGAGGCAAGATCCCGGCCAACCTTAAACTGCCTATGCGCGACGGCGACGAAGATCGGCCGGAGGATGAGGCCTATGCAGACAGCTATTTTATTAATGCGAACAATGACAAAGCCCCCAAAGTCGTAGGTACTGAAAAAGACAAGACGACGGGCAAAGCTATTGAGCTTGGTTCAGATGATGTTTATTCCGGATGTTACTGCCGGGTATCTATCAATTTTTACCCATTCAATGCTAACGGCAATAGGGGTGTAGCCTGTAGCCTGCTCAGCATCCAAAAGATTGAAGACGGTGAGCCGTTAGCAGGTGTTACCAGTTCCCCTGAGGACGACTTTGACTTTGAAGAGATTGACGCAGACGACGACTTCTTGAGTTAGTACCATGACAACTTTGAACGTAGACATAGAAACGTACAGCGATATCAGCCTGACTGACTGCGGAGTTTATAAATATGTTGATTCACCTGAGTTTAAGATCTTGCTGTTTGCATACGCTTTCAATCAGGATCCGGTTAAAGTAGTTGACCTGGCTAACGGTGAGAGACTGCCTGAAAAGGTAGTCTCTGCCTTAACCACCCACCGTATTAGAAAAACTGCATTCAATGCCCAGTTTGAAAGAGTCTGCATTAATAAATATTTTGGCTTTAATTCGGTTAACTGGGACTGCACTCAAGTCCTGGCGGCCCGGTTAGGCTTTACCGGTAACCTTGCCAGTGTAGGTATCGCAGTAGGGATTGACCAGGATAAACAAAAACTATTCACCGGTAAAAACTTGATCAGGTTATTCTGCCTACCGAGGAAAACCACCGGCGGCGAACAGGGGGGCCTGTTTAAACCGGCCAAAAAGAAAAAGGGCTATACAAGGGAAGAACGGCCTGCGGAGTGGGAACAGTTTAAACTATACTGCGCCCAGGATGTGGAAGCGGAACGAAGCATACGTAACAAGCTGGAGAAGTTTATCGTGGTGCCTGAGGAAGAAATCAAGCTTTACCAGCTTGATCAAAAAATAAATGATGCCGGGATCTTGATCGATATCGATATGGTTGAAGCCGCAGTTAAAATTGACCAGGAACAAACATTGAAACTGACTGAAGAATTCCGAACCCGGACAGGATTAGAGAATCCCAACAGCCTGGTAGATATGAAAGCACTTATAAAATCTCGTACCGGTCAAACGGTGACCAGCATCACTAAAAAGAACCAGACCGATTTGATGCGAACTTTTAAAGATTACCCGGATATCGTCTTTGCACTTGAAGTCAGGCAGAGGCTGTCAAAGACCAGTATCGCCAAGTATCAGAAGATGCTTGATGTTGCATGTTCAGACGGGAGAGCCAGAGGGATCCTGCAGTTTTACGGCGCCTCCCGGACCGGGCGCTGGGCAGGTAGAAGCATACAGCCTCAGAACCTGCCCCAGAATCATATAAGTGATTTGGGTACCGCACGGGAAATTATTAAAACCGGTGATCTGGAGCTGTTGGAAATGATGTATGAGGATCCATCAGACATATTGAGCCAGTGCATCCGGACCGCAATCATACCAGGCCCCGGCAATAAATTTGTAGTTGCAGACTTCTCCGCAATCGAAGCAAGAGTTATAGCCTGGCTATCAGGAGAGCAATGGAGGATCGACGTATTCAATTCACACGGCAAAATATATGAAGCTTCAGCTGCTGCCATGTTTAAGGTGCCGATCGAATCGATTCATAAAGGGGGTCCCCTCCGGCAAAAAGGGAAAGTGGCAGAGCTGGCCTGCGGTTATGGTGGCGGCGTCGGGGCACTGAAGAGAATGGGTGCCGGGGATCTCAGTGACGGGGAGCTGAAAGACATCATTGCCCAGTGGCGCGCTAGTAATCCGAAGATAACACAGTTCTGGCGGGATACTGAAGCTGCAGTCATTGAAGCGATAGCAGACCGCAGCACTGTCCAGATCAATAAATATCTAAAAGCGATCTACCAAAGCGGGATCCTGTTCATCGAATTGCCCAGCGGCCGCCGCCTGGCTTATGTAAAGCCAAAAATCGTTGAGGATGCGCGGTACCCATACCCAGGGAAAGAAAAAATCACTTTCCAGGCCGTCAACGACAAGACCTGGCAATGGGAAGAGCAGGATACTTACGGCGGCAAACTGGTAGAAAACATCGTGCAGGCCGTGGCCCGTGACTGCCTGGCTCACTCAATGCTTATGCTTGATCGAGCCGGGTACCGGATCGTGATGCACGTACATGACGAGGTCGTTATTGAAATCGACGAGAACCAGCAAGTGCTAAAGACGGTCTGTGAGCTGATGGGCCGACCTATTCCGTGGGCACCGGGGCTGCCATTAAAAGCTGATGGTTATGAATGCCAGTATTATCAAAAAGATTAGAGGTGAGATTGTATGAATAAAACGGAAACCTCTATTAAAACCAGCAAGATAAATAGAAAAGTAATGATCGCTGTCGGCAGCAGCAGGCAATCCCTCAAATGGAAGAATACCGAGATCACATACTGTGACCTGGTCGAAAAACTGAAAGTGACGACCAGGACCCGGGAAACCTTCCAGGAGTATAAGAAGCTGCCGAAGTCGAACCGGGACGAGATCAAAGACGTAGGCGGCTTTGTCGGCGGTGCACTGAAACAGGGTAGAAGAAAAGCTGAAAACCTTGCTTATCGAAGCCTGATTACACTGGATATGGATAATGTGAATATAAAGACCGATGAGCTCTGGGACAGCATTATCATGCTCAATGATTTTGAAATAGTTATGTATTCCACTCATTCGCATC
>CAZUZI010000034.1:0-4460 GCA_964625015.1 uncultured Candidatus Saccharibacteria bacterium | reverse complement strand
CATCAGCCCAGCAGCCCGAGGCTCAGGTTAATCATACCACTAGATAGAAACGTGCTGCCGGATGAATACCAGGCGATCAGCCGGAAGCTGGCTGATGATATTGGCATTGATATGTTTGATGATACGACCTATGAACCTATCCGGCTGATGTACTGGCCTAGTACCTCAGCCGACGGGGAGTTCATATGCAAACGACAGGAAGGCCCCTGGCTGAACCCGGATATCATCCTGGACAGTTATCTTGACTGGCGCGATTCATCCTTCTGGCCCGTCAGCTCCCGGCAGGGGGTCCGGATCCAGTCTGAGATAAAAAAGCAGGAGGATCCCTTAGAGAAAAAAGGCATTGTCGGTGCCTTCTGCCGGACTTATTTGATTGATGAAGCTATAGAAAAGTTCTTGCCTGAAGTTTATTCTGCCACAAAGGTTTCCGGCCGGTATACATATACCGAAGGTTCAACGGTCGGCGGCCTGGTAGTGTATGAAGATAAATTTGCTTATTCACATCACGGGACAGACCCAATCAGCGGCATGTTATGTAATGCTTTTGACCTGGTGCGTATTCATAAATATCGCGATCTGGATGAAAAAGCCAGTCTGGATACTCCTATTAATCGTATGCCCAGCTATATCAAAATGTCAGAGCTGGCAAGTGATGATGACAGAGTAAAGGCAGAACTGGGAAAAGAAAAGATGCAGGAAGTATTAGACGACTTCGAATTCGATGAAGTAGACACAGAATGGCTCAAAACGTTGGATTATGACCGTAAAGGGGTGCTCAGGAACACAATCGATAATGCTGTGATCATCCTGGAAAACGATCCCAGAGTCGCCGGCAAATTTATCTATAACGAGTTCTCCAACCGGGCCATAATAACCGGAAAACTGCCCTGGACTGACCATATCAACCGGGACTGGACCGATGATGATGACGCCGGCGTCCGGTACTTCCTGGAGCACAAATACGGCCTCTCCGGCGCGGGAAAAATCGCTGACGCTGTCTCCGTGATCTTCCAGCGGCACCGTACCCACCCGGTAAGGGATTACTTAAACAACTTGACCTGGGATGGCACGGAAAGACTTGAAGCGCTGCTGATCGATTACCTAGGGGCAGAGGACAGTTACTACACCCGGGCGGTCACCAGGACGCATCTTGTGGCAGGAGTAGCCCGGATAATGCGGCCAGGAATAAAGTATGACACCATGCTCGTTTTATCCGGGCCTCAGGGCATTGGTAAAAGCACCTTGATTCGTTACCTGGGCAAAGATTGGTTCAGCGACAGCTTAAGTACGGTATCTGGCAAAGAAGCCTACGAACAGCTGCAAGGTGTCTGGCTGATTGAAATGGGTGAGCTGACTGCTACCCGGAAGTCCGATATTGAAGCTACTAAATTATTCTTAAGCAAGTCTGAGGACGTGTATAGGGCCGCATACGGTCGCCGAACAAACCGATATAAACGGCAGTGCATTTTCTTCGGAACCTCCAATGATCGGGAGTTTTTAAGGGATAAAACAGGAGACCGCAGATCATGGCCAGTGGACTGTTATGTTCAGCCGCCGATGAAAGATGTATTTGAGGATCTGCCTGGTGAAGTTGATCAAATATGGGCTGAAGCGGTCACCTTATACAAGCGAGGGCATCCTTTAATCCTTGATGGTATTGCAGCAAAGGCTGCACTTGAGCAGCAGCGCATACACACAGAAGAGAACCCGAAAACCGGCATGATCATTGAATACCTGGATCGCTTATACCCAAATAACTGGGAAGATATGGACCTCAATGAGCGCCGGGCATGGTTATCAGGCAATGACGATTTTGACACGATTGCCGAAAAAGCCGAGCTGCGGAAAGATAAAACCTGTGTAATGGAAATTTGGTGCGAACTATTTAGAGGAGATCCCAAGCAGTTGACCCCGCTTATATCCAGAGAAATCAATGACATTTTACACCGCATGGGAGGCTGGGAAAAAGTAAATACCAATATGAGATTTGGAATTTATGGAAGGCAAAGAGGATTTAGGCGTCAACAGTAAGTCGACAGCAGCATTAAATTCTGTTGACGGTGTCAACAGAAAAACTTTAATCATTGTCAACAATGTCAACGTATGTCAACAAAAATTTAACAATCGTGTTGACGCTTGAAAAGCCGAAACAACAAAGGGTTACGGTTATGTGTCAACAATGTCAACACAATTTATTCAATATTAATAAAAACATAAATTAGGTATATATACACCCCCTATATATAGCCTAATACATGTATATATAGTGCTACACAATTTTCTGTTGACTTTGTTGGCGCCTAAAATTTGGAAGAAAAGGAAATCGGGATGCCAACAGAACGAGATATAGAAAAACAATTGAGAGTGAGAGTTGCTGCTTTAGGTGGTAAAGCCTATAAGTTTTCATCACCTGGTAATAACGGAGTGCCGGATCGAATTATCTTAATAAAAGGCAAGTGTTACTTTGTCGAACTTAAAAGACCTGGTCAGGATTTATCCCCCCGGCAAAAAGCAGTGAAAAAAGATTTTGCCAAATTGGGGTTTGAAGTTTATAAACTGAATTCTGTTGAAGACGTAGACAAGTTTTTAAAAAAGGTGATGTCAGAGTGAAGTATGTGCCGCACGATTATCAGGATGTAGCAAAACAATGGATACTTGACCACCCGGCAGCCGGTTTGTTTTTGGACATGGGATTAGGAAAAACGGTTACCACATTAACTGCAATTGAAGAACTTAAAAATGATTATCTGGACATCCAAAAGGTGTTGGTTATCGCACCGAAAAGAGTCGCAGAAGATACCTGGCCGGATGAACACCAAAAATGGGATCACTTGAAAGACAGCCTGAGATTAGTGAAAATCATGGGCCCCCAAAAGGAAAGACTGAATGCCTTAAAGCAGCCAGGCGATGTATATATCATTACCCGGAATAATGTGGCCTGGCTGGTGGATACCTTAAGGCGGAACTGGGATTTTGACACTGTCGTAATAGACGAGTTATCTAGTTTTAAAAGTAATCGGAGTCAGAGGTTTAAGAAGCTGAAACTGGTAAGGCCTTTTATAAAGCGGATCATCGGACTAACAGGAACACCGGCACCAAACAGCTATATGGACCTGTGGTCGCAGATCTATTTGCTGGACCGGGGTGAGAGGTTAGGTAAAACTATTACAGAGTACCGCCGGAATTACTTTGATACATTACCCCGGCCGGACTATAACGAATACCGGCTTAAGCCTGGGGCGAAAGAGCAGATTGACCGGTTGATCAGTGATATCTGCATCAGTATGAAAGCCAGGGACTACCTCAACCAGGAGGAACCGTTGTGTATTGACCGGATCGTGAAGCTAAGTGACAAGGAATACAAGCTGTATAAGACTATGGAGCGGGATGCAGTATTAGAGTTTGGTGAAGACGACTATATTACAGCCTTGAGCGCGGCAACAGTTACTAACAAATTACTGCAGCTGGCTAATGGAGCGATATATGACGAAGCTAAAAACTATCGTGTGATTCATGACAAAAAACTTGATGCATTAGAGGAGCTAATAGAAGAGGCAGGAGAGGAACCGGCATTGGTTTTCTACTCTTTTGTCAGCGATAAGGAACGGATTTTGCAGAAATTCAAAGATGCAAGAGTGTTGGAAACTGAGAAAGATATCAAAGACTGGAATGCAGGAAAAACTAAACTGATGATCGCCCATCCTGCCAGTGCCGGCCACGGGCTGAACCTGCAAGACGGAGGCAGTATAATCATTTGGTTCGGACTTCCCTGGTCGCTGGAGCTTTACCTTCAGGCGAATGCCAGGCTGTGGCGGCAGGGGCAGAAGCAGACCGTGAGGATCTATCACCTGTTGTCGAAAGGGACCATGGATGACAAAGTCCTTCAAGTGCTGAAGGGGAAAAACATACGGCAAGAGGAATTACTGGCCAATCTTAAGGCCGAGATACGAGGAGGCACGCAATGAAGCCTGACTTTTACATCGACTGCCCGGAACCCGGGGCAGACAACCCTAAGGAGCACGCGCCGGTACCGGCACCCGAGCCGCCGAAGGGATTCGTCGATAATACGGTCTACCGGTACAAGTTGGTGGACGGTAAGGAGGTGCTGATCGGCACGATGGAACCGTTCCCGCCAGGTTGGGACGACTGGAAAAACACGAAGAATAACCGACCAAAAGAGGAGGACGAGAAAATGCCGAAAGCAAGAGAAGATAGAGCCAAGAAAACGACACAGGCCAGGGAACTCATGGCCACAGGGATGAGTGTCACAGCTGTGGCGAAGCAGCTTGGAGTACCGGGTAGCACACTGACCTACTGGCTGAAGGACAAGCAGCAGGCCCCAGCACCTGAACCGGTACAGGCCGCGAACCAGGAACCGGTCCAGATGCCCCAGGAACCTGCTGAAAACAGTATACCCCGGAAGGCCGCCACGATAAACCAGGATTGGGAAAACGCCGTGC
>CAZUZI010000033.1:0-9390 GCA_964625015.1 uncultured Candidatus Saccharibacteria bacterium | reverse complement strand
CGAACAATCGTTCTCTTCTATTCCGGATGTCATTCCAACACTAAATAATATTGAACCAATGTTAAGAGACATAAAAGAGAAGTTAAGTTCTCATGTCTCCTAATGAATCTGTTCCTATTTTCTGCTAAAATACCCCATATATGCAAAATAAATCTATAACAGAAATATTAAAAGAACTAAGAAACAAAATAATCTCTAGTGAAGAACTAACAAAGTACTACTTGGATAATATAGAAAGAGAAGATAAAAAGTTAAATGCATATATATCTGTGTTTGGTGAATTAGCAATTGAGAAGGCAAGAGAGTATGACAATAACTTTGAAAGAGAGAGTAAGAAGAAGTTAGGAGGTATACCAATAGCAGTAAAGGATATATTTAGTACAAAGGGTCTTTTTACAAGTGCAGCATCACATATATTAGATGGATACAAACCAGTATATGAATCAACAGTTACAAAGAAGATATTGGATGAGGGGGCTATAATTCTTGGTAAAACTAATCTAGATCAGTTCTGTCATGGAAGTTCTACAACTACATCGTACTATGGAAGAAGCATGAATCCATATGATTTAGAGAGGCTTCCTGGAGGTAGTAGTGGTGGATCAGCTGTTGCAGTTGCTGCTAATCTTTGTGCAGGTTCACTGGGTACTGAAACTGCAGGGAGTATTAGATTACCAGCCTCATGGTGTGGTGTAGTTGGTTTAAAGCCTACATACGGAAGAGTTTCTAGGTATGGTGTCTTAGCTATGGGATCTTCTCTTGATTCTCCTGGCCCTATCGTAAAGAGTGTAGATGATAGTGCATTGATGCTTTCTGTAATAGCTGGGTATGATCCATATGATTTTACAACATACAGAGATTCTGTTCCTGACTATTTAAGTAGTTTAGATAGTTCAAAGGTAAATGGTATGCGATTTGCAATACCAAAACAGTATTTAGAATTGGAACTTGAAGATGGTGTAAGGAAGAATTTTGATAGGAGTATTGAGATATTAAAAGGATTAGGAGCCGATATTGAATATGTAGATATATTGAATCCTAAATTCGCTATGGCTGTATATACAATTACATGTAGAAGTGAAGTATCTTCTAATCTTGCTAGATATGATGGTACTAGATATGGATTAGAAGGGAAGGATAAAAGTACTGTAAAGACATACTATGAATCAACAAGAGGAGATGGACTCGGTGAGGAAGCAAAGAGAAGAATTATGACAGGCACATATTCATTATCAGCTGGATATGCCGATGAATATTTTAAAAAGAGTGAACAGGTTAGACAGTTGATTAGAGAAGATTTTGATACTGTATTAAGTAAGTATGATTGTATTGTAGCTCCGTCAACACCAAGTATTGCATTAAAGGAAAGTGATGCAGACAATCCACTGTTTGGAGAGATAGCTGATGTTCTTGCAGAGGGTAGTTCAGAGGCTGGATTACCTGGAATTTCTATTCCTAATGGTATGTCAGATGGTATGCCTACAGGTATTCAATTTATCGGCAAACATCTTGATGAACAGACTATATTAAATGCTGCCAAAGCATTGGAAAGTAATCTTAACTAATTAAGGTTGAAGTATATCTTCTGATTGTCCGTCTATTGATATTATTACTGTGTTTACCGTAGGGAATTGAAGAAGTGTCTTTTCTATCTGTGCTCTTATACTCGTAACCTTGCATGATCCTCCAATCCCTTCTTGTAATTTCCGATTGAAATCTACCTTTGCTATGCCGTTCTGTATAGTGATACTCTGAATTTGTATGCCTGTATTTAAATTAGTAAAGTATCCATCCTCTTTTTCTTCTTGTGTAATACCATTAAAAAGTTCATTTAAAGCAGCTCTACCTACAGCTTGTGTATACGGTATCTTTCTGTTTAATGGATATACTAAAGAACAATCATCAGTTGATCCCATCTTTGTATTAGGAAAGTATACTTTTACAGTAAGAGATTCCTTTTTTGGTTTTACCTTAATTGTAAAATCTATATAGTCAGAATTCTCTTCTAATCCTGATGGATCACTCTTTTCAAATCTAAGTGTAATATATTGCTCCTGCTGTATATCGAAATTAAGTTCAAGTTCAAATGGAACATTTTCATCTGTCATCCAATCATCTTTAGCATGAGCAATTAATGTATCAACGATCTCCATATTGCTATTTAATACTCTGACTGGGAACTCTCCTTCGAAGTACCAACCTCCAGTAATACTTCCTTTTATTACTGTACCGATCTCTACTGTATCATCTTTCTTTATATCCTCGATTGTAAGTTTTATACCTTTATTGCTGTCTATATCTAGTACTTCTTCTTTGTCTTCACAGATATTGCTTAATTGCTTACAAAGGTTGAATTCACAACAGAGGCTTGGGTCTTTGAGAATATATGCAAAAAGGATCATAAATACTGATAGCAGTACTATGACAGTTATCAATACCAGATTTTTTATCATTGCGGTAATGATCTAATGTATATATCTTAGTATACCAAATATTTTAGTTTTTTCTACTATCTATACCTTATGACCGTATGTTCTCTTGATAGGGTCTTTAAAGAGGAATATTTTTGGTGGTGTAAATGTGAATACCGAGAAGAGTATAAGCAGGACAAGCAGGAGGAGTATACTAGATATTTCTCCTAGAATTGTAATTGTATTTATTAATATTAAGTACTCTACAAGATATCCTAATATTACAGATTTGATAAATATTAATATATTTACCCATACAGGATTTTTCTTAAATATCAGAAGAGAGAGATAATATGATATCGGGATTAAAAGGAGTGCTGTTAAGATTGCATATAGGTTTGCTTCAAATATATTTGTATTGGTAAGTATGAAGGACTGTACACATGCTATTAAAAGCATTGGCATGAAGGCTAGTTTAAGATGTTCCCAAGTACTTTCATTTATTGCTGATATTATGTGTATTAGAACATTTTCTGATTTCCTCTTATGTGTGTAATGTAGTATCACACCGAGTATATTAGCAATTACTATACTGGATATTATTACTGTTGTTTCCATCCTATATTGAGGATAAATTAATATAAATTGTATTATGAATGTTTTTTGTATTTAACCAGTGTATATGCAAGTATTGATATACCAACAAGAAATGATATTAATGAGAATATATCTGAGGTTTCTATTCCCCATAGATACTCCTTATCTGTTCTGATTGTATTTAAAATAAGTCTAATGAGTGCATAACCAATTAAGTATATTGCTGTTGTAACTCCTTTCCGAGGTGTCTTTTTACTTATACGGTATAAAAGTATGAAGAGTGAGAATGTTAAAAGAGATTCATATATGAATGTTGGATGAAAATATTCATAGGATTCATATCCTTCTATTCTATTCTCTTTAGGGATATATATTCCCCATGGTAGTGATGTCGGTTTACCGTAAAGTTCATTGTTAAAGTAATTACCTATTCTTCCTATGGATTGTGCTAATGGGATATATATAAATAGGATATCAGTTAGATCAAAGAAGTGTATTTTCTTTACTTTTGCAATGAGTAAAAGGGAAAGTACTATACCTAAGAGTGCGCCGTAAAATGCTAGCCCTCCATCCCATATCTGTAATATTTTTATACTACCGTTTTGTATTTCTTCTATATTATGTAAAAGAAAAATTCCCCTTGCTCCTACTAAAGATGAGAATAGAATGAGTAGAAGATCTGTATATGTAAATAGTTTATATCTTCTTTGAAGAAGTTCTATTGATATGACAATGGCTATCCCTATTAGTAATCCATATGCGGTCATATGTTTAGTAATGGTGATCTATTACTATTTTCTATAATTATTAATCTGTGTAAACATCTAGTAATTGCTACATACAGTAATCTTGTAGAGAGTTCTGTATCGGGGTATGTATTTTCATTTATATCAAGAATTATTACAGTATCAAACTCTAAACCTTTTGCATCTTGTACGGTAAGAATTAGTAGACCTGTTTTGTAGTCATTTAATGTGTAATCAACAATATCTCTTTCAAGATATTTCTCATACTTTATTACTTTCTCATATGTCTGTTTTACCCTCTCTTTGTCTCTACATATTACTGCTACTGTTACACTTCCTTTTTCAAATTCGTTTTTAATTTTGTCTATTAATTCCTTGATTTTCTCATCTTTTAAATCTTTTATTTCTTCTTTATGTTTTATTGTATGTATTTGTTCACCATGTCTTAGAATTGCTTCCGGTAATTTATATGTTTTAGGGAATCTATCTCTAAATATTTTGTTTGCAAATTCTATTATCTCTAATGTTGTTCTGTAGCATCTATTAAGTTGATGGTATGAGTAATTGTCCATATCCCATTTCTCGAAAAGTTTAATAACTTGGTTCCAGTCTTTGATATAGAAAGGGGGAATAATTGATTGGGCTAAATCACCTGCTATCGTTACATTCTGTTTTTTAGATATTTGTAGCAGGGTGAGTATTTGTACTAGGCTAAGATCTTGAGCTTCATCTATCATTACATACTCTTTTTCATACTCTTTATGTCCATGTATTTTGAGATGTAAGTACAGTATTGGTGCAAGATCTTCCATTCTATATGTTTTTTGCTTTCCACTTCTACTTACTCCACTTAATGTATATTTAGATATATCTTTTTGTATATATTCTTTTTTAAACATGTTCCTATATACCTCAATAGGTAATGTGTTCTTATCAAAGTATTTTGAGATCTCTTTCTTTTTTTCTATATCAGAGTAGCTGCTATCCATGTATGAACCAGTCTTCATCTCTTTGAATTGCTTTTGTGCAAATGCAAACTCTAATGCTAAATCTAATCTCTCATCCATAGTTATGTATGGATATGTTTCTTTTAGTTCATAGTATCTTTTTCTTACTATATCTGATCTAGAGTATGGGATGCTGTCTAATAGCTCAGATTCAAATTCTTCGAAGTATGAATCAAGTATATCTATAAATTCTAATGATCCTTTATACTCCTTTATCTTTAAATCTTCAGATGACTGATGAAGTATATATGTGTTATTCCATCCTAAAATATTTTTAGCCCAGAACATATATGTATTTGTTTCTACACGATCTACACCTAAACTTGGTAATACATCGGCAATATAGTCAAGAAACATTTTGTTAGGTCCTATTATGAGTGAGCGTTCTGGTCGTATTGTTTCTTTGTATGTATAGAAGAGGTATGCGAGCCTATGTAGGAGTATGGTTGTTTTACCACTACCTGCAACTCCTTGTATTATCATTGGCCTGTTTATCTCTTCTCTGATTATTTCGTTTTGTTGTGTTTGTATTGTAGCTACAATATCTTGAAGTTTCTGTCCTAGTCTCTGATTAAGCTGTGCAAGTAAGAATTCGTCAGCTGCAACATTTCCACTCTTTGCATCATATATATGTTTAAATCTTGCTTCTGTAATATTGAACTGTCTTTTCTGTATTAAATCTCCATCTTTTAAACCACTTGGAGTCTCATATGTTAAGCTATCCTTAGGTCCACTATTTTCATAGTAGATATTTGCAATTGGAGCTCTCCAGTCACTTATTAATGGCTTAAATGTTTCTTCTTCCATTAATGCGAACTTACCTATATATACAGGCAATTCTTTCTTTTCTGATCCAATCTTTGTTTCAAAAACAATCTTTCCGAAGTACGGAGAGTCTAGTTTAAGAAGCTCTCTATTAATTCTTTCAATACACTCTTCAATTTGATTAAGTATTTTATTATATATACCTACAGCTTCTTTCCTTGCATCTAAATCAGTTTCCATCTCTATTAACTTAATTTGGTTTTCTAAGTCTCTCTCTAATTCATGTAAACGATGAATCATCTTGTGAGATGTTTTCGTATTGATATTTGTAACTATTTTGAGATGTGGATACTCTTCCTTCTCTGTACTGTCTTGTGGTTCTACTTTGGAGAAGTCATTTATTTCTTCAATTCTTGTATATATTGGATTAAGGGCTTTCTCAAATGTCTTCATTTTCCCTCTCCTTATATTTTATTCTACTGCTTTGAAGCATGTTCCTAGCAGGGCAATTTTACATCAAAGGTATGGGCATGTAAATGGAAATTTTGTGTTATTATTACACATGAAGAAGATAATACTATACATATTCTTTGTTGTTGTAATATTCTATTTTGTACAGGATAGGTTTGATATATTTGATATATCTTTTGATAAAGGGAAGGAAGAAAAACAGCAGGAGGAGACTCCTACTGATAGTGAGAAGGTTATAGAAGATAGCGTAGAGATATACAACAGAGACAATGATGCTTTAGTAGTAAGGGTTGATGTCGCAGATGATCAGAATGAGAGAGCACAAGGGTTATCTGGTAGAAGTGTATTAGGTGATTATGATGGTATGTTGTTTGTTATGCCAAGCGAGGCATATCACGGATTTTGGATGAAAGATATGTTAATCTCTCTAGACTTTCTTTTTCTTGATAGTAAAGGATTTATAGTGGGTACAAAAGAGAACGTTCCTCCATGTGGTAGCGGTATTTGTAATTCATTCTCCTCCTCATCTCCATTTAAATACGTTATCGAGTTAAATGCGGGATTTATTGAAAAGAATAGAATTGATATTGGAAATAGTGTGGTGTTTAATATATCATCGAATTTATAATTAATATTTTTCTATTGATATATGATCCAGACATTTATTGATTGGCTTGTTAACGTTATTTCTACACTTGGATATCCTGGTGTAGCACTGTCGGTATTTTTGGAAAGTTTTTTTGCTCCTATACCCAGTGAGATAATATTACCGTTTTCTGGTTTTGTCGCTTCAACTGGTGTACTTAATGTGTATTTAGTAATAGGTATTGCAACACTGTCGGCATATCTAGGTTCTCTTCCATTTTATTTTATTGGTAGATGGGGAGAAAAGTATGTTACAAATTTTTTAAATAGATTCGGTAAATATCTATTTATTGATCAGGATGATGTAAATTGGGCTTTTAACCTTTTTGAAAGGCAGGGTAACAAGATTGTATTGTTTGGAAGATTGATCCCTATCGTTAGAACCCTTATCTCATTTCCTGCTGGTGTTGCTAAAATGCACTTCGGGATATTTACAGCATTTACACTCCTTGGGTCCTTTGTATGGAATACAATATTAGTATATGCTGGATATATATTGGCTGATAACTGGGGTGTTGTAGGACAGTATATAAGTAAGTATGAGAAAGGGATCTTAGTACTTGGTGTAATTGTATTGATACTGTACTTTTTAAGGGGGTATCTTAGAAAGAAAAATTCTAAATAGTTGTTTTAAGAAGTGAGACTCCTGTCATATCAGATGGTATAGGTATTCCCATTATATCTAATATGGTTGGAGTTATATCTTTTAATGCTCCATATTGGAGATTTCTTGGTGGGATCTTTAATCCTGGTATCATAATTGGTACTGGATTGATTGAGTGTTCTGTATCCATCTCACCTGTATCTAAATTCAATAGTTCCTCTGCATTACCGTGATCAGCTGTTATAACTACAGCTCCCCCTCTTAATGTAAAGTTTTTAACTAATTCGCTTACACAGTGATCTACAACTGAGATTGCTTTAACAGTTGCTTCTAGGTTTCCAGTATGTCCTACCATATCAGGATTTGCGAAATTGACTAATATGAAATCATATAGATCGGATTCAACTTTTTTCATTAATATATTAGTCATCTGTATTGCACTCATTTCTGGTTTCTCATCATATGTTGTTACAGATGGAGATGGTATCTCTATCCTATCCTCATTTGTATATCTAATGGATGCTCCTCCGTTGAAGAAGTATGTAACATGGGGAAATTTCTCAGATTCAGCAATTCTTAACTGCCTTAGTCCCGAGGATGCGAGTATATTTCCAAGAGGGAAGTTTATATATTGTTTAGGAAAGAGAATCTTAGGTGGGAATTTCTTTCTGTACTCAACCATGCTTGCAAAGAAAATTGGGTATATATTTGCCCTATGAAAGAATGTGAAATTACTATCTACTAATGCTCTTGTAAGCTGTAAGGCTCTGTCTGGCCTAAAATTGAGGAATATGACTACATCTCTTGCTTTGATACTACTATCTTGTACAACTACCATAGGTTCTACGAATTCATCTGTTACTCTGTTTGCGTATGATGATTCTAACCCCTGTCTATATGAATTAACCTTTGTTCCAATATTCTTAGTAAGTAGATCATATGCCTTTTTTGTTCTCTCCCAACTCTCATTCCTGTCCATTGCCCATGCTCTTCCACATACAGTAGCTATCTTACCCAACCCCACATCATCCATGTATTGCTGTAGGTTATCCAGATATGTCATTGCTGATGAGGGTGGAGTATCTCTTCCATCTGTAATTGCATGAACAAAAAGCTCTCCATTAAAATTATTCTCCGAGTAGAATTTAATCGCTGCCTTTATATGATCTATATGTGAATGTACACTTCCATCACTTACAAGCCCTATTAGATGTATTCTGCTTTTTGCTTTGAATGCATATTTAACGGATTCTAGAAGAGTACTGTTCTTAAAAAAATTACCTTTGCGAATCGATTGATCAATTCTTGGTAATGTTTGTACGATCACTCTTCCAGCACCAATGTTCATATGTCCGACTTCACTATTACCTTTTACATCCTTTGGGAGTCCTACGGCCTCTCCTGAGGCTAGAAGATATGTGTGAGGAGATGTACTCCAAAGTGAGATTAAATTCCGTGGATTAGCCCTTACAACTGCGTTCCCTTCGGTATCTGGAGCTGCTCCTAATCCGTCTAATATTATTAGCATTACTTTCTGTTTTATATTCATGGCAGTTTTTAGTTATATATTGTGGCATATTTTAGAAAAATATTCTATAATAGCCGGTGCATACTGTTTTATACTGTGCTTTTATATATTACAACAAAAGAAATGGATATAAATATATTGAAAAAGATTGAAGAAGGACAACTTAAAAAGAGACCAGATGTAAGAGTTGGTGATACTGTTAAGCTTCATATGAAGATTAGAGAAGGTAACAAGGAGAGGATACAGATCTTTGAAGGTGTAGTTATTTCACTTCAGGGAAGCGGTGTTGATCAAACTTTAACAGTAAGAAAAATCTCATATGGGGTAGGTGTAGAGAGGGTTGTTCCAATGCATTCTGATCTTTTAAGTAAAATTGAGGTAGTAAAGAGAGGTACAGTAAGTAGATCTAAGCTCTTCTATCTTAGAGAGAGAGTTGGAAGAAAAGCTCTCAAGGTAAGAAATGTTAAGGATACATATCTAACAGATGAGGTAGAGGTTCCAGTAAGTGGTCAGGAAGAGGTTGTAGAGGAGGAGAGCAAGGAGTAAACTTGTATTAGTGCAGGAGTAGTTCAATGGTTAGAATGTCTGTTTTCCAAACAGAGGGTTGCGGGTTCGA
>CAZUZI010000032.1:2865-9566 GCA_964625015.1 uncultured Candidatus Saccharibacteria bacterium | reverse complement strand
AAAACCATTAGTAGGTATCGCATTGGAGGATTGAAACATGTTTAAAATCGGAGACAACGTCCTGATAAGTCGCGCTGGCGGTTATCCGTGGATTGACAGTATGAATTGCATGATAGGATATAGAGGAAAAATTGTAAAAATTACCAAAGAACCAGACAAATCCTGTAGCGGATTCTCTTATAAAGTCATAGTGAATCATCCGGACGATATAGAATATGGTAACGGGTTTTGGTACCCCGAAGAATCTCTTGAAAAAATTGAGGAGAGATAAATATGGCAAAAACTAAAACCTTTCCGGTAGAAATTCAGATTATGCCCGATTTGGTAAAAGTGACATCTGATGGTATCGACCTTGTAAATTGTTCGCCAACAAAAATACGGTCTATTATTGATCTTCTAGCAACGATGATTGATGATAACATTCCACAAATTTTAACTGAGAACTCGATTAAATCAGATGATTTTTGTATATCTGTTAAAATCAGATCGGTAAAAGAATTTGATATGATTTTAGCACGAGATGATTAAATGAGAGATTTTAAAACTTTTTTCTATAATAAACTAAAATTTGCATCAAATGTATATATATATCATTTAGAGATCGACGAAGTATTTGGCTGGCACTTCCTGGAAATGTTATAGATGCGTTATTGACCGAAAACTATAAATAAGATAAAAACCATTAGTAGGTATCGCATTGGAGGATTGAAACATGTTTAAAATCGGAGACGAAGTCTTGATAAGTCGCATCGGTGGATATCCGTGGGTCAAATATATGGATTGTAGGATAGGTTATCGGGGACATATTATGGAAATTGTCGAGGAATCCAATCCGGGATCGAGAAGCGGATTTTCGTATAAGGTTGTGACGAATCATCCAGACGATATTAGAGCAAATGACGGATATTGGTATCCGGCAGAATCTCTTGAAAAAATTGAGGAGAGATAAACATGTGCAGATTTGTCCAAACGGTCAACAGTAACGGAGAGCAAGTGGTATATCAACTTCCGGAGTTTGTCAAACTTTCTAAAATAAATTTTTCTGAGATAAATGATATTAAAGATATCATTCCAACGTTCCCAGTATACGACGATGGAAGACTTATTCCGGAAAAATCTGTGGATGTGGTAGGGAGTCATGCTTGGATTGCGGCGATGGTCCAGAAACCAGAATCCACTATTAAAAAATATTTACTTCGAATGGAACGAGCCGGAGAAATAAATCGAAAGTGGGTCCGGACAACTCCAACAACTAAATGTTACAGTTATTTTCTTCCGAAATTTACCCCGGAAGAGAAGAAAGTTATGGGAAAGACGAAAGATTTTTTCGAAATCGTCTATAAGAAGATCCCCAAAGAAAATCCTGATGATACTTCCGACGACAAGTACGGAATTGGGCGAATAGTACCACTGTTGAAAGTTATGGGATTTGAGTATTCTTATAACGATGTAAAGACTATGATGGAAGTTCTGTATAAAATGGGAGCGGTAGATAGACGAATGTGTTTTATAATTCCGAAAAAGCCCTTTCAAACGTATTGGTCAAAAATGACTCCAAAAGAATTTTCGAAAGTTCTGAGTAAATATTATTCGAAGTAGAGAATAGTAATATTTTTTTTAATTATTTGTATAATTGAAGTAGTATTTTTAGTAGGACGTGATTTCATAGATGTAAAAATGAAAAAATGTTCGAAGTGCGGAGAACTGAAACTTGTTTCAGAATTTTATCGTGATAAATCATATAAAGATGGATATAGAAGACAATGCAAAGAGTGTAGTAAAAAATATTATAATGAAAATAAAGAGCATTATGCGAATTATCGCAAAACTCATTATATTCGAAATTGGTGTACAGCCACATTGAATCAGCATAATAAACTTGGATACATTGTTAATATTACTATAGATGAATTATATGATCTAGCTATAGATAAACCGCGTTGTGCTATATGCAATGGTGAATTAGACTGGACGTTAGGGCATGGAAGAACAAATATGTCTCCTACGTTAGATAGATTATATAATGGCAATGACTTAAATATTACAAATATAGTAATTCTTTGTTCAAGATGTAATACTAAAAAATATAGTGATTCTATAGAAGAAAATTTGTTATGGTGTAAACAGTTTGAAAATTTTGCTAAAACAATATATGAGAGGTAATTTATATGGTACATGCTATATCAATTAATGGATCACATTTTTATAATGTTTCTGGTGTAAATATTCCGAGTGTGACAACGATTCTTAAGCCAATGTCGCCATTTCGAAATGAAAAAGATAACGAATCAAATACATTTTCTAAAATATTTTCTCAAGTAGGAACATATATTCACTATGTAATATTAAAAGAATTTGATGATATAGACGCTCCAGATTTCGAACTTCCTGAGATTCCGTGGGTGTTAGATCGTGTGAAAAATTCGTTAGAACAATGGAAACAATTTACTAACGATCATAAAATTGAACCAATAAATGTAGAACAATTTATATATAGTAGCGGGATATATCCATATGCGGGAAGATATGATTTTCTCGGATATATAGATGACAAATTAACTTTAATGGATTTAAAAACAGGAGGTTTATATGATTATTATCCACTGCAATTAAGTGCTTATATTTGTGCAGCAAAACACGAAAAAGTAATTGATAACGGCCTTCTGTTACAAATCGATGGAAACCCAAAACGAAATCTCGATAATACGTATACCGAAGTTTGGTATGATTTAGATCAGATTAATCGATATAATTATGAATTTCAATTTTATGTAAAAGATTACTACGAACCGAAAACTATTTAAGTTAGTATCTCCTATAGATAGATTGGAGGAAATCTCTATGGGAAAGGAAGAATGTGATGTATATAACGAGATAGGGACATGTAAAATTTGCCCCTATTATCTCGACACTATAAGAATGAGACGAGTAAACAAAGATGACTGGGAAGAGATACCAGGAACTGAAGTCCGGCACTGTTCCAAGAAATATTTTTAGGAAGTGATTCTAATGGCAAAAATACGAGGATATCGAGGAAGAAATCCAAATTCAAAAATGCCAATGCTGGCACGTATCGAAAATCACCTCCAAAATTGCGGCGTGCGATATCGTCACGTCCATTTATCACATTTTGGAGGGATTAGTGAAGTTATGGTGGTATTCAAGCAACATAATACTATCGATGACATGGAAGTCGGGATGAAAGCTTTGCAGGAAGTTATAACAGAGAAGTACTCTAAGTTATGTGTAGTCCAAAGTCCCGGAACCGATAGAACTTTAGAAATATGTTGCGAAGTGATTTGATGAAGATCCAGAACAATATTATTTACTTTAAATCAACTAAGTTTAATTATTACAATGAAATCACTGGTTACAAATCAAACACAATTAGAATATTAACCCCAGAGGAAAATGAAGAATTTATTAACTTTGTAGAATATAATAAAAATAAATATATAAATATTTGCAGATCAGACGACAGTAGAAAAGAATTTACCAGAGCAATAACTGATATAACAAAAATTGGAGAACTGTTAGGAAACACGATTTATGTTATCAGTTGGAGAGGAGAATAATTTTATGTGGGAACCGTTATTTATTTGTGATGGTTACGTTGTGCAATTTCTGGGAGTTCTAGTAGAGTTTGCCACATACTTAAAATTTTTCGAGAATGCTGATATAGAACTCGAAATGATGAAAGTGATATAGAATGTTTTTTTATATAGACGATAATTATGTTATGCAGGTATTGTTTATATCTGATTATGGATATCATATAGAATGTAGAATATGTTTTGGAATCGATGGCACAGGTATAGTAGCATTTGGTTATTTGGGAAGTGATATAAATTGAGACTTAGAGATGTGACAGTGCTTACCGGAGACGGAAGAATCGCAAAATTCGATCAAAATTATATTGTTAAACAGATAAAAAGAGATGCCAATGCGGCAAACATTCAGATATCAGATGACGAAATTAATAATCTTTTGTCTAAAATTAAAACTCAGTTGCGGAAGTTGGATATAGATCAGTTAACCGGATCAATTATTCGAGGAGTTGTAAACGACATTCTTATTAAAAATAACTATACAAATATATATAAGTCTTCTGTAAAAAATGGTATTCCACTTAGTGATTATATTGAGTATATGAAAGGAAATGGTAAAGATCAGAGAGAAAATGCTAATCAGATGATCGGCCCGGAAACAGATCATAAATGGATTGCAGACAGAACTATGAAAGAAATGGTTATGAATTTTTTGCCGGAACACTTATCAAAATTACATATAGATGGTACTCTGCATTGTCACGACATGGAATATTTTTTAAGAAGACCGTTTTGTTTTGATTCGGATTTAAGATATATATTTTATTATGGTCTTTTATCAGATGGAAGTGGAACACATACTCCATATGCAGGACCGGCAAAACATCCAGAAACCGCTATATTACATGCATGTACGGCACTCGGATCACAACAAACGTGCTTTGCTGGCGGTCAGGGATATCAAAATTTCTTATTATTCTTAGCTCCATATATGGCAGGGTTATCATATGAAACGATTAAACAACACTTGCAAATGTTTGTATTTCAGATGGGGCAAATGATTGTTGCCAGAGGCGGACAGGTTATATTTTCATCAATTCAATTAATGCCAGGAGTTCCAAAAATCTGGAAAGATAAACCTGTTGTAGCATATGGCAAAATTTGGAATGGTAAACAAGAAAAATTGTGGACATATGGAGAACTGGAACGAGAAGTTCGTTTAATGTATGAAGCCATAACCGAAGTATATATGGAAGGAGATTATAATGGTAAACCACACTCGTTTCCAAAATATGAGATGGTACTTAGAAATGAATTCTTAAAAGATGATGTATATAACAATTATTATGAAGATGCAAAATCATATAAGGAATTATATTTAAAATCTTTTATGTTAGCAGCTAAATTTGGAACTCCATATATTGATAATCAGTTGCCTCCATATAGAGACGTAGAAAATGGTATAAGTTGTTTCCAATGTTGTGCTTATTCATTTGGAGCAAACAAAGATACTATGAAAAATTTTGATAAGAAATTAATATTTGAAGACGGAGAACATTTTTCTCTTGGATCAAAACAAGTAGTTTCAATTAATTTACCGCAATTAGCATATAAATCAGGAAATGATTATGACTTACTTATGAAAAACACTAAGAAAGTTATAGATGCCGCAGTCGAGATATTTTGTATAAAAGAAGATTTATTGAATAGATCATATCTTCCATTTTCTTATCAAACTCCGGTAGATCCAAATGATAGTTCTAAAAGGGGACCACCATTTGTAGATCTGGACGATTTGCCATATGTAATCGGATTAGTTGGATTAAATGAGTGCATAGAGTACTTATATAAGTTGCCAATGCATGAAACAGAAGATGGGTGGTTATTTGGATTACAATATGTTACAGACATAAAGCAATATATTTTAAGTTTAGACACTCCGTTTATTGTATCCCTTGCGAGAACACCTGCAGAAAGTACCGCGCAACGATTTGCAATATGTGATTGTTTTAATATTAATGACAATATAAAAAATGCCGCGCGGTCAGTAGTAAAAGGAGATTTAAATTTAGCAATAAATACATTCGGAAATACTTCCGATTTGCCTATATATTATTCGAATGGAACGCATGTAGATGTTGCAGCTAACATAAATATATTTGAAAAGATTAAATATGAAGATCCGTTTTTCGTGGTGTTAGACGGTGGAAATATTTTTCACATTTTCCTGGGAGAATACGAGCCAGACCCAGCAGGATTAATGGATTTTTGTTTAAAAGTTGCCAAAAATACGAACATTTCATATTTTGTTATCAACAAGAATTTTACTGGGTGTTTAGATTGTAATTGGTTTGGTGGAGGATTACTCGAAAAATGTCCTAAATGCGGATCAGATAATATTGAAGGATATGCAAGAATAACAGGGTACTTCATGCCTATTTCTGGATGGAATGCTGGTAAAAAAGCAGAGCTGGTTAGACGACATCAATATAATGGAGATATTGTATAACATTTAAAAAATATAACAAGTGAAAAAAGAGGAAGTTAAACATCGGCAACATAATAATATTAATTGAGGTGTTATATTTATGTTTGGATGGAAAAAAATGGTAGAGCAAAGTAAACAGTTTGAAGAAAGAATGTCAGATATATCTAAACATAATCCCGGTATACCGTATGAGTTAATTAGGGAAGTATCATTAGATATAGCTAGTAAAAGTCCTAGATCAATATTAGATATTCCAGAATATGAAATTATATGTGAAGTAATAAAGAGACGGCAATAATATGATATACATCATAATAATATTTTTATCGTTATTGGGTGCGTTGCTAACATCTAGCAAGCCCCAACGATTCCGATTTTTCGGTTTTATAATATGGGTTATATCAAATGGATTAATAGCAATAGACTATTATAACATTGGAAATATACAAATGATGCTATTATTCGGTGTCGGATATCAGTTTTTTAATCTTCGTGGTGTGTATAATAACTGGCGAAAGCTTTAAATAGTTTGGCGATGTATATAGAGATGGTGAAATCATGCTTGAGTGTAAAGATGTACCAGTTGAAGTTTGGAAAGAAGTTAGAGATAAGTGGCGTAAGGTAAAAACTTCTGAAGATATTGATTGGAGTCCATGCGCATTGTG
>CAZUZI010000032.1:0-2765 GCA_964625015.1 uncultured Candidatus Saccharibacteria bacterium | reverse complement strand
TATATGATATTGATCTATAGGTGATACGATGATACTAAGTGGACAACAAATATTAGAATATGGTATTGTAGAAAAAAGTGATAACGTCAATCCCCAACCCAACTCTATTGATCTTAAATTAACTGGAGTTTATTATCCGGTAACTAAAGAAATTGGTAAAAAACTTTCGGAAGAAGATTTTCACGAAGTTGACAAATCGTTTACTATCGAAAAAAATTTCCCGGATAAATACTCGGTCGAAGAAATTTATGAATATGAATTAGATTACGACACTAAATATTTATTTGGAGTTCAGAAAATAAATCTTTCTCCCAGATTGCTTCCAACAACTACTATAGAAAATGATCAATTATGTGCAACATACGAAAAAAAATATTTTACAGCAGAAATCAAACCGAAATCATCATGGAGCCGAAGGGGATGGACGATGAGTCCAAACCATTTTGATAGTGGGTTTGCTGGGGATGGTGCAGTCATTATACGAACTCCTCAACATCAAGACGGGATGCCAAGTCAGATAACAGTAAACACAGATATGTACTTCGCTCAGTTAGTTGTATCTGATGCATATCCTACTGAAAATTATAATGGACAATATCAAGGAAGTAAGTTCTAATGGTAAAAATTGTTACTGTTCCAGATGATGATATTATATTAGCATATGAAACATATAAATCATCTAACAAAGTTGCATCAGTATTAGGAATTTCTAAAAGTTATGTGTTGAAGATACTGCATAAATATAATATAGAACTTAGTTATCCAAAATCTGCAAATGAAGATGAGATAGTTAAACTATATAGAGAGGGATATTCTGCTAGAAAATTATCTGAAAAATTTGATATAGATCATCACCGAATAATTAGAATATTAGAAAAATATGGAGACGCAATAAGATCCAAATCAGAATCTAAAAAATTACCTAAAGTTATGAAGCAATGTGTAACTTGCGGAAAATTATTTTTAGTAACTGATAGAACACATTTGAATAAATTGACTTGTTCTAAAGAATGTAGATATGAACATGTTAGAAGACAAGAATTCCGAGAACGTCATTATAATTGGAATGGAGGAGTTGCATCATATAGAGACATTGCAACAAAAATAGGAAAAGAATGGAAGTGTGAAATATGTGGTACAACGGATGGCCGATTATGTGTACATCATATAGATAAAAATCATAAACATAATTATAATACTAATCTTATGATTTTATGTAATAGTTGCCATACAAAATTACATATGCAGAATGGGGATATTCAGAGTATTGAAAATTATGTAAGAGTCATGGGGAGATGAACTTATGGAAATAACTTTCGAAGTGGTAAAGAAAGCAATCGAGCTGTATGCAGATATGTTTGATGATCTGGCAACGTTTTCCGATGTTTGCATTGTTATTGAAGAAAAGATGAATTCGTCGATTGAATTAACTCCAAACGAACGTCACCAGGTACATAACATAATTTTGGAAGAGACCGCAACTCCGAGAGGAAGATTTTTTGAATGTATCGAAACGTCTTATGGAGTAAAATCGGAATGTGATATGGAGGTATAACTATGGAAGATTTTGATGACTATGAAGATGGATTCGAAGACGGGTTTGATGCGGGATATGCACAAGCGATTGAAGACTTCAATATTGAACTTTTAGATGAGATTATCGGGAAACAGTGCACAATTATTTGCAATTGTGGCGGCAATGGGATGCATCAGATGGGAGAACTTACGAAAGTAACTCCTAATGAAGTTGTTCTGAAAACTGGTCCTACTACATCTACAATAATTTATAGATCGGACATAACCGTGATCGAATGGATCGAATCGAGGTAGAACCCAACGAATTCGGTCTTTTCATAATTTTTTATAGAGACGGAGAACCGAAAAATTCCAAGTTAATTTCGTGGAAAAGTATCATAAAAATGATGGAGAAGTATATGGAGGATTAACATTTGAAAATACCATCTTCGGTCATCGAATTGGCGATAGAAGAAGCTGAGAAATCGACGGTAAAAAAAGCCCAAATGTCAGCAGTGATTTGGGACAAAAAGGGGATTCTATCATCTGGGTTTAATCAGTGGCTGGCAAACACTTCAGATGACAGATACAATTATTTTGGATCTGTTTATCATTCTCGCCATGCTGAAATTTCGGCGATTCTTCGCTTAAGAGATGATTGGAGGTGGCGATTAGAGAACGCATCCATTTTTATTTACAGAAGAGGATGGAAATTAGCACAACCTTGTAAACATTGTAAACATGTGTTACATCATATGGGAATTTCGAGAGTGTATTGGTCTGAAGATGGCGGGTACATAGGAGGATATATATAATGTCAGTTAAATATTTTTGTGACGTGTGCGACAAAAACGTAACTAGAAATGAAGACTATTATATTATTACAGGCGATAAACATTATAAAAGTGGAGTTTTCCATACGAATATGACATGGAGAATTTGTGCGGAATGTTTTGAGAAAATGTTTAAAGATGCTGGAAAACATATATGAAGTTTCAATTAATTGATATATCGTATCACATTGATTATGGAAACCCTATAATCGACTTGTGGGGACGTCAAGAAAATGGAGAAGTTGCCCACGTAGAAGTTACAGGGTTCCAACCATATTTTTATATAGTTCCGACTGACGAAATACGATTGTTGGCTGAGTTAGACAACAGAGAGATTCAATGGGAAACTGTCGAAAAATATTTGCCATTATATTATCAGAAAAATAAAACTAAGTGTATAAAAGTTTTTGTAGACTT
>CAZUZI010000031.1:2809-9773 GCA_964625015.1 uncultured Candidatus Saccharibacteria bacterium | reverse complement strand
AACTACTCCGTTACTGTCAATAGATGCTACAGTGGCAGCATCACTATCAATAATTAATAGTTTACGTGCACCGGCATTATCTGGTAATGTTACAATCACATCTTTACCACTGGCAGCTATTAACTCTAAATCTTTAGTATCTGCTGCAGTTAATGACTCCAGTATTAAATCTTTAAAGTCAAAAGTGCCTTCGATTTCCATCTTTTTTGTTATCATATTTGTAAACCTCCTTTAGAGATATTTAGGGTTCCTTCCAAGTGGATCACAGCCACAATCTGCTAAGAATCCCCTGTTACCTTTCTTCTCAGCTTTGACTTCATCTATTTTGATGGCTTTACTGATTAGGGCCTCTTCAGTTTCAACCTCTTCAGCTTCCTCTTCAGTGGAATCTTCCTCTGATTCGGTTTCGGTGGTTTCAGCTTCAGCCTCTGTGGTTTCAGCTTCCTCTTCAACTTCCTCAGTTTCCTCAGTTTCCTCAGTTTCCTCTTCAGCCTGGGATGCTTCCACTAAATCCTTAACCTTATTTAAAAGGCCATCCAGCTTAGAATCTAGCATTTCCTCAGTTACAAACTTAGGACTTTCCATTATTGTTTGAGCATCTTCAGCTTTCACTTCTTTATTTATAGCATTATCCAGTAACTTATCAATCACTCTAAACAATGCATTTTTCTCTTCTGACAATTTACCAACCTCCTGATCTGGTATATTTTTTTTAATAAATTCATCAGTCTCAAAAACTTTAAAAACAGCCTCTGGATAGAAAGGCATCTTAGCAATACTAACAGCTAAAGGGAACCATTCACCCTCTTTAACATTGCTGAATAACCCCTTTGCTATTAACTGGCCTTCATTGATTTTCTGTTCTAATCGCTGTCTCTGGTTTTCGGGCCAGGCACTTACACTGTAACCAGTATAAGTTCCATTTCGGACTCCTTCAATGATTTCTGGGTTTGTGATTTTACTGGTTAAAAACCAGGTCCCAGGTGGATAAGTGATGCCATTGAAATCATAGGGCCCTGATGTTATGAAACTTTCAACAACTTCAGCCTGTTTTATAAAGTCATGTTGAACATCAACAAAGGGACTGCCTAATGGAGTTCCTGGAAGGAAGTTATAGGCTGCCTTTTGTATTTCTTTCTCTGATAGTGGCCTGTCTTCTAAGCCCAGTTCTGGCCTTCCAATCCAGCCTGGACCCATGACTGGGCCTTTTACTATAATCTCATCCAAAAATAATCACCTGCCTTAAAAGTTAAATTAAAATAAAAAGAATAAAATTAATCTGATTGTTTTTGTTTCCTGATAATTTTCTTAGCTTCTTTCAGGAAACCGGTTAAATCATTATCCCGATCATCAATATACAAATCTTCATCTTCATTGTTACCATTTGATGATTTTAATGCCATATTCTCCAGCCCTCCTAAATAAAGCCTCTTCATATCTTGCATTAACTACATCTAATAAGTCCTTATCAGAATTAAATTTTAATGCTCCTTTTTCTATTTCATCTAAAACAGAACGTTGCGCTTTTATTGATTCCGCTCTTAATTCGAGTTCAATTCTAAAACCATTTACTGGAGTTCCATCAGTTCTGATCAGATAGTTTCCCCTTTCAGATACAATTACATCATTTATTGTTTTAGATCCAAGAGCTGAATTTACATCGGAAGGGGAAGGGGCTGATAAATTCCTTCCTGGAGGATGGTTATGAATTATTGAATCTGCTCCATTTTTAACAAATCCATCAACTCTACTGCCACTCAATCCTTTTATTGTTGATTTTCCTCCTTTAAGTTCTCCAGATATACTTATTCCTGTTTTAGAATCGAAGGCATGACCAAATTCAATCCCTGCATCTTTTCTAGTTTCAATGAAGTCTTCTATAAATTGCAATGCCTGATCATCTAAATAATTAGTTATATCTGTAAGTGGTATTTCTTCAGCTTCCCCTCCACCATAAACTTCTAAGCCATTCTTTTCAGCATATTCCTCTGGAGATTCCTCATGATAAACAGCCACGCACATACAATTACCACCCCATCCTGTTTTGTTGTTTGACTTTATCCAAAGAGTATGCCATTTTGGAAGTTCCAAACAGTAAACAAAACCATCATAAGGGATTAAATCAATTTTGCAATTAGATATATTGGTGTGTCTGGTTTTATTGATTGATATGCGGTTTAAATTGTTGTTAATAGTATATGTTCCATTTTCAAATTTAACTTCTCTTCCTTTGGTCTTTTCAACACTTAATGATGGATAGTAACCAGCCAATAATATAATATAAGATAAGTCGCCAGCTAATCTCTTAGAAGATGTGAATAAAACTCTTTCAGTGCTGTTTTGCACCAAATTATTATTACATTTTCTAGCATGGCCATCCCCAAGGACATAATTATCTAGGAATATGTTTAAATGGTCTCTACTTAATTGGAAGAGTTCTTTAGGGATATATTTCTCTCCTGATTTCCCTAAGTCCAGAAGATATTTATATAATCCTTCATGCCTGAACTCGATATTATTCCCATTAAGGTACACGTTGGAGTCGGGGATCATCCTTTTAATATTTCGATGAATCTTATGAATATTATCCTTATATTGGGATATTGCAATCACAGGAGGCCTTGTTGATATGGTGCACCCTTCACTAATCCACCATGCCATGAAATAAGCATAATCCTCTGGTTTGAACTTAACCCCTCCAACCATGATGTGATTAGGGGATTCTTTTGTATGCTCGCATGTCCTAGGAATACGGTGTTCTGAATGAAGATCTCCAGGTTTAACAAAGAAGGGTTCTAATTTTCTTCCAGCCTTCCCATGATCAACTCTTTTTTCAGCATATACATCATGATCAGGGGTTACTTTCATGTCAAACCAACGGTTATGAATGTGATACAATTCTCCCTGGTAATGGTATCCTATGCTCTGGATGAATGGGATAAACTCTGTTTGGTGTGTTTCGGGATCCATTGAAAGGATTAAATCATTGTCTTCAACATCTTTAAACAGCTTCCATCCTTCCTTTGTGAATACCTCTGTTTCATCATCATAACAATGAGGATGCAAAGGTGGGAGCATATCAGTATCATCAATGCTGAAAACATAACCCTGATAAGTTTCATTACACTCATCACAGGCTTCAGCAGTGGAATCAATAGTAAAACTTTGAAATCCTTTCTCCCTATATTTCTCATTTTGGGCCAGGTTATTCATTTCAGTGTGGCCAGTCCTGGCAATAGCTTCAGCCCTTTTCCTATCCATATCGGGAAATGCCTGCCTTAAATCAGCAGCACTTCCACGCATCCCCTTACCACTCTCCAGGTTGCGGGCTAAAACCTCTCGGACTGTTTGTTTATCATTAGCATTGAATCCTTTAATTTTATCCACACTTTTCAGGAAATCCTGGTTCCTGGCCAGGAGTGATGATCTTTCCCTTATGGTGATCTTCATGATGGCCTGGGAAGACTCCCTTAAAATATTAGCAATCTCTGTTCTCATTCTCGGATTCCTTCTATCTTATCAGCTGTAACTTCTAGGATCCTAGCAACCTTTTCAGGTAACATTTCCCCATCTAATGATTTCATGATTCCAGGATCAGGTGAGGATCCTAATAACTGGCCATTGTAATAGTATTGATTCAACTCTGGGAAGTTAGTGATTAACTCTTGTATATCTACATTTAAGTTGAAATGGTCTCCAAAGGCTTCCAGGAGCTGGGCCGGTGTCATGGCTCCATGATCAACTATTTCAGTTGCGATCTCTAATTCGGATTTAACATTTTTAGTGTCAATGCCTGTGAACTCATGCTGATAATCATCTATTTCTAATAAATCAGATATGAGCCTGTTAAGAACAGTATCCAACATTAACCGTAATGGTTTAACTGTTTTACTGTCATATAATTTGTTTCGCTCTTCATCAACACTGCCAGCCAGTGGTCCGTTAATAACTAACCCTAACCGAGAGGCTGGCACTTCATGAGCTGCCAGGATCTTATCTCGGTTACTCTCTGAGAGTTTGAGATAACTTCCTTCCTGGATAGGTTCTGCTAATTTATGAACATCAATAACCAGGCCCGCCTCTTTCCCAGTGGTTTTAATAGGGATGACCATTGCAGTACCTGGCTTATTAGGAACTGATTGAAAAGTGTCTTCCAGGTCTTCATCAAAGGTTTTACCTTCATCATTTTCTTCAGCCTCAAAATCCCCTGCTATCATGATCAGATAGTTTGGGATTCCATTAGTGGAAAGGCCATCATAGTTATAACTATCCAGGGCATAATCACTTAGAATAGTTGGAGCCGCCTCCAGATAGTCAGGTTCATGATAATAATCACTCTCTTCAGATCCGTTACTGAGCCATATAATACTGGATGCTCTTCTATCCTCTGGCACATCAAGACTGAAATCACCATGCTCACTATCCAGATATAGGTCCTCATTTTCTTTCCTGACCTGGCCATAAACTCTGAAATATCTGGTTTTGGATCCTATGGTTTGCAGTGCCTTTTCACCACCCTCACACATTTTGATGGTTCGGGCTCTGATGTGTTTAAATCCTCTTAGCTTACCTTCCAGGTTAAGCACTAACTCAAAAACAGCATGAGTATAGGTTCTGAAGTCCCTCATGGTTTTGAAAAGGGCCTGGCTGTTCTGATATTCGCTGAAAAGGTTTTCTAATAATTCCTTATTGGTAGTGTCCTGGTTTTCATTGTTTTCCTGGTTTTGTTTTGGTGTGATCTTGAATCCGTTAAGAGTTACATCCTGGGCCACTGCTTTCAAACATTTCTTATGCCATATACTGTAGTTTCGCATTATATTCAGGGCTTCATTTTCCACAGGTGGGCTTATAGTGATTGTGGCTTCATCACTATCTGTGGTTGTCTCTAATGCTTTTGGTGGGATAACTTCATCTATATCTAGGCTTTTGTTTATCCCATCTTTGGATAATAATGTTATAGTTTTGGCTTTCATGATTTTCTCCTGTTCCTAGGTCTCAGAACAGTTTTCTTTTTAAATCTCCCATAACTTCCTGAAAGTGCATCAACTTGATCATCATGGGATCCATAAGGAAAGGCTCTCATTTCTAAAAATAAATTCCCTGTGAATCTCCTTTTAATGAAACCTACTTTCTGAAATTCTACAGCTGCAGCTACATCAATAGCCCTGATCCTTTTACTGCCAGTGCTCCTTATGCCTTTGAATTTAAAACCAGCTAATACTTCATTCTTATAAGTGTGGATAGTGTCTTTCCCTGAGCTTCCACCTTCCTCTTCCATGAAGATCTCCACCCCACCATAAAGGATCTTATCCTTTTCTGCAGTGTTTCGGATCCTGGTTTGGTTCTTTGCAGGGGAACCTTGGAATCTTACAACATCCAGGACTATGTGGGTTAATTGTGAATATTCTTTTTTCTTTTTAATTTTAGCATCAGATTTCAGCTCTCCCATCAAAAGGCCAGCTGTCCAATCAGGATCAGTTGATGCTTCTTTATCAGTTGATGCTCGGTCCCAGAACCTTACATATCTCCTGAAGTCATTAAGATCAATTTCATTTTTAGGGATTGAAAGGAACTCACCTTCAAACACATCACCTTTAAGATCCTCTGGGTTTTGAAGGTATAAGGCAGCCCACCAAAAAGGGCCCTGTTCATCCTCTACAATGGCCATCCGTTCTTTGGTGAAACGCTCAGGCCAGAGTGGATTGTTGTTTTCATCTATTGCTGGAAGGATTAGTTTATCCCAGTCTTCAACACTGTTTTCAATTAACCATCCAACTAGATCTGTTTTAGCCCACCTGGTAGAGACAACTATAACTGTAGAGTGCTCAAACAGTCTCGTATAAATTGCTGTTTTGTAAAATTCAACTAATTTCCTGTTCTGTCTAGGGCTAAGAGCCTCTTCAGCGTTTTTAATTAAATCATCAATTATTACTATATCAGCATCTTTCCCAGTGATGGATCCTTTGTATCCTAATACTTGGATCTTACCCCTGTAATCCTTCCCATCCTTATCTATGAATTTTATTTTAGTTTTGGATGCTGTGTGCTGTGAAAGATAAACATTAAAAAAGTGGCCATATTCCTTTATTATTCTCCTAATCTCGGTTCCAATTTCCTCTGATAAATCATCACCATAAGTGATGATCAGGATGGAAAGATTAGGATCTTTAAAAATTTTCCAAACTGGAAAATTTATAGAACAGAAAGTAGTTTTGGAGTGCCTCGGTGGAAGGTTTACAATCAATCTTTTACTTTTACCAGTGGCCACTAATTCCAGTTTGGCTGATAACCGTTTAAGATGCGCTCCATCAATGAATCTTCTACCATAAGTAAACTTAGAAAATGAATATAAACGATTAAATACCTTTTGAAGTTTTCTCCTGGTGGATCTGTTCATTCATTTTCCACCACATCATCTAAATAATCATAATCTATGTCAAAAGGATCATCTTCATCAGCTTTGGCTTCCAGGTTTAAATTATTAAAAGTGTACTCGCTGGCTCTCCATGCCCTAACATCTTCCTTATCCAAACTATGGCCAGCTTCCAATTTTTCGGAAATTTGTTTTTGAACTTTGATAGCATTGCCAGCCCTGAGACTGATCACAGTGTCAATGTTAATATCAATTTCTTCCTCACCTTCAATGTCTTCAAGATGTTCCCTGGCTGCATTTTGTATCCCATGTCTTACACCACGATCCCAGAGATTTTTCCAGGTTTTTTTAGATTCTTTATCTTTAGTATTGATCCAATTATTGATGGTCCTTCTATCTGGAAATTTTGGAAGATCTGGAAATTCCCTGGAAATTTCTTCCACTATGTCATCCTCGGAAAATTTATGCTGGCCTTCCTTGGAGATTGTTAGGAATAGTTTTTTTGCATAGTCTTTTACTTTAATGGGATAAGCCATGTTTGTATCTCCTTTTTTGTTTTTTCATTTTCCTGTTGTATAGGTATAACTGCAT
>CAZUZI010000031.1:0-2709 GCA_964625015.1 uncultured Candidatus Saccharibacteria bacterium | reverse complement strand
CTTTTTTTCTCTTGGTCTTCTTTTAGGACTGCTGTTTTGATAACTGCCACGTCTATCTTTAAGTGGTTTACATCTTCCCTGATGTTTTCATCAGCTTCCTCTGTTTTGGCTCCTATTTCTTGGATGCGTTCTCTGGCTTCTTTTATTTGTTTGTCTCTGTCTCCGTTTTGATATTCTTTGATTCCTAGGGCATCTTTTATTAATAGTAAATCAATGTTGGTGTTTTTCCATAAGTCGAAGATTCTTTGTATTGTATCTCTTTGCATGCATTCAACTTTATGGCCATGTTTGGTGTATAATTCCTTTACATCATGATCATTGTTTACCTGTTTTTCTTCTTCTATGGTGATGTGTGGATATTCTATTTCAGTCATAGGTGCATGCTCCGGAGATAATGTTTTTTTTTATTCAGCTTTCACTAGTTTGTCATTAGCCAGGAAACCGATCAACCCACCGACTCCAGCGGTTGCTATCTCATTCTGACCAAGGTATAGTGCCACTCCTGAGAGGATCCCTACTATTGCTATTATTTCAATTTGTACTGTTTTATCCATTATTATCATCTCCACGTGTTATTATCAAATATTATTTCAATCCCCTTAATCAGTAGGTATAAAAAAATAATAGCGAGGATTATTGTTATTATTGGGTGCATTGCATTTCCACCGTTACCGGTTCGGTTTTAACAACTTCTTTAACCACTGGCTCAGGTGTGGGTTCTGTGGTGTTGTTTGCAGGTGGTTCTATAGGTGGTTCCACAGGTGGATCGATTGGTGGATCTACAGGTGGGATCTCATGGCATGCATAGGCAGCACTTACCAGGAATATTATTAAAATTCCCATCATTGTTAATTTCTTTATAATTTCATCACTCTCCCAAAAAACGGTTTTATTTATTTAAATAGGGTTTTTGATGTAGAGGATTCGGATAATCTATGAATTAAGAGGCGATAACATGATAGAATAATCCCAAAGCTCCAAATAGGTTATCCCCTACATCAAAAGGGGCTCACAAAATAGATTGGTGAGTTTTAAGATAGTCTTTATATAATTCAGCTTAGTTTTAGGTTTCAATTGATGCTTTTCAGGTTGCTTTGGTGGGATCTGATAAGGAACTAAATAACATCCCAAACTATCATGAGACCTTCCATGCACCAAACAAAAATCAGCATCACAGCCTCCGAGAGCTCCGGAACAGTAATAAAGGCCCTCTGGAGAGGTCCATGAACTAGGGCCCTCTTCATATAGTAGGGTTCCATAAGAACCACATACAGGGCAGTAATTCAGGAAAGTTATATTGCTGTGATAATAGTATCCATCACTATGTAAACAGCTGCATTTAGCATAATCAACATGAACGTACTCAGGAGTAATTACAACTCCAATGGCACCATCATAAGCTGATATTGGCGTGATAGATAAGAGTGTTGCTGATATAAGTAAGAAGTAGAGAAACAATCGCTTAATACAATCACCTCACTTGTTTGGTGGTTGTTTTCATTAAACAAATTGCGGCTACGCCTTAGATGTGCCACTAACCAATTTATGGGCCTGGCTAAGGCATGATAAAACATAATATCACCAATTTTTTTAGGTCTTCATGGGGCCGGCTTCTTTTACATTGTTTATCAATGCAATCAGCCATAATCTGATAAAAAGAATCTTCCTTCTTTTTATCTTCCTTTTCTGACATTCAAACCAGGCCATTAAAGTGAAAAAAGAATATTAATAGGGAGTAGGGAACAGTTTAACGACGTGTCCCAGGTCTAAAGGTGTCTATCTGGCTTCTGAAAGAATCCACAGAAGGGAATCTGTGAAACGTGAATTTATTTGATAGGGGGTTTTGGGTGGTGCCCTGAAAAGTGGAAAGACATCGACTATTTTTTTTTAAGGAGTTTGTTAAGGACACCACCACTAAATAAAAATTAAATCAGCTGTTGGATACTTATTTGATAAGAGATAACTATATTCAACTTTGCAGGTGATCACCAATTCATCATTAGTTTGATTAAACCAGTTTACCAGTGGATCATCAGCTAGGGTTTGGGTTAATATGTCATAATCTTTAGGCTCTTTGGGTTTTATTATGGATTTGTTTTCTCCAAGATTTCCATTTCCAAGTAGTCCTTCCTCATAAACAATACCACATTTTAAACAGCTGCATTCACCACCACGCTCATGATCATAATGGATGTGTTTGAGTCTTAGATCTGGATCCTGGCAGGTGTTACATTTACAATTTTTATCCTCACACCTGGGAACTATTTTCTGTTTAAGGCATTGTTTACAAATATAATAATGTCTAGTTACTCGGTTTCCGTTTTTATCCTCTTTCCGTAAGATTAGGAAAGATTCTCCTGGCTCCTTTGATAATGGTGATTTGCAATGATGACATTTAAGCTTCCCCTTACCAGTCAATCCAGAGAGTCCCCTAAAATTTTTTTTTATTCTCAATAATAACCGTCCACTTATATGTCATTGTTTAAAAGTCTTTTTATTCTTATTAGGATGAGGATGAGAGAGAGGCAATCCGATCCTCATGATCTGGTTTGATATTTTTGTTAATTCTTTCTTATGATCAGGATCCCTGGAAGATCCTAAGTGGCCAGTTCCAACTTTCTGATCATGACTTTTATTATAATGGTTCTGTTTTCTTTGTTCCTGTTTTTCCAAACGCCAGCGCTCCCTTTTCTGGTCCTTTGTTTCATC
>CAZUZI010000030.1:0-10451 GCA_964625015.1 uncultured Candidatus Saccharibacteria bacterium | reverse complement strand
TTTTATCACGCTTTTACTAACTTTGCAACTGGTTCAATTTCCGGGGGGCAGGTCAGCGGCAATCGTGACAAAATGGTTTATGTGATTCAGTAATATATTATCCGGTTTTTTCAAGCAGAAAGCAATGAAAAGACAGTATACGACATTATTAATATGAGGGGACTAATTTTTCCGTCTCTCTATTTTTCATTACTTTAATTGCGTCTAAATTGCAAAAAGATTTTGCTAAATTGCAAAAAACTCGAATAAACCAACAAAACTTCTTATCTTGATTTATAACTATTTTCAGGGAATTGTTTGGCGGTCAGGAGCAGCAAACATAATATCATCCATTTATATGACCGGTAAAAAGGTCATAATTCCCCGTTTTTATAAAATCGGAGGGCAATCGGAGGGCAAGGTTTAGTTTTTAATATCAAAATGAGAGGAGGTAAAGCAATGAAAAGTGTCATATCGGATTTGTACGACTTGTATATCAAAGGTAAGATGAATATTCAGGTGGATGAAAGATACAACGAAGTAATGCGGAAGATGGAAAATAGTGTGAACAAAATGTCGGAGTGCCTGACGCCTGAAGAATATAAGTACTTCGCCGACTATCAGCAAGCATGTGATGAAATTGATCAGATTGTCGAGAAGGAAATATTCACTAAAGCATTAAGCATAGCAATTATAATAATCATTGAATCGATGAGGTCTGCATAAGGTCAGATTTCATCGATTTTTTCTGCGATGGCTTTGATTACAGTAATGTACCGTTTAGCTTTTTCCTCGTCACTCCGGGATAGTATGTTTTCAATAGCCGTAAGGCTGTACTTATTTGAAGGAAGTGAATCCAGCAATAGATAATCGAAGCTGACGCCGAGAGAGGTTGATACCCTGTAAACAGTATCAAGTGAGAGAATCCGTGTACCACGTTCTATATGTCCAATATGAGCGGTAGAAAGTTGACAGATTTCAGCAAGCTGCTCCTGTGTTAAACCCTTATGTGCCCTTGCAGCACGGATTTTCTCACCGAGCCTTGTATAGTTTATTTCATCTGCCATATCATCACCGCCTTTTTAGTAATTATACATTTTCAAGGCGGATTTATGAATGCATTGTTAGCATTATATATTGATAATAAGCATTAATTGTGATATTATGGCAGTAAACGTAAACCTCACTTTAAACAGTAATTATCAACATGAAAACCTATTAATTTTATAAAGGAGAATTTATGTATTGCAGGAGTTGTGGATATGAACTCAAAGTTGGACAGCCGTTTTGTGTCAAATGAGGAGTAAAGAGTGGTAGCGGAAACAAGTATTGCGACAACTGCGGTAAGGAGGTTAACGGAAAAGCTGTGATATGTGTTCACTGCGGCTGTGCTCTAACGAACGATTCAACCTCATCCGGCGAACACTCAGTAGAAACAGTACTTAAAACAATATCACAGCGTGAGAAGACATCGGCTATCATCTGGTTTATAATCGCGGGATTGCAGATAATTGTCGGCTTTTTGTGGGACTGGTATGTGTTTATCCCCGGAGCGTTGAATCTGTTCTTTGCTTTTACCCGGCTCAATCAGAGTAAAAAGGTATTGCAGCCATACCCAAACTTGATTAAGGATTACGAGAAGTGGCTTACTCCTATAATCATCTGTATATATTCACTAAGAATATTAATAAAGCAAGGTAAGATACCTTCAGTTCATATCGGAAGAAAGACATTAGTTGACTACGACGAAGTAATCCGTTACCTCAAAGAAACAGGTGTTTTTCATCCAGATAAACCGAACAAAGATTCTGTAGTAAACGGAATCCGAAAAGTCCTATAACATATGAAATATTTGATGAGGGGGAAGCGGTTCAATGCCGCTTCTCCGACATAAACATATGCTATTTTTGTCTAAATTGGGTCTAAATTACATCTGGATTGAAAAAACCTTGAAATAACAACAAATGCCCCGAATTTTGGTTTATAACTATATCTATAATACTCAATACCGCTATACGCTGGCAGCTTATCAAAAACAATGTAGCTGAGAGGGCTAATCCTCCCCGGGTTCCGCATAAGGAAATCGACTGCTATGACGAGCATGAAGCCAAAAAATTGATTACGATCCTTGAGGGTAACGGTAATGAGCAGTTCAAGGTCATGATAAAGCTGATACTATTTACCGGTCTCCGCCGTGGTGAGGTATGTGGTCTTGAGTGGGAGGACATTGATTTCAATGATAAATCGCTACGTGTCTCACGTTCATCCGAATATATCGGTAAAAAGATAACTCGTGATAAAGACCCGAAGACACAGGCAGGAAGGCGTATGATGACGCTAAATGAATTTGCGGTCAATATGCTTGCTGAATACAAGTGCTGGCAGGATGACATGAAAAAATCCCTCGGTGACAAATGGGAGGAACATAACAAGCTGTTCACTAAATGGAACGGTGAACCGATACACCCTGATACATTGACTGCATGGTTCTCTGACTTCCTCAAAGCTAATAAGCTACGTCATGTAACACTTCATTCCCTAAGGCATACAAATGCTTCACTGCTCATAGCAGCGGGTACGGATGTCAGGACAGTATCAAACCGTCTGGGTCATGCTCAGACATCTACAACGTTAAATCTTTACACCCATGCACTAAAATCAAAGGATGTTGAGGCAGCCGACAATCTTGAAATAATACTGAGAAAAGCAGAAGGGATATGACCGGTAAAATGGTCATATCTATTTTTATATTAGTCGGAGGATGTTAAATGTCACCCTTCCACCATGCAATAACAGTAATTACCACGGTAAATGCGAATCAATATAGCATATTATGACAAATAACGTCGCGATAAATCATGAATTATGTCAATTGGCAGGAATGAACTGGAGTGATATAATATTATTTACCATAAACTCTATAATAAGTTATGAGAGATATTTTATACTATAAAAGGAATATCAAATGAAAAATCCCGCTCGGCAAAAATCACTTTGGATTATTCGACTAATTAGTATGATTATGATTGTCGCATTCCTTTTCTCTGATGCCACCGTATTATCGGCTGCCATGCCAAGTATCCGGAATTCTTTAAACAGCACCTTATCCAACCTTTCATTGAGCAACACTTCAACTGAAACAACTATACCAAACACGGCATCATGCGACGCTGTAGATACAAAAACCGGAACTTCATCAGATAAATTTACAGAAACCGATACTATAACAAAACGAAAACCGATTCCATTAGAAATAATGGCTTTGCTTACAAGATTATATAATTACGATAATTTTACTGATGCTCAGATTAAGCTTTTATATGATTATCTGGGTTTGGACTACACTAAAAAAGCCGAGCAGTCGGAAGAGTTCAACAAACTCATTCAGGTTCTTTTCGACAGTTTATCCGAGACTACAAAAAAAGAAATCAAATTCAATGAAATCATATATAAGAACAAACATGACGTTTTTTCCAAGTGCAGCGATGAGGAAAAACAGCTTGTTTATGATTATATAAATGCTGATTTGACAAAAACCAATAAAATTGATACAATTATGAACAAGCTTGAAAAAGCCGGATATAATCTTATGAGAAGCATCCTGATTCTTCAGATTATGGCCGAGGGCGTTTTTTCATACGATGAAGCGGTAGAGTTATTTAATACATATAAAAACCGACCGGAGCGTGAATCGCTTATCCGGTCTGTGAAGAGCATAGCCAAGTATTTCGATATTGATAATATTTATGAAAATAACCTTACTACGAATGACATTTATAAATCAGTAAAAGCAGAAAGAAATAAAGCTGATAAAATTACATTAAGGTCTGAATACAAAAAATATACCAACAACGATGCGTTTATTCTTGCTAAGGAGTTAACACTTCAGGAATATGACCAAGTGAATATTATGGCTGCTTTTTCTGTTGCGGCAGCCCTTGGAGTTAATCCAGAGGATATTATTATCAATAATAAACAGGCTGATGCCTTATCCGCCAAGAATCTGAGTAAATCCGAAAAGGAACTTTATTCCTCTCTGCCCGTCAATATTGATGCGGTCAAAGAAAAGATAAAGGAAAAGAAAGTTTTATCCCAGTCTGAATCCGTAGAAGCAAATGAAGATGATATATCCGCACTTCTTGAAGAGTCATTATATCTTCAGGTAACTTTATACATCTATGTTGAAACAGCATGGTATGGCGAAGAGTACGATTATTATTATTATTATATTGATCCGGAGGATGCTTCTCTTGGATCTGAAAGCCATTATGAATTTTATGGGATAAATTACTTTTCAAGCGCGGAGGAGCAATCGTCTTGGGCTGCCAGTATTGATGAATATGAAGAAGAAAATTATTATGGTTATCATTACCATGGATGCTATACATGGTCTGAGGGCGAATACTATCCATCTGTTGAAAGCTTTTATATCAGCTGCAACACAACGATGGTTATCAACTCGTCTCAGACCTGTAGTATAATCCCGACGCCGTCGAACGCATATGATGCTGACAATACAAACTTTACATGGACTTCCAGTAATCCATCAATAATATCTGTTTCATCAACAACAGGTATTTTGACATCAAATACGAACACGGGAACATGCACAATAACTGCGACGCACAATGATTATACTGGACTGACGGATACTATTGACGTGTATGTTTACGGTGCAGAATATTATGTGGACAATATAGACAGCGGTAAGTTTTTTACTACTAATAGTTCATATCAAGTCGGACACGACATATACGTAGGAAACGATTATTCGAAGTGGTTTTTTAATGATGTAGGTAATGGTAAATATACAATTGTATCAAGGTATAATCCAAATAAAATATTATGCTGCCCGACTGCTACAAGTGTTAGTATTGAATCCATGCCCTCATCAATTACAGATAATTATAAATGGACTGTAACAACCAGCGGAATCGGTGGAGTAATAATTAAAAATGCACTCTATACAGATAAAGTGCTTTATGATACCGGTTCTACTGTCACAATCAATAACGTTCTATCTCCCGGAGAAACTGATTATAAAAAAAGCGTATGGAGAATTATAAACCCGAGCAGTTATATTCCACTTGCCAGCTTTTCAGTAAATTGCTCGGATTATATGTTGACTTCTTCATCTCAGAACTGTTCTATAACCAATGCCACAACTGGAGCGCAGTGGATTACCAATACCGACTTTACTTGGACACCCGAGTATTCTTCGATATTGACTGTATCTACAACGGGAGTTATTACGTCATATCTTAATGCAGGGGTATGTAATATAACAGTTGTTCATAAACCTACAGGCGTAACAAGAGTAGTAACTGTCAACGTTGTTATAGATTATGAAGGTACATATTTCCTTCAGAATAGCAAATATGACGAACATTATTTACAGGTCGATAACAATGACGCTCCGAATTATTCAACAAGCGGCACGAAAATGGAGTTGTGGAAATTTGACGGCGGTGATTATCAAAAATGGAATTTTACATGGATTTCAGGAGAGTATTACAAAATCACCTCTGATAAGAGCGGATTGGCGCTTTCTGTGAGGGCGGGTTATTTAAATACCGGTGAACAATATTTAGCTCAGGAAACCTATTACGGATATGACCGCCAGTTGTGGAAAATAACCAGAACCGTCCGCGGGACATTTGTTATCAGACCTAAATCGGGGGAGGCATACACCACGGATTGGTGCATGGCTTCGGGTGACCATTTCTTGGGGATTGTTAATGGTGTAAATGTCGAACAGAGGGCATATAGTAATGATAGTGATTATAAGGATGAGTGGGTGTTAATTGGCTACCAAGACGCTTCTTTGATAGCAATACCGGAGACTTATGACCGCTCCAGCTATTTCCCAAATATTGCCACACAATTATCCTCAATAGGGTTCGATGAGGTTTTTCATAATCATATTAGTGGTATAGTATGCAGTGATATGAGTAGCGGTGAAGTTCTTGCCCGTATGATGTCTTCAAAAATCGTTTTGATAAGAACACATGGTAACTATACAGGGATTGCGACATCAGATGGAGCAATAAATATAGACCAATTACTAAGTGATTTCTATGGAAGCTTTACTATGACACAGCTTGTAGTATACGGCGCTTGTAAGACAGCGCAAGGTGGAACCTCAGAACAAAATTTCGTTACTGCGACAGTCGCTTGTGGTGTGGATACAGCGATAGGTTTTAGAGAAAATGTTAATGCATATGCAACAAACTTTTGGTGTGAAACATTTTTTGAGTATTTAGCTGCATATTATAATGACCCAAACAAAGATTTAGAAGATGTTTGTGATTCAACGAATTATGAGCTGGAATACAGTACCAGTTATACTGAAGAACAAAAAGCAGGATTGCTTGATGATAATATGGTACTGGCAGGTTCTACGGATTTCCCCTCACAATAACTATTTATTAGATAGGAGAATAATTATGCATAAAAAATTTATATTAGCTACATTATCAATAATTATTATGGCATCATTGCTTTTCGGATGTCAATCAGAAATGGAATCATCTCTCAACCTAAGTATTACAGTTGTAGGCGAAGTTGAAGGTGACTCATTGTTGGAAAATGTTGAATATGCCCCATTTACTACCGAAACATATATAAACGACAACGCTGTGCCAACAAAACAATTTGTTTACCAAGATATTACCTATGAATTGACCTATTCGGAATCATGTCCGTTGAAACGTTCAGGTTTTGATATTGATATCTATGACTTAAAGGATGGCGGTGACGTTCCAGGTGGGGTGTTCTTCGTCAAAGATACCGACCAGATTGTGAGAGTTGCCAATCTTCCCTTGTCAGGAATTGATATCAACGGAAAAACAGAAGAGGAACTGAAGATTTTAGCAGAACAAATCATTGTTAAGTATTCTAGGCTGTCTCCTGAACAACTTAATTATACATGTAAAACTACATATAAAATTTATTCATCGAAGGGTATTGAAACAACAACTGACACAGGTTTTCATATTCCCAATGAAAATGAAAAAATATTTAGTTATATATTTTATTATCAGGAAGTAATTGGAGATTTCCCAACCACAAAACATGCGTTAATTAAATTTCATTGTAATGATACAATATTTTTAGATATATATGATATAGATTTCAGTGAAGAAGCGGAATTTATTAAGGAGATGTCATCCTCCAAGCCTGAAATTAAAAATTATATAAATAATTATATTGATAAACACGCAAGAAATAGCTATAATGTCAAGGCAACAGAGTTTGATGATATGATTATATACAAAGAAAACGGGAACCTTTATATCCTTACATATGCCAATATTTCTTATGAGGATTCAAAAGGAAATGGTTATAGTACTCTTGAAGGTTTTATAGTGCAGTTGCCGAATAAAGCTAAATAAGCAATTAAATTAAGCCCCGGCACATATATCATGCCGGGGCTATACCTCTTTTATATAATGTAAAAGCTTTTCAATTAACTGTTCAGAATATATGTTAGCTTCTTCAACTCAAACCTGTTCCATAACCAACACCAATACGGGAGCATATTGGATAAGCAATACCGATTTCACCTGGACCCCTTCTAACCCTTCAGTTCTGACCGTATCATCATCGGGTGTTCTGACGTCAAGCGTAAACACAGGAACGTGTGGAATAACCGTGGTACATAAATCTACAGGTGTTATAAGATATGTCACCGTCCATGTGATTGTAGATTATGAAGGAATGATGCATCAATCAACATATATTATGATAATGCTTTTCGTGTAAGATATGGCAACTATAACGATACTACTACACAAACTCTATTGTCTAGTTTTTCAGATGAAATAAATAGAATATCACAATCACAGTTTGGATTAACAATCCTGTTTCAAAGTATAAATCAATATACATCAATGCCAGATCAATGTAAAATAACGAGGGGATATAGTATAAACAGTAGCACTTATGATCTAATATGTCCGGATAACCCATCATTGAATAGCACCCCCTTAAATATTTGCTCTAACCATTATGGTTGCGATGAATGCACGGATTGGTACGAACCATATAGACAATTTATTAATATATATCCGGGTACTAGTACTTTACGACAACTAATAAGTGTGGTATAACATCAGCAGAAAGGCAGGTATTATACTATGCGGACAAAAGGGAACAAGGTATATCTGAGCAAAGCGGAACAAGCTGTATTAAAAAAGCTAACGAGAACAGGGACAGGATCGGCTCAAATAATAACAAGAGCACACATATTGCTCAGTCTGGACGAAAACAGCGGTAAGGTAAAAACGCAGGAAGAGATAGCCGAAGCATATGGATGCAACCCGGCGTTGGTACGCACAATAGCCAAACAATATACCGAAGGCGGAATCGAGAAGGTAATAACCCGCAAGAAGCGGCAGACACCGCCTGTTCCTTCAAAAATAACCGGCGATATAGAGGCGAAAATCATACAACTTGCCTGTTCAAAGCCGCCGGAAGGTCATACTCGGTGGACGCTTTGCCTGCTCGAAGATAAGGTTGTGGAACTCGGAATCATTGATTCTATATCCGACAACACAATCGGCAGGCTTTTAAAAAAACGCCGCTCAAGCCTCATCAGAAAAAGGAATGGTGCATACCTCCCGAACAAAACGCGGCGTTCGTAGCGAACATGTAGGATGTGCTCGATGTCTACCAGCGTCCGTATGATGAAAAATGTCCGGTTGTCTGCATGGATGAAAAGCCATATCAGTTGCTTGACGAAACGCGCGAACCTATTCAAATGAAACCCGGAAAAGTAAAACGTGAGGATAATGAATATGTCCGGAACGGTACATGCAGTATTTTCATATTTACTGAACCGCTAAAAGGATGGCGCCGAACCTGTGCAGCTGAACGCAGAACAAGGATTGACTGGGCTGAACAAGTGCGGATTCTGCTTGAAGAAGACTATCCTGACACACCAAAAGTCTGCCTTGTTATGGACAATCTCAATACGCATACGATTTCATCTCTTTATGAAGCGTTTTCACCCAAAAAAGCGCGGGAACTGGCAAAGCGTCTTGAGATCATTATACGCCTAAGCACGGAAGCTGGTTGAATATTGCTGAAATTGAGCTCAGCATTATGGAGAGACAGTGCCTTGGAAGACGTTTACCTGATGTACAAACCTTATCCGGTGAACTGTCGGCATGGAATACCAAGCGTAATCTTGCTTCTAAATCCGTCGACTGGCAATTTACTACTGACGACGCCAGAATAAAGTTAAAACGGCTTTATCCTATTGTTTAGGTGACGTGATGTACTAGCGGAATTAATACTTTTACTTCTGATTTAACATTAATACCGTGTCCATAAAGTAATTAATGGTTTTGAAAGGATTAATTATAAATGAAAAATAATTTATTTTGTGTTATACTTGCTGTTCTATTGTGTATAAATTTTTCCGGATGTGCAATAAGTACTTATGCATGCGATATAATTGATACAGCATCTCCAGAAAACAACTTTTATAATGATAATGGAAAATTGAACTCGATTACGATTAATGGTAATATTTATACTGTTAATTATGTGAAGAGTACAATTTCTGAACTTACTAATAACCAAATTGATCGCTATTCTGTAATTGAAGGCGCTGGTTCAGAACTCATCTACAATCCAACAATTGATCTAAACGGTGATAATGGAAATTTAATGTTTTTTGCAGGTATAACACCCTACCCTGCGATTGAAAATATTAAAAATTTATCTGATACAGAAATAGAAAAGGCTGTTAAAAAATTGTTATCTGATACAATTGCTTTTTCAAAATATAATGACTTTTCATTACTGCACTCAGATTTAACCGGTGAATATACTTTAACATGGCAAGTAAAACATGAAACCGTTTGTAATATCAATATAAAAATTGTAATAAACAGTCAAGGTTATATATATCTTTTCAACAAGATCGATAGCTGTCGTGAAGATTTCAAAGAAACATTTTTAAACAATACTAAAAGGGACGAAATATTAAATTCTAAACTTCATGAAAAACTTAAAATAGAATCAAAGGATAATATAAAATTCTATATTGAATCAGAATTACTATCATTATATAAAGGTGAAGATGCTGTCATTTATACAGTTAAAGTGACTGATGATGAAGGGTTTTCCCAATTATTTGTTTTAGTTATCTCCAAAAATAGTTAGGGATTGGAGTGAAATAATAATTAGTTCTATAAAGTGCAAACCAAGTGGACAACATACAAAAATAATTCCAATAACAAGTATGTGTATTCATAAAAAGGGGACGGAAATATTTCCGTTCCCTCTGTAATTTTTAATTGCGTCTAAATTGCAAAAAGATTTTTGCTAAATTGCAAAAAACTCGAATAACCCAACAAAAGTTATGATTTTTGATTTATAACTATATTGGAGGGAATTGTTTGGCGGACATGAGCAGCATACATTATACCTCATACAACGCCCGCAACCAGCAGACCGGTTAC
>CAZUZI010000029.1:0-11474 GCA_964625015.1 uncultured Candidatus Saccharibacteria bacterium | reverse complement strand
TAACGATGGGTTTTTTCGGTGATCTCATGGGATTCAAAGCTCCGAAGGTCAATACAGTTGACACTTCGCAGTACTCAAAGCTTGGCAATGAGTTCTTTGACCCCAACAGCACCCGCAGCCGTGGGATGTATAACTCGCTTAAGCAGATGGGTGTCGATGCTATAGCGCAGCAATACTTAAGCGGACAGCGAATGCAAGCTGCTGGTCAGAATCCCTTTGCTCAAGACCAATTCAAGGCAGGGCTAAGCAACAACATAGGACAGACGCAGAACGCCTTCAACGGCTATATGAACAACTCCTACAACATAGGCAGCGGTCTGCTTGGCTACTCACTGCAAGGTGATATGGCAAATGCCAACGCACAGAACGCAGCGAATCTGATGGCATCGCAGAATAAGAACAACTTCTTTAGCGGGCTGTTCGGTGCGGCTGCAAGCGCCATGCCCTTTGCGATGTTTGGCATGCCTGGCGATAAGAATGGCGGAGGTGGTGTCTAATGCCTGGATTTTGGGAATACTTTCAGCAGTTCAGCGACAAGCTCAATGAGAAGCAGAATACGCTGTTTGACAGACAGTTCAATCTTGCCAATATGTGGAATCAGAACGCACAGCAGGAATCGCAAGCTGCACAGAACTATATGAATATGCAGAGCGGGCTGTTAGGACAACGTGCTGGCATCGCACAGGCAGTTGGTGAAGGTGAACGCTTCGACAAGAGCTATAAGTTGAGCCAAGACGAAGCTGCTTTCGAGAAAGATAAGTTTGCAAGGTTACTTGAACAACAGGCTTTGGATAGAGCAAGCAATGAAAAGGTGGCTGGCATCAATGCAAGTGGTCGTGGCGGTGGCGATGATATGGGATTTGCTGAAATGTTTTTTAAGATGGCTGCGCAGATGCAAGCTGACAATGCCAAATCTGTACTTCAAGGCGTGCCAGTCAGGGGTGCCGCTAAGAGAGCTACCAGAGTCGTTACTCCTACGCCTCAAGATACGCTAAAGCCACAAATAGATATTAACAAATTGGGAAACCTATACAATTTATGGGGGAATCAATGAGCAACGCGCAAGATAAGCAATTCAATAACCTGCTATCGCTGTATGGCAAGAATACTGCTCCCTTTGGCGATTGGCTAAAGCAGAACTGGAGCAAGGGCTTTAGTGGCGGCTTCAATCAGTCCCTCTACGACACCTACAATGGGATGTGGAACAAGAACAATCCTGTAGCTATGGCTTCGCAACCTCAAACAGTGGCAACCACACCAACTGAACATCAAGGAGAACAGCAGATGGACTACAACACCTTGCTCAACAATCTAAACACCTCTATCGGCAATATGGACAACAGAGCCAATGAGCAGTATGAGAACGCCAATAAGCTGCGCAATCAGTCCAATGAAAGCTGGATGCAGATGATGCAGCGTTTGATGGACAAGGAAGACAACCTCAGCAGTGGCAATCCCTTCATTGACATGATGCAGGGCTACATTCGCTATAAGCAGCGCAGCAATCCCAACTATCAGTTCGGGGGACTGCTTGGGCTCTTTAAGCGCAAACCCAATAATGCGTCATTCCAGATGCAGCAATACGACGACAGCAATAACATAGGATAGGAAAATGGCAGACTACAAAGCACTCGTAGATACACTATTAGCCGATTACATGGCACAGTACAAAGAGAAGGCAGAGGCTGCCAAGAAAGCCAAAGCCCATGACATGGCGGTTATCGATGCCTTCAATAAGAATCCCCGTGCCTATAATGACGATGAGAAGATGCAGATAGCCTTAGCTGCAAGGAACTATGGCGTCCCCATTGCAGAAGGCGTAAGCAACGATAAGGCAACTGCATGGGAAAAGGCTAAGGCTTTGGGTGGCGGTGCAGTTGATTCACTACTCTTTGGGCTGCTAAAGAACGACTGGTATTCAGACGACTCTACAAAGGGATGGGCTGATGCAGGACGTATAGGTGGCACTGCAGCAAGCTTACTGATGCCGTGGGGAGTATTCGGTGCAGCTAAAGGCTCAATGGCGATATTGAAAGCAGCAAAAGCATTGGGCGGTGCGAACAAGTTAAAGAACATTAAGGCTATTTACGATACCGCAAATAAGGCAAAGCTAATACAAGCAGCTGCCAGACTTGGCTATACATACAATGCAAAGCCCAAACCAAGTTTCGAAGACAAAGCCCCCGATTACACTGATGAACAGAAATTGAAAGAGTTCTTCTTGCGTTACTATGGCAATAGTGAGGCAGGTATGCCCGCAACACAATAAGGAGCGTTAGTGCTATTCCCCCAACCAACCAACCCATTTCAGCCGTCAAGTTCGCTTGGCGGCAATTTGCAACAGCCTCAGAGCAGAGCATGGCAGCCTCGGATGAACAAGCCGATTACAGAGAAGTATCTCAAGCTATACGAAAAGGAGCCTGAACGCTTCAATGTGGAGCAGATTCAGTCGCTTGCCAAACACGCAGAGTTCTATGGCATACCTTTCCGCAAAGTGACAGAGGAAGAAGCTGACTTCAATATCTTCCGTGCAGTGCGCTATGTAGGCGAAGGCTTCCTGCAAGGCTTTACTACGCTCAAGATAGGTGAGCAGCGTCCTGTCAACGCATGGGAACGAGTAGCGAAATCAGTGGGTAGAGCTGCTGGCTACGCAGGGTGGATCCCAGGCTTTGGCAGCATTAAATCTGTTCCGCTGTTCTTTAGCAATAAGGTGCTGACGAAGCTAACGCCTGGCATTGATAAAGTGTTCAAAGTAGCTGCAGACAGAGTAGCCGCCAGAGCAGGCGCCACGATTGCTGCAGGTGAGGCGAGTGCTGCCAATGCTGCGATGAAATTGCTGACAAGCGATGAGGCTTTTGCTGTTGCAAAGAATGTGGTCAATGGTGTAGTGCAGATGGGGACTGCTGGCGCAGTGAGCAGTTGGCAGGAAGGCATAGATGGCATGATGCGTGGCTTCGCTGGCGGTGCGTATATGGAAGCTGGCGACAGAATCATAGCTCAAGCAGTTAGTAAGATGATTGGCGGTGCAGTTGGTGGGCCACTGGCAGGTGGACTGACGAGCCAGGCAGTGACGAGAACTTTACTGGGGGCAATGTGGAACGGTCTGCCCTCGACAATGCGCAATGAAACAACTCCAGACCAAATTTATGAGTATCTGATAGGTGCTTTCTTTGCCTATCGAGACATGCCCGCAAGAGAGCAGAACGCACAAGATGTTTTTCGTAAAGGCTTGCGTAGTGGCAACCTTACTACAGTTTCTAATCTGGAAGGATATAAAGACCTTGACGATTTAACAAAGTCAAGGATTCGTGAGATTTGGGACGCAGAGATAGGAACTGATGCAGTAAACGTTTCCTTCAGACACAAATTGCTGTCTGATATTCTCCCCAAAGGCATTGAATACGATGAAGACGCTGTCACCAGTGCGACTGACAAGATACAGTTAGCATACAAGATGTTAGACGAGAAGCGCAACGCTGCCGTAGCTGAATATGAAAAGGCTGTAGCAGAGCAAGCTGCGATTGACGAACAAGTAAAAAAAGCAGTAGATGCAGTTATCCCTACTGCCAAGACAACTATTATCGGAAGCTACAAGCAGCGCACACAGAAGCTTGTTCCACCTAAAGAAAGTGAACAAGCAACTACCAAGGCTGATGAGCCTATCTCCACTGACGCAGCAGTTGTCCGCACCCAGGATGCCATAGTCAAAGCAACTGCTCCTGTATTCGATTCTGTCTCTTTTGCGAAGCATCTGCAATCCATTCTGAAAGACGACCTTGAAATAACTCTGTCCGACGATGATGCAATGACAACGGCAAAAGACTTTGAAGTGCTATCGGAAGTTATTGGCAATGTCGTCAGCGGCATGACGAATATGTCGCAGTTCATGACACGGGATATGCAACGCAGCTATCCAGTTATGGCAGCGCAGACCTACAAAGCCAATGCAGTTGCCTTCGATGGCGACAGTCCCATCAGAGATCACTACCTTGCAGTGGCAGAGGCTAAAGATAACCTCAAGTATTTAGTCAATCCTGAAATCGTCACCAGAGCACACAGCATTGCTTTCATTCCAGGCGAAGCTCAACTGAAAGGCGATGAGTTTCCTTCGTTCATCCATATCGAGAAAGCGGTTCAGGCTGGTGCGACCATCGTTACGCCTGATAGCATTGACAGAGGCGAATCCAAGTATTGGGATATCTTTGCGAAGTATATGAACGAGCATGGCTACAACGATAACGATTGGGACGGCATATGGATAAAGCCTACGTTGGCAGACGTAAGGCAGAAAAGGTTTTATGAATCCCTGCTACGCTCTCAGTTGAGGCGCATTGCCATACGTGGCTCTGATGATGAGATAGCCAATGCCAACCATGCCATTGAAAGAGAGATGAAGCTTGCCCTGAAATCGCAGTATGGCGACAAATACAGCGATGATGTGCTGCGCAAGAAGCTGACTTCGCTCATGACGCATATCAATGACAATCCCACGCTGGCAAACGCAGCCAAGTGGATTGAAAAGAATAAGGATGTGCCACTCAGCGAGGAAGGGATAAGGCTGATAAAGTATTACGCCTTCCTGTCCAAGAACTACACTTATGGCAATACCTATGCCCTGACTGTTAAAGAGAGCATGGTAGAAGGCGAGGACAAGGGTGATGGACAACCTACAAAGCAAGAGCTTGCCATAAGCATTGAAGGCGTAGAGAAGGTCGATCCCAATACGAGGATAGCTGGCAAGTCATTGGCAAGCAGAGCGCCTATCAACAGAAGCTTGTTCAATAAACTAACATGGTTAGGCGATAAGAAGCCGCTGATGGTATTCAATAAGCTGCATATCATTGGCGTAGGCGGTGGCGAAAAGACTGACGAAGGCAAACCTCACCTTGAGGAATACCAACGCAAGATAGTTGAGGCTGGCGGCTTTCGCAAGATGGTGGAGTTTGCACGAGCTAATCCCGATGGCGAATATCTCTACTTCTCTGGACGCTCAGATAAGGGCGAATATAACTTCTTGGTCGCTCACAAGGACTTGGACACTACTTTCGGGAGAAACGTTGAAAATGGGGTGCTACAGGCGATTGTAGAGGCACACGGCACGGCAGTTGATGTTTCAGACTTACAAAAGAACGTGGAAGCTGACTTCAGTCGCTGGATTGCATCACTTGGCTATAAAGACATTGACCCTGAAACGAAGCAGAAAGAACGTGAGCTATACTTCAGGCAGTGGGCTAACACACTGCTCTACTTAAGAGACTTCAACAGCGCAACTGACTTCTCATTCCTTGCCAAGAAAGGCTTTCTAAAATCACCAAGCGACTTGAATAAGAGAGCGCAGATACTATTCAATACTGGAGCAGCAGTTGATGAAGCTGACTTCGTGGAGAATTACTTTAGCGATTCACGAGCCGACCTCAATTTCAATCCGCAGCACATACGCTATGCAGTTGCCGATGTCAACCATGCGTTAGGCATTCGCAAGCTGACTGACAACTCGCACAGAGAATCGTCTGACGATGGTGATATCTATGCCACAAGAGCATTTATTGACGCTCTCAATAAGAGTGCTGGACTGCCCTACGATGGCGGCACTGCGAAGCCGTTCATAGTGCATACTGATGCCAATGGGATGCTGTTAGGCAAGTTTATGCTGCACGAAGCAACGCCAGCGCAACTAAGACTGATTAAAGAGCTTGGCGTTGACATTCTGGCAGATGATAATGCTATTAAGCAGTTGGGTTTGCGTAGCTCCAACAAGGTTAGCTATGACATCGATAAACAGCAGTGGGACTATGATCCTGCTTCAATAAGCAGTTATGATATGCCGCTGGAAGCGTGGCGCATCGTTACCTCGGAACAGAATACGACCAAGAGTATCAATAAGGCTCATGCTGCCACCAAGCAGATGTTCACCAATATGAATTTCAGCAAGGAAGTGCGTGAGGATATCATGCACGAAATCTTTACGAAGAACAAAGTCGGCACTACCTATGCCAATAACCTTGCTTCCTCTATTCTCTCCAAAGAAAAGATTGAACAAGCCGATATAGACGAACTGATGCACAACCTCGACAAGGTGGGACTGAAGCAGATCACCGATATCGTTAACAGTGGCAACCTCAAACTGATAAAGGCGCTCGTCTTTGAGATAACCAATGCCAATGACCTCTACAAAGACAGAGACATTGACGAAGGCGAAACAGACGAAGTCAAGGGCGACGAAGCTTTCGAGGACATTGGACACGAGGAAGCAACTGCCTTAGACAGGCTGCTCTCGCTGCAACATGGCGTAGTGCTGGCAGATAAGTTCGTGATTAGCATGGTCAAGACTGCGGTCAATCGCTATGTCGTAAACAGAGCCTCACGACCCACGCTTGGCAACAGCCTTTACAAAGTCAAGAGCCGTGGCTATCTGCTATCTGAATACAATGTCAGTAGAGAAGAATTCATGCTTGGCAACAACTATCGCCAACTGCAGATAGATTTCTTTGGCTATACAACGATGGACAAGGTTAATCGTGGCAAGCTAATAGAATACGTAGATCGCAAATATACACTTGGCGAGTTATGGGATATTTATACAAAAAAGCCAGGAGCAAAGCCACCAACCATTGATGGAGACTCAGCAGCAGACTTCAACAAGCAGCTTGATCGTTTCTTTAAGAAGATTGCAGTGCAGCGTGTGCCGCAAGACAACCCCGCTGGTATGCAGGTGCTGCGCTTCAAAGGCTTCATGGATATCGACACCAACGAAATCATCTGCCATTCCTATGTAAAGGAAGTAACAGGCGGTGCTGACGATGATGGCGATAGCTACTACGTGTGGTTCGGTGGCAGAAGCGAAGATGGCAACGCAGGTGACGGGTTCAAAGATTCGTGGCTCGACAACTTCGCATCCAACAACGATATGTGGATGAAGCTATACAACGAAGGCAAGAGCATCAAGCAAGACTACGAAGGCGATACTGATGTAGCTGACATGGTCTTTGGTCCCAAGACCCCTGCCAAGATAGCTGCTGCTAAGGCAATGGCTAATCGCAGCATGATAGGTGCGCCTGGCATTACTTACCAAGCGTCTGAGGCAACCTACTACGGCAGACAACTGCTTGGCGATGCTGTGCTAAGCACCACTTCAATGCAACAGATGCACTATAATCTGGTGGATGCGAACAAACAATTTGCAGAGATCAGCTTCACTTCCAAGACAGGCAAGACTACCTATGTCTATCGTGCCTATCCAAAAGCTTTAGACGATCCATCCGTGCAAATGGCAGTGCGTAAGAAAGCCGTAGCCATAACAAAGGTAGCAGACCCTACAGAATTCCCTGAAACTCCCAACATAGACAAATTCAAGACAGAGTTCTTCCTTGATCACTTCAGAGTTACAGTTGAAAAGCAAAACTCCACTCATCCAGAAGCAGAGCAAGAAGTTAATGCAGATGATCTGCGTGACAGTGTAGTCAATAGATTCGTGCAGCCCTATCGCTACATACAGTCCAGTCTCAACAGCAAAGCTGCTTACTTTGGCACAAAGGCTGGCATTGACGACTTCCCTGACTATGGCAACAACAGCACCTATCTGTCTGGCATACGCAACAGCCTCGCAGGGTTGGATTGGAATATCGATTTCTATAGCGTCTATGGCGATAAGATACCCGCTATCTACAATGAGAAAAACAACATCTTTACCAAAGGCGGACCTATCAGCGCCTTCTGGAAGAAGTTCTCTGATATGACGCTGACAGAAATGCACTTGGATGTTGAGCCTAAGCTGACCAAATACGAGGAAAGCTATAAGAATGGCAGTCGCAAGCCTAAGAAAGTAATCGAAGGCGAGGACAGCTATTGGAGATTCTATCGTGCAAAGAAATATGGCGACCCGCCCAAGATAACCAATCCTTCAACAAAGGCGTTAGTGGAATCCTACAAAGTATTCAATGGCTATAAGACCTATAAAGATGTCCAAGCCCGCTATGGCAGATTTACTGAAGAGCAAATGGTAGCGTTGGAAGCCATACTGAAAACCGCCAATATCGCCACTGCCAAGCTTCCCGACGAAAGGGATATCGAATGGTTCGTGAGGATGCGTGATACAGTTGCAGAGCGTATTCAGCAGGACTTGGCAGACCTCAAGACCTATGTGATGGTCAACAGCATCGCCACCAAGAATAAGCTTGGGCAGAAAGACATTCCCAAGATGCACGAGATATGGAAGGCTGCCAACACCTTCAAGAACAATGTAGCTCGTGGACGCAATGCAGAAGGCGAACTCTACGACAAGCCCATGAGCACTTTCGAGGTAGAGGACGCAAAGGCGTTTGCCTATCGGATGAAGCTAAATGAGTGGGAACGAGAGCTATTCGATACCTTTATGCTCGGCACCTGGCAAATGAAGAAGCCTGACGAATTCAGAATGCACTATAAGATAGATGAAGATGGCAACAAGAAAGCCACTGAAACGCAAGAGCAATACGTTGCCCGCCTGCGCAAGGACTTGGAAGCAAAGAACTATTCGCAGTTGGGACTGAACTTCACCACTATCCCCAAGGGCAGCCTCGATATTTTCTATGGCATAGACCAAAGCCTGTATGATGCACCGATGAAAACAGTGCAGAAATACTTAGGCAAGGACACTGACACGGCAGAGCCTATCAGAAGCATTGCGCCTAAAGTATCGCCATTGCCGACACCTAATAAGCTTGTTCTCGAAGATCAGTTAGATGTCTTTGGCGAAGAAGGATATAAAGGCTATGCTGGTGGATTTGAGAATAGTGGCAAGGGCACTCCTGCTGGCGATGGCAAAGACAAGGCTATGCGCAATGTTGCCGATGGCTTTATTGGCGAGATCAAAGAAGTTGGTGATTGGGACAAGACTTGGGATAGACCATCAAAGAGCTCATCTGAGACTTCACTGCGTGAGATATTTGAAAAGAACACTGCTGCAGATTTTGACCAATATGGCAAAATAGCATTTAACGTAACGTCAAATGACACTAAGATTGTCATGCTGGCGAGGAACTCTGAATTTAAGAATAAGGAACTAAGTGCTCACACAAAAGCATTGATAGACGATGCACACAAGGCTGGAGTTAAATTTGTAGTTGGCGATATGCCTGGCGTGGATAGCAAGTTTATAGACTATCTTGACGAGATTGGCGCTAACTATACTATTTACCATACTGGCAAAACGCCAAGAATCATCAGAAAGCTTCCAGCTGAAGTATCGCCAATTAAGACTGACCAAGTTAGTGACCAAGCTGCTATACCCAAGAGAACGCCTGACAGACGCAAACCTATCATTACAACTGCTCCTGATACGGAAACGCTCAAAGGCTTGGAAGAGAAGGCGAAGGCAGTGGCAGCCAAACGGCAGGAGTATGCCGACCTGATTAAGAGCATTGACGATGAGACCTTACAACTAACCTCCAAGCAAGAAGTCGTGGATAAGGCGCTTATCAATAAAGAGCTTCTGGCTTCGATGGCAAAAGAACTAAAGAAAACCAGCCTCACTGCTGTTGACCTTAACAACTTAGGTTCGGAGATAGGCGATATTTACAACGCCATTAAGACGCATCTTGAGTTCTTAGGCTATCCTGAAAAGATGAACGAGATACCTTTGGAAGGCATTACTCGTCAAGTGTTCGGCAAGAGTATCGGTGCTATGACGATGCGAGACTGGCGAGCTTTTCTTAGGCAGTTGAAGGCGTGGAAAGAGCCAACATGGTTTCAGAAGTTGCTTGGCGATAGAGATGGCAAAGCTCCTGAAATGCGTGGCGTAGAGTGGTTTCTATTCCCCGACGCTTCCAATCGCAGACTAATGCGCTCTAATATGGCAGCCGAACTGGAGCGGGTATCGTTTATCAATAGCGAGGGGGTGCGTGAAGAAGGCTACGGCTACAAGCCCACTGCCGCTATAGGCTCTATTCAACGCATAATGGGCGTATTTGACGAGGAAGCTACTAAGAGCTTCGAAACCATGAAACGTGAAATAAACATACTCTTAAGCCCGCTTATGACCCCTCACGGCAAGGAAGCGACATTGCTGCGCACCTGGGCGACGATAAAAAGGGATGTGGAGTCAGCGCTAACGCTATCGGGCTGGTATCGCAAGAATGGCGACCTTGAGGAATCGCAAAGCCATTGGTCTGCGTATCAGCACTATTCGGAAATGCTGGCTGCATTCGAGAAAGAGCATAGCGGCTTGTTCACTAAAACCTACGAAGTGGACACTGGCACTGAGATAAAGAAAATCAGCGGAACAGAACTGCGCACCGAGATAGATAAGATTATCACCGCCTTCAATGAGCGACTCAGCATTATGCAGAAAGGCGTTCTCGATGAGAATGGCGAAAATCTCTATCTTAAGCAGTATGAAGTTTCTGCGAACAAGCTCTTTGGTGCGTTCATGCACCGCCTCAAATCCTTTGAGAGCGTTGACAAAATGCTCAACAAGGCTGGCATCAGACTCTACGATCTTGACAGATTCAGCGACGACCTATTACTGCAACTGAAAGACGGCAAAGCCATTCCCCGTGAACTTGGCATCGATTCCTTCAATCACTTGGGACGCAGCATGTCGCTACAGCACCTTATCAAGGAAGCGAACAAGCTCTATGACAACGATAAGGAATTCATAAGCAAGGTCAAGGGCATCGTTAAGCTGCAAAGTTACAAAAAGCCCATCTGGACAGGGCAACTGCCATTCGACCAATACTATCCGCATCACAAGCTTGACCCCGACGACCTCAAAGCCAAGTTGCTGCCCATGATGAAGAGAGTTGTAAGGGAATTCAACGATAAGAAGGCAGAAGCTGACCTATGGAAAAAGAAGGCTGAAGATGTCTTGCGCCTGACGCACAGAGACAGCAAGGGCAATGTCATTGAAGATGCTAAAGTCAACGAAACGCAGGATGTGAAATACCTATCGCCAGAAGAGCTTACTCAATACAACGAATTCAAGCACCAATACAACGAGGCTAAGAAAGTTGTATTAGATCTGACACAACAATACATTCAACTGAATAAGCGCATAAAGAATGGCGTGGGGCTATTGGATATCGATGAGATACGTGAGAACGACACCATCCACGAATTGGCGTTGGAAAAGCTAAGAGACAAAACTAATCGCAAGGCAGAGACCATTAACGATGCCGTCAACTTTGAGATGGAAGGACGCAGACTCAAGTCGCAGAATCGCAGAGATGGCGGTGTCATTGAATACGACAGAAGCGAAGAAGCCTACGAATCCTACATGTATAACGTTACCACCGCACTACATAAGAATGCAGCGTGGATATTGGCAAAGCATCGTATTCTTACTGCCGAATCAAATAACGAGTATGGCGAAACCACTGGTGCGTGGGTGAAGTATATGAAGCTGTATCTTAGCGACTGTCTTGGCAATCCCACTATCATTACAAGGGATATGATAGACGACCCCTCGATGAAGTTGAAAGGCAACCCATATGTTTACT
>CAZUZI010000028.1:0-11702 GCA_964625015.1 uncultured Candidatus Saccharibacteria bacterium | reverse complement strand
GACATTGAAAGAGTGGACCTTGTTGGTAAGGGTGGCTGTGAAACCTGCCTCGTTGAAGGTGGTGGAGTGCCTGAGGGTTATGAGCGGATAAATGCAAAATTTATGGAGGTAGATACCTTGACAGAAGAAGATATTAAGGGAAAACATGAAGGAGAAGTACAATCCCAAAAAGAAGGAGAAGATGGATTGATCAACCAGGGAGAGGATGGTCATGAAGGAGAAGGAGGAAATGAAGGCCTGAAGGATGACCCAGTACAGGTTTTACAGAATCAAGTGGCTAGTTTAACCGAAACAGTGGGAACTCTCACTGACACCGTGACCGGTCTTGTTGAAGGTAAAATTGAGGCCAAACTCCCTGATGAGTATAAGGAGAAACTCAAAGAAGTGGACAAACTCAAATTAGAGGCAAGTAAGGCCAAAGTAGGGAGTATGATCGATGCCAAGATCAAGGCAGGAGTAGTCACCCCTGCAATGAAAGACGGCCTCCTCGAAGCAGGTTTATCCATGCATGAGGATGGGTTCAAAAAACTGTTAGCCGGTTATAATGTTAAGTTATGGGAGCCAGAGCAGAAGTCAGCCCATACTCCTGAACAGGATGACACCTACACCTATGAAACCTACAAGAAGAGGAGAGAAGCCGGATACAAAACCGCATAAAAATAATAATATGAAAATGATGAGGTGATATTTTATGTCAGAATATATGCACTTAGTTGCCAGGGAAGGTGAAGGATTTGCTATGTTCATTGAAGAGGGTAACTTCACCCGTAATGATAATTTCAGAGGAGATAACGGTATTACCCGTGGTGGTAGTTACGCTGCACAGGTAAATGATGGTGACCTGGTCCAGATATACACCGGTGCAGATAGAACTGTTCAGAAATCCGCAGCCGGAATTACCATCGGATATGTGGATGGCGAACCGATCTATGAGAACCCCGCTGCCAATGCAACCAGTGGAAATTACACCAGGGCCAGGGGTAACATTGTCCTCATGGGAGGTAATGTCCATAAAGTTAAATTGGACGCAGCCAATCAGGCTATAACTCCTGGAACCTACCTTGCAATTGACACCACTAATAAGAACGGATTTGATAAAGAAGAAGACTCTGGATCACAGCCAACTAATGTCATTGCCCTGGAAAGTGCGGGTGCTTCCAGTGGTGTGAGTATACTTGCCTTTGTAGTGGGCAGACCCGTAGTTGAAGCAGATGCAGGATAAAAATAATAATAATAAAAGAATAGGAGAGTGATTAAGAATGGTAGATTCACCAGATAACTTTTCATTATTCAACAGGAATGATGTTCAGGGACTTGTAACCGAACATGTGGTTAAAAACCTGAGATTAGTACCATACCTTGATATGCACAATAGTGGTGATGCTGAGGAGTTCATCTTCGACACCATTGACAAAACAGCGGAGGAGGACATAGCATCTAAGATTATGTCCACTCCCGTGCCCAGAGCATTGGGTGGTAAACTTGACATTGTCAGGATGTCAGGAATGACACCCAATGCACAGCCACTCCTGATGAGTGGGTACACTTATGAAGTGGAAACCAACAAGATTAAGAAACGACCTTACAGTGTGGAATACTTCCTTAAAAGAATGGCTTATGGTATAGGCCGGGCATTGGAATATGATGCTCATGCTAAGTGCATTGCTAAGGCCAGTGCAGATACAGCCACAATTGACACTACTTGGGATACAAGTAACGAGGTTGACATGGACCTGATCGACATGAAGGCTGCCTTTAGGGATGAAAGTCTTCCTGACACCCTGACCGGTTTATTCTATGACAGCACTAACCACACCGAACTCCAGAAATTCATCAGGAATCAGGAAGGAAGTGCCAGTGGATACATAGAGGATTCATTTAATTGGCTTGGAATCACCCATGCCTATTCAGGCAGTATGGCCACTCATGGAACTGCAATAGGATTCGACATTACCAATCCACCAGCAGTTGTAGCCTACGGTATTGAGGAAGGAGCATATAATCCTAAAGTGACTAAGGGAATGGAAGGATATGCTCCTATTATCAATGTTAAGGTTAAGAGGGTAGCTGATGAGATTCCTGACATAACTAAGATATTCATGGCTGCCAAATACACCATAGCCGTGCTCGAACCTAATGCCTTAATGGCACAGACAGGATTATAAAAAAGAAAAGGATGTATTAGATGGATGGGTGGGGGGATTCGATTTCCCCATATTTCCATCTTTTACTATTTTAGAGGAGGAATGATAAGTTTATGACACTCAATTATACAACCCCTCAATTAATGGATCACAGTCGATGGAGTCCTACTCTGGCCAAAATGGTACATGAAGAGTTAGCAGGTTTGGACAGTAGGCTTAGCGGTGTTGAGGGAAGTACAGTTTACATTCCAGAGGATTGTGCAGCCGATGACACCTTTGAGATGGCTATATTCAAAGCACCATCTGATTGTGTGGTGACTGCGGTTATAGTAGTCCCTGATAGTGACATTGGTCAGGCCAATAACTATATGACTCTGGATGTTCAGGATAAAGGTGCTGATGGGACTGGAACAACCAGTCTTGGACTTTTAGCCGTGAACGGCACCAATACCATTGATGGAATGGTGGGTGAAGATCTAGTAACCACTAACAAGTCAGTATCTGCTGGCCGTGTTCTGAGTTTGAAAAAGACTGTCGCTGCAAGTGGTCAGGCTTGGCCTGGAGGCTTTGTTAAAGTAATTTACACACCAGCATAAAGGTGAAATATACATTTGAATTATTATCCCATATTTCCCTTTTTTTTTATGGGATATTCACATAATTTTTTTTTGGAGGAGTTAAAAGTGAGTTATGCTGATTCTGGTGAGGTTACACGGAAGATAGAAAAATTGGATGTTGTCACCACTATCGACTCGGATTTATTGAATGATGCTATCACCACAGCGGATGAGTTAGTGGATGCTGAGTTAGTCGAAGCCACAATACCCTCAACCACTCCAGATAGTATTAAAAAGGCAGCGACACTCCTGGCTCAGGCCGAATACCTGGATGGGATCACACCACACGGCAGTGACAGAAGCCCCACAGCAGTATCCTGGGAGAACAAGGCTTACAAGATTATCAATGGATGGCTTAATGAAAATAAAGCCGGAATTCCCACAGGAGGATACAACCGACGGAATACTAGTAAATACCGACCATTCCGTGGGAGTAAAAAGTATTATGACCTTGTGAGGAGGACCAGGAGATGGTGATGGTATAAAATGTCAACGGAGTTATTCATTACAGTCGGTGATGGAGAATTACCGGATAGACTGATCCAAAAAGCCTCTAAGATGCCAACGGAGTTCATTAAAAGAACTGACAAAATGCTTGGAACTATTCAGACTGAATGGCAGTTCCATATCCCCAGGGGTCAGCATTGCCCTGGAGAAGGTAAGGGTGGAACAACCAAGTCAGCCATCCGCAAACGACCCACCAGTCAGGGTGGTGAGGTTTATGCTGACACACACACCGCACCCTGGTTCAAATGGTTTGAAAAAGGCCGTGGCAGTGTCCATGTTAAGAAAGCCAAGGCTCTCCATTTCTGCGTGAAGGGTAAGCACATATTCAGGAAGAGTGCAGGACCATTCAGTGGCCGTGACACTATGAAGAAGGGAGTCCGAACAGCAGAACCCAAAGTGCAAAGACAGGCTATGGAAATGGGTAAATGGCTTGAAGAATTGTGATATACATGACTGTTAAAACAACCGCAGAGAACATTAAAAGCCGAATGGTAGCCTTAAAAGAAACTGTTGGCCAGGATGATAAAGGAAAGGATATAACAGAAAAGGTCCTTGACAATGTGGTGATTGGTGATTATGACACGGATCAGATGCCACCCGGAAAGGTGTTAAGCATAAGAGCCGTGACTGAGGAGGGCCATCTTGACTACGCCGGGCCTAACCCTCCAGACACTCCTTTCACAGTACCCTGGCATTTAACACTCTATGTAAGTGGACCTATCAGCAAAGCCACACTTGAAGTTTACAGGATAGTTCCACTCCTCAAGGATGAGATAATTAAGGACATGACTTTCAACAATTCCTGCATAGAGGCTTCCTGGGCTAAGCCATCAGTGATTTATGATGAGGTGATGAAGACAACCAGCCGAATGATTAGCGGTGCACGGATTATTTTCATGACAACCCATGACTAGAATAAGAAAAATAACAATTCAGAGGTGATAATATTGCCTAAAAAGGAGAAACGAGAAGTTAAGAAGGATTCAGGCTTGATTCGTATGAAGAGCATAGCACCCAGTCCTCAGCATATTCCAGGAGTAGGGAAAGTGCCAGTGAATGGTGAATTTGAAGTGCCTGAATCGAAGGCTAAGGAGTTAGAGCGAGGATTATATAAACGAGTTAAAGGAGGGAAAGGATAATGGTTAGAAGGAGTAAGAAGAGTTATGCCCTGGGTATGGCTATTGAGGACACCTATAACACTTACAAGGCCCCCACCACCTATATAAGGTACACTGATTTCGGAGTGGATGTCACCCCGAATGATGAGGACTTGGATATTTGTGATGGAGTGCCTGGCAGTAAACTTATGTATCGTAAGGATGCTGAGGTTGGTGGAGATATGAATCTACCTGCATGGCCAGAAGAAGGACTCGAACCACTGCTTAAACTAATCTTCGGTGACGCCACATCAGTGATTAACGGCACAGGACCAAGTTATAAACATACATTTACTCAGGATTGGGATTCAATTCTCAGTGCAAGTTTAACACACTGGGCTCCTGGCTTAGCAGCACCAGATGTAGAGGCTTATACAGGAGCGGTTCTCAAATCATTAGAAATAGGTTATGATGGACCAGGACCAATCACCCTGAAACCAACCTGGGAGTGTGCTGGTTATGATGCCAGTAAATCAGCACCTACAAGGACTTACAGCACAGCACCCATCTTCACATGGGGTAACTTCACTTGTAAGATAGATCAAACCTTAAAGACTGATGTTACTAAGGCTGCCCTGAAGATTGAGAGGAGCACGGATAAACTAACCGGTGCGAGTGGTGATCCTAAAACCGCATTAATACCTAACATAATCACACCAACGGATTGGGCTGTAACCGGATCATTACAATTCCCATACGAAACTAAAGCCTACTTGATGGAGTACCTGTCAGGCAGTTCAAGTGGAACCAGCCTGGATACTGTGATTGCTGAGAAGGAGTTAGAGTTAATCTGCACTGGACCAACAATCCATGACACATATAAATATCTGATGGACTTCAAAATGCCATTAGTGAACATGAGTAAATGTGCGAGGGATAAGAACAGTGATAAGACAATACTCTATGACATTGACTTCGCAGCCAGGTACTATGATGGTGTGGATAATGGATTGGGTACTGATTGCATCCTAACCGGTGAAGTAGTCAGTGAATTAGTAAGCATAGTTTAAGCCAACTGTTTCCATTTTGGAAACAGTTCAGAAATTTTTTTCTTTTCTTTTTTTACCCTATTTTTATATAAAATTGTCAGAGGGGAATTTAAGCATGACTAATCAGAACGATATGAAAGTTTTAGACAGTAACAGGAAAACCGTAATCCATTTCTTGGGAAAAGACCGTGAATTATCCAAAACCACTAAGCGGATAAGTAATAAAATCACCTATCTCCTGAAAAAGGAATCCTACATGAACAGCAACATGGTTGATTTCAAGGAGTACGAAGAATTAAGCGAGGAGTGGATACGAGAAGCCGGTAAACTGGTTAAACAGATTGTAAAACCAATAAAGAAGGAAGAATTAGAGTATCTTGATGTTCAGGACCTTGAAGTTATCCAGGATGCCATTGAACGCCGGAAATACAAGGCTAGAGGATACAGTGATGAAGATATTGATGCCCTTGAACAGGCTGGTAAAAAGGCGATCATAGCCAGAGCCAGGATGCTTGGAAACACCGAAGAGGATGTGGATACTGAGGATTTTCAGATGAAGAATACGGATTAGGATACGAGTATTGGGAGGCTGAACACTTCCGTGGCTTATCACGGGAGGAGTTCGAGGAAGAAGATGACCAATACCACAGTATGATAATGAAATACGAGTGGCTTCATTTCTGGAAAACCTTCGAGATAAAAATGAGTGCCATATTCGGAAAACCTAAAGATGAACAGGATCAGCCAGATGTACTGGTGGATGCTGATCCTGATGAGCCTGTATGGACACCGGGTGAATCAATCCAACGCTTCAATGACCCTGATTTTCAGGAGAATGTTAAAAAACTATGACAATGTATTTAGAGGGCTGTGCACATGGGAACATATAAGATAGAGTTAATCCTTGACGGTAAAAGCAACCTCAGTAAGATGATGGGTGATGCTGGCAACAGTGTTAAGGCCGGTATGGACGCCATTAAAAAAGGTGCAGGATCAGCCGATTCAAGCCTGAGCAATATAGGTAAAAGTGCCAGTAAGATGGGTAATGATGTATCCAGCAGTGCCAGGAAAGGTGAAAACAGCCTGAAGAGTATGGGTAAGAGTGGTGTAAGTTCCTTATCAGGTCTTAAAGCATCAGTCAGGGAAACCGCACACAATATCAAGGATGGAATCAGCCAGGGTGCAAGGTCAGCGGTGAGCAGCCTCAAAGGATTAGGGAGTGCTGGTGGAAGTGCTATTAGCAGTATCGGGAGCAAGATAGGCGGTGTGCTTGATGGAATGGACACCCTCGAAGGTCTTATCGGCATGGTTGCTGGTGGATTCGGCTTAATGGAATTAGCAAGTATGTCATGGGGCGGAGCAACACAGCGACAGTTTAACAATGTATATCTCCAGACAGTGATGACTGCAAATGAGGCTAAGAAATATCAGGAGATAATCGCAAGGATTGTTTCAGAGGTCCCTGGTGATGACACTTTCATGAATGCCCTCCTCACCGGAGCATTGGCTAAAGAATCCAGCCTGACAGTCAAAGAATTAGAACTTCTTGGTGATGTAACTGCATATTACACTACTATATCCAAGGAGGTTATGGGTGGATTTGTCCAGGAATATCAGCGTGAAATCAAGGATTACATTCTCACAGGCAATGTAGGTTTAATGCAAAGGGATGGGTTACTCAAAAACCAGATAAAAACATTAGAGGGTAAGGAAAGCATAGAGGATCGTATTCTTGCAGTAAATGAGGCTTTGACTGCTGAGGGTTATAAGCAGATTCCATTAACCGAGTTATCAAGCAGTAAACTTGAAGAGGTTAAAGGTAAATTTCAGTTAGCAGCGACAGAACTCGGAAGTAAACTATTACCAGGTATAACACAATTCCTTGAAACCATACTCGCCATTGATGAATCCACTGGTGGACTTTCCTCAACGATAATGTTAGTAGCTGCGGGTGCAGCCTCATTAGGTGGTATATTCGCCCTCCTGTATTCACCACTTAAATCAGCCTATGGCATGGCTTCTAAACTTGTTGAGAAAATCCTGGATATGACCACAGCTGGGACACAAGCCACCACAACCATGTCTGGCCTGGGTAAAAGCGTTGCAAAAGTAGGGTTAGGTTTAGCAGCGGAGGCAGCAGCCCTGGTTGGTGTAGCCTATTTGATAGGTCAGACTTCGAGCCACACCGCCAAGTGGAAGGAGGTTGAAGCGGAGCATAACCAGCAGATGACTGCTTACACGAAGAATATTGACTATTACAAGAACCGGATTGGTGAATTAGAGAAGAAAAGACGAGAGAATATTGCAGCGGGTAAGGATACTGTACAGATTGATAAAGAGATTGCTGATGCCAGGGAAAATTTAAGGTTAACGACTGAGGGTGCGACTGAGGCTGAGAATAAGTATAAAGAGGCAAGACAAGTTCAGAAGGGGATACAGGAACTGCATGAACAGCGTAGTGGTGCTGCGGAAACAAGCATTGCTAAGTATAAGAGTGAAACAACTGGCAGACCTGTGGAAACTGTTTTCTCACCAGAGGAGGAACAGGCTCTTAAATTGGAGATGGATTATTATAACAAGATTGATGGTATTAAATTCAGGTATGCGGGTACTCTTAAACGGATAGAAGAGGGTACAGACAATTACAGTAAGTTCTGGAAGGATAACAAGAAGTATTATGATGAGTACACCACCCAATATGATGAGTTTGTGGTTAGTAATCAAAACTTCCATGACGCCATAAAAAAACAAGATTGGGGAGGTATTATCTGGTTCGGTTTGGAGAGGGCATTCAACCAGGCTGATGTCGGATTAATGGAGATGCACGCATCTATCCAGTCCTGGTGGATGGATACAACAGACTGGTGGAAGGGTGCTTATGATAACACAATAAAATGGTTCCAGGGAGGATGGAATGACCTTGTCAGTGGTTTAAGTGGTGCTTGGGAAGATTTCATGAATTACTGGAATGACCCTTCAACGATTGGTGGAGGATTCATAGACACTTTACGGAAGGTTTATTGTTGGATAGTAGGGTGTAGTCCCGGCCTTATCCCGGCTTTGAAAGAGTTATGGAATTGGGGTGGCAGAGTATTTAATGCACTTAAAAGTTATGTGGACCCTGTTCTCAAACCATTACAGGACCTCTGGGATATTATACAGAAGATCGCCAGTGGTGATTTCAGCGGAATATTCGGTGAGGGTGGAATACTTGACTTCAAGTTACCAGATTTTAAACTTCCTGATTTTGGCAATTTAATGCCCAAGATGGATATTCCTAAGTTTTCATGGCCTAATCCTGGTCAGATACTTAAAACCATCACTGATAAGATTAAAAGCGTTATACCAAGACTGAATTGGAGAATTCCGAGTATTGGTCAGGTAATAGGATTCGTTCAGAGTAAAATACCAAAACTGAATTGGAGAATCCCATCTGCCAGTCAGTTATTATCTCAAACCTGGCGGAAGATAAGTAGTTTAATCTGGAGAATCCCGGGTGTTAGTCAGTTATTATCTCAGACCTGGCAAAAAATCAGTAAACTCGCATGGAAAATACCGGGTGCTGGGCAGATTTTAAATGCTATTACGAATAAGATTCCAGGATTCCGATGGCCTATGGGTCCAAGTGTAAGTTCGGCTGCTAATAGTGTTGGAAGGGCAATGCAGTATACGACCGCACCACGAGGTCCGATAAATGATGCCATTGCTAATACTATGAGTCGTAAGTCTGGTGTTGGTGAAGGGTACATTAGGAGTGCTATGGCGAGAAGATTCCAGGGTGTAAGTGCTTTTAACAATATTGCTGATGGAATATCTGATCATCTTGCATATCAATTCTATTTCGGTGATCAGAAAACCAATCAACAGGTATGGGATAGCGGATTATGTAACTGTTATGATGGAGCACAGTTCCTCGTTGCCGAAGCCAGGCAAAGATTCGGCCTCAATGCAGGTATGCAGAACGGATTTTGGGGTTCTACTCCTCACACATGGAGTGTAGTTGGAAATAGGCCCTTTGATATGGCTGCCAAACTCATCAGGGGAACATGGAGTCCACCCAGTGGACCACCTCAGGATTTCCATGAATTCATGACTGACATTGGCCCTGGCCTGGAGTATATGGGTTATGGTGGACACCGTGTTAGTCCTTATGAGGCTCTGACCAATGCGGGTAACTGTTTCGACATGACACTTGGTGTGATGGGAATAGCCAATGACCTTTGGGGATTACCCGCACAGATGGTGTGGGGACACTATGATGGAATGACTCATGTCTGGGCGAAAATTGGTAACAGGAATTATGATCCCACGAGGAGGGCATTGGAAGGTACTTATAATCCACCACCACAGGGGCCACGACCAAGAGGACCTGAGAGTGGTGATACGATTATAGTTCAATTCCTGGGTGAAGTGTATGGTGTTGAGGATTTAGATAAAAGAACAGAGAGAATGGTTAATCAGGCTCTGGATAAGAGGGCTAAGAAAAGGAATAGGTACAGGTTAGGAGGATAAGATGGCAAACTATATTGGTCCGATAAAACTTGAACATCCTCATGTACGGGAGGGTGATGAGATTAAGGGTGATGGTAGTGAAGCAATTAACATACCCTGCCATCCTATCATTGCGAAACAATTACTCGGTCTTGCAGAGGAGGCGGTTAAGAATAGTTACAATCCAACCAGGATTGTTAAAGGTTTGAATACTCGGTGGGGTGTTCTCCCGATTAATACGAGTGAGAATCTTAAAATCAATGAGGGTAGTCCTCATGTTGGATTCTATAAATTGGGTGATCCTGAGGAGGAGGTTAAAAGCCCTATTCTCTCTTTGGTGAAGATCCCGGCTGAGATGATCAGTCGAAACCTGAATGAGTATTTAACTCTCCTGTATAGTAAGGGTGGAGAGGATGGAAGTACCATTAAATCAGGTTATGAGGACCTTGAAGAAATCTTATTGCATGAAAATGATTACACAAGTAATTATACAGATACCTGGGAAACCTTTTTAGCTTATTACATGAGCCCTGGCAGTGTTTCAGTTTCCGGTGGTAAACTGAATTTCACTGGCACTAAAACAGGAAGCCCGGGTTATGGTGGATGGGGACGGTTAATCCTGAGAAACCTAACAACCTATACACCCCCTTGGACTTTAGAATTTGACATGGAATATATTAGTGGGAGTAATTGTCATTTAGCCTTTTTTATTCTCCCTTATAATCCTGATAATATTGGCTTTGTAACTAACAGTAGCACATCTAATTATATCAGGATAGTATTGCAATACTCATCTGGAACGCTTAAAATGGGAGTTTCACGGTCTAAAAATGGTTCCGTGGCATGGCTTATCCCATTAACCACCTTAAATGTAACCACTGAATCAAACCCTAATTTCAGAGTTAAATATTATCCTAACGGTGAAATGGAGATATATGTGGATAAGACAGGTGGAACCAGTTTCGGAGAACCATTATGGGGAAAAGCCCAAACAGGCCATGTATGGGATGATCCTTTCTTTATGAAGATTTTCAGCAATGCGGTGACATCATCTGCCAGAATGAAATCCGGGAATTTCAAAATATCCACCGAGGGAGAGGCAAATCAGCCAAACATTGTAGTGGCACCTCCCGGGGCTGTTTGTAACATGACACCCACTTTTACCCGGGCCGGTGAGGAGGGGAATATTCAGTGTTTCCAGGACATATTAGATCCATTGAATTACCAAATCAACCCCGCTGATTTCTATAAAGGCACTGTTAAAGCATGGAATGGGAATTACACTGACAATGTGTATAGACAGGTTACTTTTAATGATGTGGAATTGGACCCTTCCAAGTTTTATGTCAGCAACAGCCTTATTAAATTAGTAACAACCCAGAATAGTGTGAAATTCAATTATTGGAATGGATTAAGCTATGAGGAGTTAAACGAGTTCACTTTACCTCGGAATATTAGTTTGATAAGGCCGTGGATGGTCACACCCTGGTGGTTTGTCCTGCAACTTGACCGGACTTATTGGCATATCAGGGCGGGTAAGCCTCATATTTGGGTTAAACATGAATATGATGACATTGGATTTAGTAAAAAAACCTCAGTATTTCATGATGACATTATCAACAATGGTTTAGGTGATGGTGCTGATGTTTCAATGCTAACACAGCCTTATTCCTTACATTACATGTCGTATAACCTGCTGACACAAAATCAGTATGATTTGGAATCCGGTGTAGAAGGATGGGTTGGTACTGGAACTAATGGACCAATTACTCAAGTGTCACCAGGATGGTATGGGTC
>CAZUZI010000027.1:11492-12641 GCA_964625015.1 uncultured Candidatus Saccharibacteria bacterium | reverse complement strand
TTTATATGATAATTATTATGTTGATATTCAATATACAACACGTATTAAACATAATGATATAGAAAATATTTATAATAAAATGAATAAATATTTTTTAGATAAAAATTTTTTAAAAAGAAGTAAGGTACACAACAAAAAATCATATTTATATGATATTTATAATAAATATGAGAATAATAATAATAAATTATTAAAAATTTTCTATGGTAAATATTTAAAAAATATTTTATTAGATAAAGGAATATGTTTTTATACTGCTGGAATATCTACTAAAGAAGTAAATGAATATTTTGATAAAATTGTTTCATTATTCAATTTAACATCATGGGATGAAGAAAATTATCCTGGATGGTGGTATCCTATGGCAGAAGAAAAAATAAAACATAAACTGAATAATGAAAATTTTTCAGAAGAATTTATTTCTAATTTCATTGAAATATGGGAAATATTAAGAGAATATTTGGTTTAATTTAATAAAGGAGTGATAATATGAACAGATCTATTATATTTGACATTAATGGTAAAGTAATAACTCCAGGAATACATTCTAATGGAGGATTTATAGGTTCTAACGGTGAAGTCTATTGTGTTAAGAAAAATGACAACAGTTATGAAACTGGAGATAATACACTATATTCGCCAATTGGCGATGGCAGTGGATATGTATATGGATTAGGAGAAATAAAATGAATAATAAAGAAAAATATTATGATTTAATAAATAAAAATAATATAACAAAATTATCAGATAATATTCATGTAAAATGTGAATATTCTACTGGAAATCATGCACAAATTATAGATTTATTAATTTATGATATGGATAATAAATTATATGTATTTAATTTATTAAATGGTAGAAATTTTAATAAAGTAATAATAAACGAAGAAAAAATATCTTCAATTATTTCCTTACAGGAAGAAAAAATTATAAAAAATTATAAATTATTATTTAATTTTGATACATATAGATATAATTTTGGGTTATTAATAAAAAGAATAAAAGATGATAAAAATTATCCTAATGCATATTTATTTGAATATAAAAAATATTCAAAGTATATGTTTTGGGGTAGAAAAAAATTTCCAAATGTAAATCTTCGTAGAAATTTAAATACAGTTAAATACTGTAATTTTATTAGTTATAAAG
>CAZUZI010000027.1:0-11482 GCA_964625015.1 uncultured Candidatus Saccharibacteria bacterium | reverse complement strand
GAATTTAAAGGTGAAAAAATCATTATTAATGAAGTAGAATATAAATTATATAGAAATATTCCATATAATATTATAAAAAATATAAAATCAAATGGATATTGTAAATTAAAATATATAACTTTTATTGATAATGATGGTTTAAAAAATAAAGGTTATATAACAGAAACAGAACTAAAAATAAAATGTAAGTAGTTATTAATAATACTATATATATCATTAAAATAATTTTGGTATATATAGTTCCGTCAGCGCATATGCGCATTTTTATCACAATAGCCAGGAGGTAATATATGAATATAAACAAATTCACAACCAAAGAATATCAAATAGGAGATAATATAAAAATTATCTCTAATAACTATCATTCTACCAATGGTTTTTTAACTGTAATTATTACTAGTAATGGAAGTATATTACAATTTAATATGTTTACTTGTAATAAATATGCATCGGATCAAATTGTTACTGGAGAATTTGGAAAAATTATTTCAGATAATGAAGATAAAATAGTTGAATGTTATAAAAATGAAAGATTATTTACTCCAAATGGTAATAAACGTCATTTTCATTTTTTTATAAGAAGAATTAAGGATAGTGATAATTATCCAAATGAATATATTTTTTCTTATAAAAAAAGCTGTGTTGATGTTTTAAATAAAGAAAAAACAAAATTAACTGAAGTTAATTTAAAACCAAAACCAGAATCTAATAAAACATATGATATTATTCAATTTTTCTATGGATATAGAGGACTTGGAATAAATCTTCAATTATCTAGACTTTTATATTTTATGAAGCATGAAGAAATAGAAGTTCCAGGTATTATTATTTCTGATATAAAAGAAATAGAACCATGTTGGGGAAATTATATAACTGGAATTAAAAATAAAAAAGAATATGATGGAGAAATGCATATTACTAATGATAATAAAATTTCTTCAAAAGGAATGTTATATAAAGATATTCCATTAAAAATTTTTAATAAAATTAAATATAATTTTGAAACATGGGGTAAAAGAGGAAAAGTTAAAAGAAAGGAAATTAATGGTAAAAAATATTATTTATTAATTGGATAATAATACTATCAATAAGTAGATAAGTAATAATTATCTACTTATTCCGTCTAAATTAGCTAAGATAGGAGGTGATAAATTAATGGGATATGAACCAGAAATCCTAATATTAGGACTTTTATGTTGTGCTATTATAGTAAAAATATTAAAAGAAATGGAGGTTTTATAAATGTGTAATAATAATTGCAATTGTAAATGTGATAATAAATGTGCATTTTGCAATTGTAAAATAAAAAATAATAAAGAAAAGAATTTAAAACAGTTAGATGCTTACAAGTATATATTATATAATAATATAGAATATATGTCCTTTTCTAAATTAAAAGAAAAATTTCCTAAAGAAAAAGGATATTTTATCGATATAATATCAAATGATATTAATTTAATTAGAAATCTAAATAAGTCTGTAATTTTTAATTTAGTTGAAATTAATAGAAATTACAAACATTTTATTATAATATGGAAGAACGAAAAACCTATATGGTTATATGGAACTGAAAAAGATTTTTTTAATGAAGAAACTACTTTTTTTTATTGCTATTCTTTTAAAAATTAAAAATATAAGGAGGATTTTTTTATGGATTTTAGTAATTTAAAACCATTATTAAAATTTGGTATCGAACAGGAAGGTATTATAGTGGCAAATGAAAAATTACCATATATGTTTAATGCCAACAACTTCACCACTAATTCTAGTGGTGCTAGATTTGGATGTGATGGATCAAGTAATACACAAGAAACCGCGACCGATCCAGTATTTAATTATAATGATCTGGAAAAATCACTAATAAAATATTATTCTGAAGGGAAAAGACTTATTCCAGAAGGATGCGATATAGTATCGATTCCTTTTTTTACTTCTAAAAGATTTAGAATAGTAAAAAGTGGAAATAATAGTGAATATACATTTCCATGTGGTATGCATGTAACTACTTCTTTAAATGAAAATAAAAATTCATTGTATAATTTATTATTTTACAATAACGACGATTCTTACGAATATTCCATAAAAGGATTAAATAGATTAATATTAAAATTATTTCCAGAAAATGCCATAACAAAAATAGAAGGAAATCTTTCAGATGAAAGACAAAAAACTGGTTATGGTAGGAAAGGAGGTGCGTTTAGATTACAAAGTCATATAAAAGCTATTGAGTTCAGGATGTTTGGAGCGTGTGCATCAATACCTGAACTTCAAAAGTCATATTTGGGTATATATTTAAATACATTTTTATCCTATGTAGTAGGAGAAACTGTATTATCAGAAAAACATGAATTATTAAAACCATATTTAAATGACAATCTTATTATAAGTTATAATAATTTATATAGAAAATTATCATTTCTTCCTTACTCTAAAGAATTTTTTAGTAATGAAGTTATAAAATGCTTTACTTCATCTAAATATATAAATAAGTATTCGAAAAATATATTGGGCTTAGATTTAAATAAAGCATTTAAATATATTTCCACTATTTATAATAATGGTGGATTAAAGGAAGATGATTTTAAGGTAGGAGTTTTTAAGGCATATAATATTTCAAAAGATATACCATATAATAATTCATATAAATGGTGTTATAGTTGCCATGCTATTTTCAGCAAAAATTCGCCGAACAATTATCGTTCGTGTAATTGTAATTCAAGCTTTAATAAAAAACTTCTAGTATCCTCTGCGCTAGAAGAATTAAAATGTGATCGTTGCAATCAAAATCATGATAATTGTATATGTAAAAAATGTAATTATTGCAATAAGTATAATGATGAAATTAGTGAAGAATGTACTTGCGTAAAGTGCGATGATTGTAATAGTAGGTTTTATAATATAGAAAAATACAATTATCACCTTTGTCCAGAATGTAATACATGTCAACTTAAAATAGGAGATTATGACAGATCTTCATATACTGGAGTATTATGTAGAACTTGTGGATCTCATTTTAGTTATACTTTAGGCACGAAAGATGGAGATGACTTTTATTGGATTAAGTGTTATAATTGCGATAAAAAATCTTCAACCATAAAAAAGGCATATGAAAGATGTAATTGTGAATGGAAAAAAGTAAGAACTATTAAAATAATTTAATATTTAAAAATAAGCTACGCTTTAGTGCGTAGCACCGTCTGTATATATGTGTAATTTTATAGTAAAGGAAGGTGATTAATATTAATAAATATTCTCTATATATAAATGATTTAGAAAATAATAAATATTTTTTAAAAAATCCTATAAAGGTAGATATTTATCAATATTTTAATATTTCTAAAAATTTTATGGCTTCTATTAGTGATTTTAATATCAATTCTATAGGTAATAGTGAAAATATTGTAATAAAAAATATTAAAAAAATGATAATAGAACTTTATGAATTTATTATTTTAAATAATATCTATAATAGTAATGTATCAAATGTCATTTCAAATATGACATCTAATGAATTTTTAAGACTTAAATTTATACTTAATGGTTATATAATGGAAAGAAGGTGATTAATTGTTAGGAGAAATAAAAAAACGAGTAGAAAGTAGGCCATTATTTAATTTTGGGATTGAATTGGAAGGAATGATTTGTAAAGAAGATAATTCTAAATTAGATTTGGATTTAGATTGTTTTTACGCATCAGATTTCATACCACATAATACCAGTGGATCGAGATTTGGCGTAGACGGCAGACACGACACATGGGAATTAGCTACTAAACCATTTACATCTATTAAAAAATTATTATTAGATATAGAAAATACGGTTTTATCTGTAAAAGATAATTTTATTCCTTCTGGATCTAAAATAATGTGTGGGCCTTATTTTAGTAATCCAAATTGTTCTGGATCTAATAATAGAGGTCAAAGTCCGTGTGGATTGCATATATCTATTTCTATTAATGATTTTTATAATAATATTTATAATCATTTAATGTTTAAATCATCGTATGATACTGGAGGAATATTATTTCCGTTTATTTTAAATATGTTTAATAGTAGAATTCTTAATAGAATAGAGGGAGACCCTGGTATATATAGAAGAAATTGTGGTTATGGAAATAATGATTCACAATCTTTTAGATATAAATCACTTGATAACGGTGATTGTTTTAATGGATATGAATTTAGAAATTTTTCATCTATTGCAGATGAAACTTTAGAGGATTATATAAATACTTATTTGTTTTTATCTTACATATTTTGGAGTAATTATATTTATTCTACAGTAAAAGATATGGATAAAAAGAAAAAATATTATATAAATCATTTTTTTAATGGAAGTGAATTAACTTTACAATTAATAAATTTATATATAAATAAAATAATTAGTAAAAATTACAATATAATCACTTTATTTAGAAGTGATTTTTTTCATAATAGAGATAATATAGAGATATTAAATTATTTTGATAAATATTTTGATTCTAATAGAAAATTATTTATTAGTTTTGCAAATTTAGAATCAAAATATTCATATAATAAAAGTGATATTAAATATATATCTATGATTGATTTTTATAATATAACTCCTACTTTTAGAGATGATTATTGTAAGAAATGTTTAAGAATTAATAATGATAATAAAAATTTATGTAATTGTAGAAATTATGAATGTATTGAATGTGGGAGTAGATATAGACATTCTGAGAGGATATGTAATGATTGCAATAGGTGTATTAATTCCTGTTGTAATTGCCATAATTGTGATAGATGTGGATGTAGTGAAAATAATTGTCAATGTGTAACTTGTGAGTTATGTGGAGAATATAATGATCATATAGGATACAACTGTACATGTGAAATATGTCCAGATTGTGGAGATCAATTTAGGAATTTATTACTACATAAGTGTCCTTCTTGTGGTATGTATCTTTGTAATAATTGTGGTGATTACAATGGTTATTGTTGTAATACTTGTTGCGGAAGTACTTATATTTATTCAAGAAGGAGAAATTATATTACTAATATACCATATATAGAATGTAGAGAATGTGGTACTTATTCTGTTTCAATGTCTGAATTACAGTGTAATTGTGGTTATTGTACTATATGTAATCATACATATAGAAATATTAACGAACATAATAATACTTTTCATTCTCAGAATATAATACAGCAAAATGAACAACAAAATGTTACTAGTGATAATGTTTGGAATCTTCTACTACCTAGTAGATTAAATAGAGAATATTTTTTTGGACCTGGAAGCCTAAGATTAGATTATAGTAATTATACATTATCATATAGTAGAAGTCCTATTAGAAATAGAAATTCAATTTAAAATTATAAAATTAGTCGCTAATATTAGCGACTTCCGTCTAACGTATTTTATATTTAATTTATTATTGATTTTTAATATAAAATATGTTATAATAATAACATAAGGAGGTATAGTATGAGTAATTTATCAAAAATGCTTGGACTTAAATTTGGAATTGAGTCTGAAGGATTTTTAACTAATAATTATGGTAAAACATGTGCTTATGCACATGATTGGTTAGATTTTAATGATAAATTAGGATGTGATGGTAGATACGATACTGTAGAGTTAAGATCAAATCCAGTAGAATCTCTATTAGAACTAGAAAAAGATATAAGATCTATATTATATAGTTACAGTGATTCATTACCTGATATGGATCTTATATTTGCGCCATATGCAGTTAATAATAATTGTTGTGAAGATTATGACAAAAACATGCCTTGTGGATTACATATTACATTTAGTATAAATATGAAATCTATACATGAAATATTAATTGAAGATTTTGATAAAAATAAATATAAAAATTATTTTAAGAATAAATTTCCTATCTATATTTTAAATAAAATAGAAGGTGATTTAGGTGAATCACGAAGAAATAATTATATCTATGGAAATTATAATAATAGTCTAAGAATTAAATATTTTAACAATAATAATATTTTTCCTAGATATAATTTAGAAAAAATTGATGCAGATTCTATAGGGTTTGAATTTAGACTATTTTCTTCAGTTATGTCTAATAAAGATTTATTTTTTAAATATATAAATTCTTATATGTTTATAAATTTTCTATATCTTTATAATTTATTTTATAACAATATACAATTATTTTCATCATATAGCAAGGCTATTACTAATGGAATTGATAAATTATTTATTGAATTATATAATGAAATTGGAAATAAGGATTTTAGTAAGATTTATAATATATTATCTAAAAATAAATATAAACCAATAATAAAATGGTGGGAAGAAAATGAAGATTCATTCGGAAGTGGATTTTCATTATTAGATTCATTTAACAAAGAATTATTAATTAATAATAATATAAATGATTTATTATTAATTGATATATATGATTCGTGGGATATAAAAAGTGAAAAAATAATTAGATATTATGATAATATATGTGATAGTTGTCTTAGAACGACTTATAATTGTTCATGTGATGAATATAGATATGAAGAAGATATATGTAACTGTTGTGGAAACTACGAATATGAATGTTGTTGTTAATTTTTTTTTAAAAAAAGGAGGAATGTATATAAATGTGTCATATAACCTATATTCCAGAACAAAAAAATGTATTAAATGAATGGAAAATCCAAGAATTTCTAGAAGAAACTTTTGAATATAATTCCGATGGATGTGGTGTATCTTTTTTTAATAAAAATAATGGAAAGCCAACGCTAATTAAAAGTAAAAATAGTATGACTAATTTAATAAAATTAGCAAAAAAATATCAAACGACAAATGGTTGGTTATTTCATACTAGAATAACATCTAGAGGATCTACTATGTTATTAAATAATCATCCATTCTTTTTAGGTAAAGAAGCTAATGCTTTTATAGCTCATAATGGTACACTTAGAAATGCACCATATCATGCATATAAAAGTGATACCAATATACTAGCCTCACATCTTCGTAAGTATTATACTTCTGCTTCTATAGATATATTATTGGATGAATTATTTAAGATAGAAGGATATAGTGGATCTACTATAGTAGTTCAATATCCATATCTTGTAAAGGTATTTAATTATTATAGATTTTCAGAAGTAGATTTTATAAAAACTGATAATGGAGATTTTAAAATATTTACTTCAACTGGATATTTTTCTTCTGATAAAAAAGAAAAGAAGATTAAAAAAGGACAATATATATTATATCCATATGAAAATAATAATATAAAGTATGATACTTTTGGATATAGTGGAAATTATGGATATTATGGATATAATAAAGATATTAAAACATATAGTAGTTTTGATGAATATTGTGGATATAATTATAATAAAAATAATAATGTTACATCTACAGAACAACAAAAAGATTTTAATAGTAATTATGGAATTAATAGTAATAATATATCTTCTACTACCACAATAAAAGGAGAAGAAATAAAAAATGAAGAAAAAGAAGAAAATGAAATTAACGAGTTCGTTACAGCAGTCACTAGACCAAATTTATATGGATCAGATTTCTGTTACTAGTTTAAAAAGAAATAATAAAATAAATAATTCTAAAGAAGAATTATTAAATAATATGAAATGGTTTTTGGTCGATAGAGATGATAAAAGAATGTTATTTAGATGGCCTCTTTTTTTAAGAAAAAAGGAATGGGTATTATTAGAAGAAAAAAACTACAATAAAATAATTAAAACATCTCTACATAGAGATGTATTTCCAGTAGACGGATATTTATATCCATCTATACTTATACAATAAGGAGGTTAATATGAATAAAGATTATAATAACATAGAACTTATACATGATTCTATTAATTTATATGGAAGAAAAATTAATAGACGTGGAATAAGATTTAATTTTATCAATGGATATGGAATTTCCATAATGTTTGGAGAGAAATCAAAATCTATTAATTTCAATAAAAAAATAAAAGATATAAATCAATCTGATGATTGTGAGGTTACTATATTATATAATGGAAAAATATCTTCTGCTGGAATAAAATTTTTAAATTGGAATAATTCAACTAAAAATAATGTTTCAACAGATGAATTATGTTCATTAATGAATACTATAAAATCATTAAAGGGGGTATATATATAATGGCTATGTATATAAAATTCACATGTCCTCATTGTAATACAATTAATTATTTAATAAATAGAATTAATTATCATATTTGTGAAAAATGTGGTAAATTAATAAATTATAGATAGTTAATAAAATAGTTAACTATTTAATAGTAGTTAACTATTCCGTATTTTAAAAATAAAATAAGGATGGTGATTAAAATAAAGAAAATTATAATTACTAAATATAATTTAGATGATTTTTATAAAAGAAAGGATGATAATATGCGATTAAAAAATAAAAATAATCATAAAAAATATAATGGAAATTCAAAAAATAAAACATGTAAATGTAAATTGGTTGAATTTAATTATATAAAGGATAGTTATTACTGTGAATGTGGATATACATATTATCCAGTAGAAATTGATGTGTGTGAACATTGTGAATCCGACTTTATATATAATAAAGGAATAAGAACGTATGATGATACTTTAAATAAATATATTAATTTTTGTTCGAATGATTGTTATAATACATATTATAATGTATCTGGAAGTTCAAATAAAGTAATAAAAATAAAAGATAAAATGGTTTCTTGTAAAAGAAAATGGAAAAAAGAAAATAAAAATAATATATTAAGTAATTCCAGTTCTAAGATAGTAACATATTATTCTAAAGATTATTACGAAAAGAAAAAAGAGAAAAAAAATAATTTAAAAATTATTCATTCTATGAATTATAAAGTGTATCCAGATGGTATAAATACAATTATTTACACTGAATGGTGTAATGATTGTGGGAATACAAAAATTGATTGCGAATGTCATTTATTATCTGTTAAAAATAATGAAGTTGATTTAGATAAAAATATTAATAATAATATTATTAGTAATAAATATGAATGTATGTATTGTGGATCTATACAAGATATAGATAATGATATATGTGAATTTTGTGGATTTAATAAAAGTGAATTATTTAATAATGATATTAATTTTGAATATGAAGAAGAAGAAATAATAAGTATGAAAGACGAATATGATTATAATAATACGTGTAAATGTATAAATGTTACTCCATGTAATGGACTTCATGCATTTACATGTAAATGTGGATTTATGTATGAATTAGAACAAATTGGAAGATGTGACTTTTGTCACGATTATTTTATAATTGGAAAGGGATATCCAATGTATATTGGAGAAAAAGAATATGAAGTATGTTCAAGAGATTGTTTGTATTATAATGGAGGTGATATATATAATAATGAAAAATATAATAAAACCATAAAATAATACAGTATTTATAGAATGGGGATAGTATATATGGATAGAATAATATCTTTTTTATGGAAAATATTAGTAAATATAGTTGGTATATCGTGTGTGTTATTCATACTAACAATATTAGTTGGAATACCGCTAGTAATAGTATTAATATTAATATTTGTTAATTTATTATTTATTAAATAATTTAAAAATACTAATAGGGATTTGTTCTCTATTAGTTTCCGTCGAATTTAATATTAATTTTTTTTAAAAAAATAAAGGAGATATAAAATGTTATTTAATTCACATGAATTTATAATTAAATCTCATTTATTATTTAATAATGAATGTAGATTATGTTTTAATCATGGATGTAATTTATATTCTATAAGGAAAGGAAATAGATTAAATTATGGATATATATTTGATTTTCATTTAATGATATTAAATAATAAAACTAAATACTATAAAAAGATATGGGAACATAAATATAAACAAATTCATAATAAAAAATATGAATATTTTTGGTAAAAAAAAAATATAGAAAGGATGCTAAGACATGCCTAATAAAATAAAACATAATGGAGAGGAGTTTATAAATTTTACGAATCATCATGTGATGCTACTTAATTCTAATGGTGATTCTATTTTAGAAATTCCTCCTTCTGGTATAGAGGCAAGAATAGCTTTTACTAAAAAACCAGGAGGATTAATAGGTGGAATTCCATCTTTTGTAAGACATGGAGGAAGTTTAATATTTTACAAAAAACATAAACCATTACAATTTAACGAAATAAAAAAGTTAATAGGAAATTCATGGCCTATAGTTAGTAATTTATGTGGACTTAAAACTAAGTTGTTTTTTGGTAAAGCAATAAGTCCAGATTCAGATCTTCAAATTAAAGATTATAAAAATAAAAATATTAAAGGTGTTTTAGGATTTATTAAATATTAAATAAGAGGAGTTATAATAAAATGATAATGTTTATATATAGTTTTATATGTGGTATAATAATAGGATTATTAGTCTATGATAATAGAAAATTATATAATAATAGATATAAAGTTGGATATGATTATGGTTATGCATGTGGTAGGTATGATATGATTCAAGAAATAAAAAATGAATATAATAAAATTAAAAATAATTATAATGAGGTATAATATATGAAATATAATATAATACAAAATATAATTATTTATATAGATAATATTATTAATAATATTTTAAATTATTTATTTAATAATAATTCAAATAAAAATATTTTTAAACATAAAACAGTAGAAATATATTATAATAAAAATAATTGTTATAAAAATAAAATACATCTCCCTAAGAAAGTAGATATTCATAGTCCTATTTTTATTGGATTTAGGAACTTATACGATAATAAAGGTAATCTAAAATAATATAATATAGGCCGTTTAAATTACGGCCTTCCGTCGTTATAAAAAAAAAAAATATTATAAAAGTATTGACAGAACGCATAAAAAATGTTATAATAATATTATAAGGAGGTGGAATAATAGTGAAAAAAGAAAAAAGATTAGAAATAATTCAGCTTTATCTCTCTAAAAGAGAATTAATTTCTATATGTGATGGAGCTGATAAATTAGGATTAAGTAAATCGGCGTTCTGTAGATTTATTATTATGAATTATTTAAAGAAGGGAGATGAAGCAATTATTGAATAATGAAGAATTAGTGAAATATACAGATTTATCTATAGATTTTGACGGATTTATACATACAGAAAATATAGATAAAATATCATCTGCAATATCAAAGGCACAAATGGATATAACAAATCCAAAAAAAAGCACTTTAAATCCTTACTTCAAAAGTAAATATTCTAATTTATCTGATATTATAAATGTAATAAGATTACCTTTATCAATAAATGAAATTGCTGTAATGCAAGCCCCATATACTCCTGTGGATGGAATAGGAGTTGAAACATTATTTAGTCATTCTAGCGGACAATGGATAAAATTTAAATTCAAAGTTAAACCTCCAAAGAATGATATACAGACAATAGGTTCTTTAATATCTTATATAAAAAGATTTGCGTTATCATCTGCATTATGTATTTCTGGTGAAGATGAAGATGATGATGGAAATATTG
>CAZUZI010000026.1:0-13275 GCA_964625015.1 uncultured Candidatus Saccharibacteria bacterium | reverse complement strand
TCTCCTGCGGTTCTTGAAGACAACGAAAGTTGTAATGTATTAAAAGATGAGATTATAAAAGGCGCTATAATTGGAGCTCATTTACATTCGGAAGAAATCAATCCGGATAAGATAGATATTGCAGGAAAGTCTTCTTCAGAGTACCCTTGTTACGCTTGTTCTTATGAAATAGAATATGAAAAATTAAAAAACCTCACAGAACTAATCGAACAAAAGCTCGGAGCGAGACCAATTTGGTACAGGGCGGCAAGATATGGGGCGGACTTGGATACAATAAAAATATTGAAAGAGTTGGGATACAAATACGATAGTTCTGCGACTCCCGGTATAAATTGGTCAAAACAGGGAGGTCCCGATCATTCAAATGCGCCATTCAAACCTTATTGGATATCAAATGACAGTTTTTATAAACCATCAGAAGAAAAAGATAGTATAGGAGTTATTGAAGTACCAATAACAATTATGGGTAAAAGATTGGGAATCTTGGGAAAGTTTTTACCGAATAATTGGTTATTTTATAACTGGATAAGACCAACGCATATGTTTGTATGGGAACAAAAACGAATTCTTAAGAAATTATTGAAAAAAAATAAAAACAATGTTATAGTTATGATGTTTCATAGTATGGAAATAATGATTAATAAGACTCCTTTTATACGAAATAAATGGATGCTGGAAAGGTTTTTAAGAAATATTGAAAAAATTATAAAATTTTCAAAGGAATTATTAAATGAAAGATTATCGTAGCGCAATTTATTCAAAATATATTGATAGTATTTTTGGGAAAAATAGAGAAGGATTAAAATTAGATAAAGATTATGATGTTCATAGAAGATATTTTAGAAGAAACTATTTAAAATATTTACCCAAAGATAAAAGTGTCAAAATTTTAGATGCTGGTTGCGGATTGGGACATTTTTTATCCGCTTTAACAAAAGAGGGGTATCAAGATGTAAATGGAGTCGATATTTCTGAAGAACTTGTAAATTTTTGTATACAAAAAGGATTTAAAGCTGTTAATTCGCCTCTTGCCGATTATCTACAAAACAATATTGATACATTTGATGTAATAATTTTTAATGATGTAATTGAACATATGAAGAGAGAAGAAATATTTGAAGTAATACAACTTATGTATAATTCATTAAAAAAAGATGGAATAATTTTGATTAAAACTCCAAATATGGCTAATCCAATAACCGCATCGGGTGGGCGGTATATTGACTTTACTCATGAGATTGGTTTTACAGAAGTTAGTATTCGAGAACTTCTTTTTGCTTGTGATTTTAGTGATATAAAATTAGTCGGAACAGATATTTACATATTTTACTTAAATCCTTTTAATTATATAGCAAAGTTTTCAGCATTTATTATTTCAGGGTTACTATATATTTTAAGTCATTTATATGGTAGAAAAACGCTTAAAATATTTGATAAAGACATTTTGGCAATTGCCAAAAAATAAGGCGCCTTATGAAAAATTATCAAAGATATAAAAATGTAACTAATAATTCCTATGAAAATAAAAGTATCATGGATTTAATATATAAAAATGGTAACAATACAATAAAATATTTTTTGAAAGAAAATATTAAAAACTCAGATGTTTTAGAATTAGGATTTGGCACAGGAAAATACACAAAGATTTTATTGGAAAATAATAATAAAATTACCGGTATTGATATCAATTCTCATCTGTTTAAACTTTCAAATGTAGAATTTTATTCTTGTAATTGCTTAGATATTGATAAATATATTCCTTTAGAGAAAAAATACAATTATATTGTTTCTTTTTGGATGACTGAGTACTTATCAAAAAATGAATTGGCTGAATTATTTTCAAAAATTTCCTCGTATTTAAAGCCTGACTCAATATTTATTATTACAATAATATCTAAGAGTTTTTGGGGATGGTTTTATAAGATAGGAGCTTTTTTAAAAGGGATCAAAAAGCATAATTATTCATATTCTGATATCGATAATATATTAATAAATATAATTTAAAGATTGATAAATTTGAAATAATTAAATTTCTAGGTATAGAATTTGCAAAGATATATTATTTTAAATTAATTAGTTGAAATATATTTATTATTTAAAAAATTATTTAATTTAAATTTTTAAAGAGGTTTTTTTGTATTCGAGAGAAAATATTTTAGTATCAATTAATCAATCAATAAAACCGCTAAAAGAAAGAATAAAAATATTCTTTAGTACTTATTATGTTATGGAACCACTGTTTTCTGAAATTAACAAAACCATGCCTCTTGTAAAAAAAATTAGTATATTAAAAAGAATTATTTACAACAAGACTATAATTAAAAAACAATCAAAAAGCACCGTATCAATATCTAAAATGGATAATAAATTGTATCTCATATCTACAAAATCTCATGTTAAAGTATTAAAAGAGTATGAAAAAGGAAATATCAAATTTTATGAAAATATGAATTCTCTTTTATTTCCACTATATATTGTTTTTAAAACCTTTTTTTTTGGTATTTTAGATGTTAGTTATTTGTTTTTCACAAAATTTCCCGATAAAGAGATCAAAAAAGCGTTAAATAAGTTGTTTTTTTATGGTTCATTAAATTATATAGCATCATTATATCATTATTTTAAATATTATTACACTTTAAGTGATATAATAAAAACTGATTCTGATATTAAAAAAATAATTTATTTTACAGACGGCCCTATTGGTTTTGCTGTTAGAGATATATGTAAAAAATATTTATTACAATCCTGCTTCATTCAACATGGTATCCTTTATAATTTTTATTTACCAATTAAATTTAATGAAATAATATTTTACTCTCCTTGGGATAAGAAATTTTTTGAAAAACATTTAGGAAAGATTGAAAATTATTCTTATTATGTATCTAAAGAAAAAATATTAAATCATAAAAATATAACTACAAATAAATTGATGAAAACGGCATTGTGGGCTCTTGAATATATACCGTCTGGATATTATTATACAAAAGAGTCAAGAATATCCGAAATTAAAGAATATATTAATATTTTTAAAAAATATTCTGATTGGAAGCTAATTATAAGGCCGCATCCAAACGATCCGGACGATTGGTATAACGCTTTAATATCAGAAAATGTAATATTTGATAAATATATAGGTGATGATATTAATAATAGCTTGATTAAAAATAATATTTTAATATCAATTTCATTTCATTCTACCGCTTTATTGGATTCATTAATTAATAATTGTCTTCCTGTAGCTATTTATTCAAAAACATGGGATATGTGTAACATTGATTTTAATGTTTTTTGTTATACGGTAAAGAATAATATAGATATGGAAGCCCTTCTAAAAAATAATATTAATCAAATACTTAATATCGTAGAAGAAAAAAAGAAGGCGCTGGTTTTTGAATACAAATAAATAAGAGCTATTTTTTAAATATTATACGTTTTACTTCATTACAATATAGAATAATAATAATAAGTATCGTTAAGAATATTTTTAATGAAAAATTAATAAAGACATTACTTATGAATTTATATAATATTATTACAACAAACATACTTATCAATGGTAATATAATGTATTTGATTATTGGAAAAATTGGAATAAAAAGTTTATCCTTAATAATATATTTAACATTAACGTAGTTAGCTATAAAAAGAAAAATATAACAAAGAAGAGTTGTCTGAGCCGCTCCTATATAACCAACTTTAGGGATTATTAAGTAATTCAATGCTATATTAAATAAAGCTGTGATGAAAGTAATAATTGAAATATATAAAGTTTTTTTCCAATAAAATGAGTAATTTACATAGATTGTATAATAATAAACGAAAATATAGCTTAATATTATGTAAGGAATAACATTTAAAGAGGAGTGATATTGTTTATCTGCCATTACTATAAGAATTTCATTTGAAAACAAAAGTAACATAGATCCAATTAAAGAAATAAGTTTAGTCGTTTTTATTGATAGCGAGACTATTGCTTCTTTATTACTCTCTTTTAATTTTTCAAAGAAAAATGGCACCCATGATTTGTTAATTCCACTTACAAATATACTCATTATCATACCAATTCTATATGCGATTGAATATAAGCCGGTTTCTGTTTCTCCAACTAATTGATTTATTATAATTTTATCAAACTGAACCAATAAATATCCTGATAAAATATGGGGCAAAAGAGGCATTCCAAAAAAGAATGCTTTTTTTATATATTTAATTACAAATCCATGAGAAGATATTTTATATAATGATAATATTGAAATAATAAATAAAACGACCTGTATAAATATTTCCGAGTATATTAATCCTTTGTATTTTTCGCTTTTCAATAACAAAATAAATGGTATTCCAATAATAAAAATAAATAGGAATTTACTTGATGAAATTATTGAGTATGTTTTACTATTTTTTATGGCTTGTAAATAACCAAGATAAATCTCAATATATGAAGTTAAAAAAGCCGCTATGATTGAAAGAAAAAATATAGATTTATCAATCTTTAAAAAAACTGAAAGTGACGATGAAAATAGTATGGATATGCCTAATATAATTGTATTGACTAATAATAAGGCGTATAGATTAGATCTAATAAATACTTTAAAATTACCAATCGTATTGTCAAAATAGTAAGTAGTGATTGCGCTATTTATCCCTAATGTAAAAAATATTGATATTATAACAGAAGTAGTTACAAATATTTCATAAAGACCATAATCTGCCGGAGATAAAAGTTTTGTTATTATTGGTAAAATTAAAAAAGCTCCTGCTTTAGCTAACAAATCAGCAGAAATATAATTTTTAGAGTGCAATAATAAATCTAATAAGTCTTTATTAATATATTTCTTTATTAAAGAAGATAACATATTATTTATTCACTTTATCTAAGATTTTGTTAGTCCATATATTCGGAAGGGAATCCCTGATTTTTGGGAAATCATTTGTGTTTAATCTGGGCAAAGTAAAAAAATTGTTGTTTCCTAAGTCTGCTATATCGGGGTTTACTGTAAAACCCGCAATGCAATTATATTTTTTTAATATATCTATGGTTAAATTATTATATCCTCCGTAAGGGTAACACATAATCCAATCATTCGTTGATATTGATATAGATTTTAGAAAAGATAATGAATATTTTATTTGTATCTCTTGCTCTTTATAAGATAATGAGTCTAACCATAAATGATCATATGTATGACTGCCAAAAAACATACCTTCATTATACAATAATTTAATATCCTCTTTGCTCATATATAAATAATTAGAAAAAGATATTTCATCCGTAGTAATATATTTTCTAAAAAAATAGTTAATTATTTCACTTCTTATAAATTGCGGTAAAACTCTTTGCAACATTCTTTTTATAAAAATTATATCTGCCGTATCAAATCTATTTGGTTTTGCCCATTCTTTATAATAGTCATCAAAATCTAATAAATTGTGAATAGATTTGTATTCACAAACACTGTTCATAATTTTTTTTATTATTTCTTGTTTATCGAAACTAGACGCTAAAATAAAATGTAGCTTATTTACATCTAAAACTGTATGTTTTTCAATGCATTGACCAATGGGAAAAAAACAACCTGAAATACTTTCTTTTTTCAATATAGGAAAAACATAATCAAAATGATCTTTATAGCCGTCATCAAATGATAACAATAGAGAGTTATTAGGTAAGTCTTTATTGTGTTTTATAAAATCAATCAAATCATATCCAGATATAAAATTATAATACTTTTTAAAATACTGAATTTGTTCAATAAATTCATTTACATCTAATCCTTTTATTTTGGGATATTTTGTGTTAGAATAGTCTCTAATATAATGATACATTACGATAGTTATATTCATTTTACTCTCTTTTGATTAATTTTATTATATGTTTCTTGAGTTGGTCTATCAAAATCACAGTCTTGTTTTGTTACATACAATTTTGATATATCACATAAATCATAAAAGTTGTTTTTACTCCAATATATTAGTGAGGTAGTTGGAGGGTCCCTTAACTCAATTGGATTAAACAAGTGTGGAAATTGGAAAAAAGTATCATCATTATTTGAAAACCAACCAGTATATAAAAATATTTGAGTTAGTTTTTGTGATGTACAGTAAAAATCAGCTAAATGTATATTTTGTTCTTTACAATAATGGTCAATAAACTCTATAGCGGCAAACATATCTTTTTTATCACCAAAAAAATCCAATATATGTAGTATTCTTAGTTCTTCTACTGAAAACTCCTCTCTAAAACAAATAAAAACTCCTAATCCAGGATCAACTTTTGACTTAATTATAAATTGCTTATAATTATAAATGGGATGATTAGCATATCTCCAATTTAGAAAATTTGAGTCTCTTGAAAAATGGTTATAGTTACTTTTAAAATTATTTATTATACTGGAAAAAAGTAAATCATTATAATTATAGACTTCAAAGTATTTATCCTCATTGTTTTTACTATCTAACCATTGTTTTGATAATTTTTTTGCTAACGGTTCTGACTTTGTATATTTTTCAATTTCTTGGAAATTATAAACTTTTAAAAACCTTGGTATTGCTCTTATGTATCTAAATCCTTTTCTTAAATAGACCGGTAATGCTTGAGAACTAATACCCATTCCTATTAAAATATCGTAGGTACTAATAATTTTATCTAAAATATCTACTCCTACTCCAAGTCTTTGATATTTTTCTTTAACAATCCATGTTGTTAACTCAGCTCCATTAAGCACTTGGTTGTTTAAATAAAAAGGTCTTGAATTTAATCCCATTACTCCACATATACTATGGTTAATATCATCATAAGCTATTACACAATTATCTAATCCAGCATCAGAAGGTGATTCTTTAAATTGCCAACTATAAAAATCCTCAATAGACAAGGAAATTTTTTTATTCCAATTTTCAGAATAAAACTCACAAATCTTTTTGCTATCTATACCTAAATTAGATACACTATCTACAATAATTGACATAATTTATTTCCTAATTTTTTATTATTTAATAGCTTCAACATATATAGAGTACTCTGGACGTGTATTATCAAAATAAAAGACATCTCTTAAAACAGGTGATTGAGATTGTTGATATCCAGATAAGTATATATTAGAAAAACCTGCTTCTATTAACATAAGTTTTATTTTTTGAAAATTCCACCAGTTAATATGATCACCAGGGAATTTTTTTTGAATATTTAAATCGCATTTAGATGCTAATCGATCTAATGAAATTGAAATATTATTAAAATCAAATAGTTTCCAAAATTCAGTAGATTCAATTTTATCAATGTTTGGGTCTGGATGTAAAGGTGATAACATTGAGAAAATATGAAATAAAAAAAAGTCAGTAATTGAGCAGTCTTTACTACTTTTATTAAATTTTAATGAACCATATTTGTTATTTAAACACTTGCTGTATTCATAAAATAAAATGTCATTGTTTTTTAATGCAGATATATCTAAATCTACATTTGGGCATGTTATTCTAAATATCCCATTCTTTTTTAATATTCTATTGGCGTTATTAAATAAATTCTGTGCTGCATTATTAGTTATATGTTCTATTGTGTGACTAGTGTAAACTATTTCTGCACTATTATCATCAATTGGTAAATTTTTCAAAGATAATAAATCAAAATGTATGCCAATATTTTTTGAATTTTTTTTATACCAATCAGAATAATAATCAACATTAGTCCAAGCTGGATGTGCAAAAGAACCAGCTCCTATATTATAAAGATTTTTAGTTTCAAATATATTTGAACCAAAAATCTTTTTATAAATATCAATATTTGTTCTTGTTGAGTATTTGTTTAGTAGAACGTCATGTTTGTGTAAAAATCGTCTAATGTTTTTCAAAAAAAAACTTTTCATATCATTTCTCCATTCTTATTAAGTATTCTTCTGCTATTTTCAAATCTACATAGTCATCTATATCAATTGATCTTTCATTTGGCATTATAAATCCAATGTTATTATCATTAAAACTTGTTTCATTTGTTATTTCAGAAATTAAATTTATATATATTGCTCCATTTACTCTAAAATAATTTGGCATATCTTGGCGTCTTATAGTACTTGATTGATTTAGGAGCTTTTTCATATAATAATTATTGTCAATAGTTCGTATCAAAACCGGATGATCGTTAACAGGTGATATAGAGGCCAAACTTTTATAGTTTTGGTTTGTAAATAACTCAATTGCTCTATCAATATCACCTACAGTTCTAAGAGGAGTTGTTGGTTGAAGTAAAAGTAATATATCATAATTATCACCAACACTTTTTAAGTAGTCAATTGCATGAACTACAGCATCTATAGTTTTTGAATTATCTTGCGCTAATTCTATCGGTCTCATAAATGGTACTTCGCATCCAAAATTTAAAGCAATATCGGCAATTTTCTTACTATCTGTACTTAATATAAGTTTGTCAATATATTTGCTCTTTTTTGCTTCGATTATGGAATATGCTATAAGCGGTTGACCATTTAGGTCAATAATATTTTTGTCAGGAATCCCTTTACTTCCGCCTCTGGCTGGTATCAGGGCTAATATTTTTTTATTATCAATCATTAAATAACGTCTCCCAAATCTATAAAAACTTTTTGTAATTCTCTATTCCATATTGCATCATCATTAATGATAGACATAAATAAATCAGTGCTGTTTCCTTTACCAAAATACGATTGTTTAATTCTATATTCATCAATATTATTAATAGCTGTTTGTATTTCTTTTGAATCTTCATTAACTTTTTGAATATTTTTTAGAACATTAATATTATATCGGTTGTTTTGTCTTGTTCCTATATCAATAGAAGGTATTCCATATATACAAGTTTCTCTTATTCCTGCGCTTGAATTCCCAATCATAAAATCTGCATTTTTTAAGAAAGTTAAAAAGTATTCGAATCTCAACGAAGGAAAAATCTTTATTTTTTTATTACTTGTAAAACGTGAATATTCGCTCAAAATAATTTCAGAACCATGATCATTATTCGGATAAACTACAACATAATTTTTGTCAGAGTTGAGTATTCCATCGACAACATTTTTAATTTTTATATTAATCATTTCATATTCAGTAGTTACAGGATGATACATTAAAATACCATATTTTTCAAAAGGAATGCCATATCTTTTTTTTGCATCGTCAAGAGTTGGAAGTTTATTACTTAACATAACATCTATATCGGGAGAACCAATTACAAATATGTCTTGATCTGCCTCTCCAAGTTGAATTAATCTTTTTTTTGCTTCATGGGTAGACACAAAATGTAAATGTGAAAATTTAGAAACGGCATGTCGTATTGATTCATCAATTGTCCCGGATACTTCGCCGCCTTCAATATGAGAAACAATAATATTATTTAACGCGCCCACTATTGCTCCAGCAAGAGCATCAATTCTATCTCCATGCACAACAATCATATCTGGTTTAATATGATTTACATAACCGGTCAATATATTAATTGTATTGCCGATATTCAAACTCATATTATTATAGTGAGATAATCCATATGCTATATGAATATTTTCATAGCCATCTTTTTGAACTTCTTGATAAGTGCTTCCAAAAACTTCAAGTAAATGCATACCTCCAACAAATATGTGCAATTCAAAATCATGACTATCTTCTACAGCTTTCATTAATGATTTTAGTTTTCCATAATCAGCCCTAGTGCCTGTGATAAATAAAATTTTTTTTCTCAAATCAATCTCCTATCATATTCCAGTCTAAATGTGTTCCATTAGGTATATCAATTTTAGAAATCTTACCAATTATTTTATCATAGTCTTTTGCTAAAATCTTTCCTGTACCCGGTCTTTTCACCCATAAATTTTCTTTAGTAAATTTATTACCTTTTTTTATATCTGTTATTGCAACAACAGTTGCAAAAGCAAAATTAATTGTTACTTGTTCTTCTATTGCCGGTTCTTTATTACCACCAAGCATTTTCGGAATTTCTTTTGCAGCATCTATTAATTCTTTTAGCCGTGTTTCATCCATTGAACAAACTATATCAGGACCATTTCTTGTCATAGTATCGGTGAAATGTCTTTCGACTAACGAAGCGCCTAAAGTCATAGCGGCAATACATGCGTTATTATTTGTTGTATGATCAGATAATCCAACCGGTATATTTGGGAATTCATTCATTAACTGTTGCATTGCGCCTAAACGGACTAAGTGAGTCGGTGTGGGATAAAGATTTGTTGTGTGCATAAGCGCATATTCTATTTTTTTTCTTTCAAAAATTTCAACAGCTTTTTTTATACTTTGTATATCATTCATTCCTGTACTTAAAATAATTGGTTTTCCAAATGAAGCAATATGTTCTAATAATGGATAATTGTTACATTCCCCTGAACCGATTTTATAAGAAGAAACATTCATTTTTTCAAGTCTATTTGCAGCTGCTCTGGAGAATGGGGTACTAATAAATATCATCCCTTTTGACTCAATATATTTTTTAAGTTCAATTTCTTCTAATTCTGATAATGCGCACTCACTCATAATTTGATAAATAGATTTATTGGAATTCCCCGGAATTACTTTCCTGGCTTCAGGACTCATTTCATCATCGACAATATGTGTTTGATGTTTAATAATTTCTGCGCCCGCTCTATAAGCTGCATCTACCATTTCAAATGCTGTTTTAATATTTCCATTATGGTTTATTCCAATTTCTACTATAACTATTGGTAAATCACTTTTACTAATTGATCTATTTTCAATTTTCATTTTTCAAACTCCCTATTAATTTTATATATCTTTACAAAGTTATTATCATCATTATAGATCACCTGAACATTAAATACTTCTGATAAACGAGACATGAAAGGATTATAATATCTATGTATAGAATATGGTAAAAACATAGTATATATTACAAAATATAAATCGCCTTTCTTTTTTTCAATATTGATTACATCACATAAAGTTTCGTAGTCATTAATTAAATAGGACCCGTATTCCGAATAATGTTTTACAAAATATCCTTTATTTGTTTTAGTTTTTGTATCTTCAACATAACCAATTTTTGATTTGTCTAACAACCACAACCAATAATCCAATTGTCTTTTTATATAATATCCGCCATAAAAATTAACGTTAGAAATAAAAACATCAGTTTCACTCATTTTATCTTTCAAAAATAAAAACGGATTTTTAAAATCTATGTGTACTGGAGATGCAAGCGAGGGTCCAAAATGAGGATACTTTATTTCGTCCCCATATTTTCTAAATGGAATTCTAAACGAATAAAAAAAATCAGTTGTATAGAGAAATGTAATTATTAATAAAATAGGTAATAATATATTTTTATTTTTTAAAGTACTGATAAAATCGAATATAAATAAAATACCAGAAATAATTAAAAAGGTGGATAAAAAATTAAGGTACCTAGGTTGTTTGTGTAAATGAACAATAGCTATAAAATAAATTGAAACTAAAGAAATAAAAGATAAATACAAATATTTTTTTTTCTTTTTTAAGTTTAAGAAAGAAAAAAATGCGAGTATAACAGTAAATACAAACAACAATAAAAAATTTTCAATTATAAATTTCAGAAAGAAATTATCGTAACCTATTAAAAACCATTGTTTTTTGATATATTTTATTAAGAAAGAAATAATAAAGAAAAAATCTTTCGTTAGAAAACTTATTATTAAATCAAAAATAACAACAATTGAAATAAACAAAAATATTAAAAATATATAAGTTTTTAACTTCTTTCTATTTAAATCAAAAAGAAGAGTAACTCCAACAATTGCAAATAGAACGACTCCATAAAAAGTTGAGATAAGCGATAATATTATAGGTATGAAAGTAAGAAATAAGTATTTATACTTTCCTTCAATTAAATACATGTATAATAAAAACACAGTAATTAAACACATAAAGGCAAAAAATGAATAATGCCTACCCCATCTTGAGAATTCAATATTCCAAACAAAAAAGGTTAAAAAAAACGATAAAGTTAGACCAAATCCTTTAGAGTGTATTTTCCTTCCAAAAAAGTAAATTACTATAATAGTACCTATACCTGAGAAAGCGCTCAATATTCTTACTGAAACCTCATTAATTCCCAAAAATAACGAGGCGATAAAACCCAAATAGCTGTTAACCATACTTGAGTAGTATATTTTACCATTTTCAAATAAGGGAATTCCACATTCATAAATTCTTTGAATTGACAGCCCCGTATAGACCTCGTCATTTAATAATCCCAATGTACCCAAATTCCACAACCTCAAAAAAGCTCCAATAGCCACAAGTACTAACAACCCAACAGCATACCACTTTTCCCTTATAAACCATAAATAAAATTTGTATACCATTTGCCAAATGATATAAATTGGAAAGAATAATATTGAAAAAATAATATTTTTAAATTTCATTTTAAATTTTATTAAATCGTATTAAATAATCTTCCTTTTACTTATTTTTAATTATTCAAGATCAATATTTCAAATTTAATCATAAACGAATACACTCCGATCAGATAGCATGGTTTCTTTGATGTTGCAAAAAGAGCTTAATATTATTATATTAAACTTTCTAATCGAATACAATTTTAATTTCTCTGTTTTTATCATACTAAGATTCTCCCAATATTCTTATAGACAAATAAATTTTAAAAAATTAATAAATAAATCTATATAATTTTGAAAGATTTCCCTTAATGTTATTCCAATTTTGTAAATCTGTCGTGTAAAAAATATTCCCTTTATTATTAACTCCGGCCAAATCGTCTATTTTATCTCCATTAAAATCTCCGGAAATAATTTCAACTAATCCGCCGGGAATATTTGTCCAATTTTTTAAATCTGTAGTATAATATATTTTTCCTGATCTATTGATTCCGGCCAGGTCGCCCTTTTTATCACCATTAAAATCGCCTGTAATAATTTTTACCAATCCTCCAGGAATATTAGTCCAATTCTTTAAATCTGTGGTATAATATATTTTACCTGATTTATTGATTCCGGCCAAATCGTCTATTTTATCTCCATTAAAATCTCCGGAAATAATTTCAACTAATCCGCCGGGAATATTTGTCCAATTTTTTAAATCTGTAGTATAATATATTTTTCCTGATCTATTGATTCCGGCCAGGTCGTCCCTTTTGTCTCCATTAAAATTACCCGATACTATATTAACTAATCCTCCAGGGATATTAATCCAATTTTGTAAATCTATAGTGTAGTATACTTTACCTGATTTATTGATTCCGGCCAGGTCGTCCCTTTTGTCTCCATTAAAATTACCCGATACTAT
>CAZUZI010000025.1:11933-13552 GCA_964625015.1 uncultured Candidatus Saccharibacteria bacterium | reverse complement strand
ATTCGAGTACAAAAGCAATTGAGGATATGAAGAATATTGAGCAGGGATTTAAGAAGATCTATGTGGTTGATAATGCAGGTGTGATAGATAGTAGGATGATAAATGATCCATTAGTAGTGGTTAATAGCTATGATGAGGTCCTATTAGAAGTAAAAAGTGATTCCTCTAAGGCATTGGTGTATATTCCTGAATCTTTTATACAGAATTTGAAATATGAATTTATATACAAAAAGGATAAAAATCTTCTTACTGGTTTAAATATGACGCCTGCAATCAATGGTTTAATAAAACAAAGTATGCTTACCAGGATTACTGATCCAATAGCAATTAAATTACTAATGCAGGAGCCAACAGGTGAGGTAAAGAGTTTTAATAGTGAAGGTGTCTTGGAAACGGAGGGATTTACACAGTATGTACTTCCTATTGCATCTGTAGTTGTATTCTTCTTTGCTGTTTTTATATCAACAACATTCCTTCTTGAGAGTGTATCTGCTGAGAAAGAGAATAGAATGATTGAGACAATGTTATCCATCGTGGATAAGAGATCTCTTATGTTTGGTAAGATGATTGGTTTAATTGGTATTGTATTTTTGCAGTTATTTGTATGGGTACTATTTGGTGCACTTTCCTATGTTCTTATACAGAATTCTTTTAATATTGATATCCCTATTGATTTTAGTGGGTTAGATTATTCACTTTTGCCATTAAACATATTTCTAACAGTTTCTGGATTTATATTCTTTGCAGCAATTATGGTTGGTGTTGGAGCAATTGGTACAGGTGCACAAGATAGTAGGAACCTTTCTTCCATTTTTATTATGTTAGCAATATTTCCGATATATTTAATGCAAGTATTAATAATGGACCCATCTGGGTTGTTAGCAAAGATATTTAGTTATTTCCCATTTACCTCGTATATGATTCTCATAATGAGAAACTCACTTGATGCACTAGAGGTATATGAACTTGTGCTTGGTATTGTCCTTACAACGATATATTCCATTGCTGCAATCTTTATCGCATTTAAGCTGTTTGAGCTTGGTTGTTTGATGTTTAATAGGAGGCCAACATTTAGGGAAGTCTTTGGTTATATATTTCCACAGAAATCTTAACATTGTATAATATTTACAATACAATATAGTAGATAACTTAAATATTTGTTTTTATGTCTAAAAAACTATATAGATCTGAAGATGATAGGATGATTGCTGGTGTTTGTGGCGGTTTAGCTGAATATTTTAATATTGATTCATCTATAGTTAGATTGATATTTGTTTTAATTGTTCTGTATGGTGGTTCAGGTATTCTTGTATATTTGATTTTTTGGATAGTACTTCCTGTTAAATCATCTGTAGATCTTTCTTCTAATGAGATTATAGAGGAGAATAAAGAAGAAATTGGTAAAGAGATTAAAAAAGGTGCAAAGAGTATCGCAAAGAAGGTAAAAAGCGATACAAAAGAGGAATAAATTTAGTTTTTTAAATATGGAAACTAAAGAGTATAAATCTAGGGATATTGTAGGTGCAATTTTCTTAATGTTTGTTGGTATTGTATTTCTTCTTAATACGACAAATGTTGTTGGATGGTCTATTTGGCTGTATATATTTAAATTTTGGCCA
>CAZUZI010000025.1:241-11833 GCA_964625015.1 uncultured Candidatus Saccharibacteria bacterium | reverse complement strand
GATAGTGCAACACCTGCTTCGTTACCTATCTTCTATAAAGATATAATTGAGTATAATTTTGTTTTAGGTAGGAATGATGTACCGACTGATCTTGATTTAGCATTAGGTGCTGGGTCTGGGTCTGTTTTTCTTGATGATGGTGTGTATACAAAGATCCAATCTACTACTGGCGCAGGACAGTTAACTATTCGTCTTGGTGGAAGAAGTCTTCCATCTGATGAATTAAATATTGATGTTGGTGCTGGTGAAAGTATTTTGGAGTTACCTGAAGATGTAGGATATTTACTTGAATATGATCTCGGAATTGGTAGTATTACTAGTAGTGAGGGTGAAATTGCTTCATTTGCTGCAGATAGTGAGATATACAGGTCTAAAAACTATGATTCTGTTGAGAAAAAGATAAAGATTGTTGCAAGTGTTGGTGTAGGTTCTTTAGTTATAAATAGGTATTAAAAATTTTAATAGATTTTAAATAATTTAATAGTAATCTATATGAAAAACAGTTCTAAATTTATACTTGGGGTTATCTTAATAGTACTAGGTACCTTATTCCTCATAGAGCAGACAGGAATATTAGGTTTCTCACTTCCTGTATGGGATATTGTATGGACATTTTGGCCCTTAGTTGTAATTTTCTTTGGTGCAAAACTTTTGACACAAGGTAATCATAGTGGTGGACTCGTTCTTTTAGTTCTAGGTGTTGTCTTGTTTTCTACAACTCTCTTTAAATGGAACTTCTTCTCTGTCTTGTGGCCTATTATAATTATTACAATAGGTGCTTCAATACTTCTTAAGAAAGATAAGCCATTGGAGTCTGTAAATAAATCTAAAAAGGTAGTAGATGAAGATAGATTAAGTGAGACGGTTGTATTCTGGGGTGTAGAAAAGAAAGTTAATTCTGATAAATTCAAGGGTGGAGAGATAAATGTTGCATTCGGTGGCGCAGAAATAGATTTAAGAGATGCAAAAGTTTCTAAAGATGGTGCTAAATTACATATTAATGTTGCATTTGGTGGGGTAGATCTACTGGTTCCTAAGGATTGTCGTGTTGTTAGTGAGGGGACAGGTATACTTGGTGGATGGGATGTTACTTTAGAAAAAAGAGATATTAATGAGCCAATACTTACTATAACTGGTAGTGCAGTATTTGGTGGCGTAGAAATAAAGTAATATTTTAATATATATGGATAGGGATATAAGTAGTTATGAGTCACCAAAAGAGGTTGTTAATAAAATATTTGAAGGCCCATCTTCTATTGTTTTAGTCAAAGAGGATGATTACTATCCAGAGGATTTAAGTAATCCTGAATATCCTGCAGACTTTGATAACCCACATGCAAATGAATTAGAGTCATTCTTTAGTGAGATGGGGTTAACACCTCTTAATGCGAAAGAATTGATATATACACAGAGAAAAGATGGAAGATTACTTCGTGGGTCTGCTGTATATGCAGAGGGTGACCCTTTTAATTCTGCCGTATATATGACTATACAGTCGAGTAGTTTGGGTAGCAGCTCTCCTGTGTATATTGTTGAGATAAGAATGGGTGAAGATCTTGCTAGAATTGCTATGAATGGGCAGATGAAGGAATTTAGAGGTACTCTTTCTTCTTCTAGGATGTACGATATGATAAATAGGATACATTTTGATATTAAATCTGGTAATGAGACATTTCCTGAGGAGAGTGATGACCCGTTCCTTCTTTTAGCGCACGATATCTCCAATATAAATAGGAGAGATTTCTCTGGATACTAAGATATATATGATATAATTGTTCCTAACACAGAGACCCGTTATCAGCGGATAGTGGTGGAAAGAAAGCGTATGCAAGTAGAATCCAACGGATAGCTTACCGATATTTAGCTTGACCATTGTAATGGTCTATGAGGATATTACAGTAATGTGATATTGAAAAAGGGTGGTAACACGTATTTCGTCCCTTTGTGAGAGTTGGTACAATGTATCATATCTTACAAGGGGACTTTTTTAATATATGTACATACAAAATATGAGTAATACAGAAAGTATAAAGATTGGGAAAGATAATTCTATGCCTAATTTTCCTAAAGTAGAAGAAGAAATTCTTAAGTATTGGGACGAGAATGATGTATTAAAAAAGTCTATAGACCAAAGACCAAAAGAGAAACCTTTTACTTTTTACGATGGTCCTATTACGTCGAATAATAAACCACATTACGGTCATGCATTAACTATGGTTATTAAAGATGTTGTTCCAAGATATAAGACTATGAAGGGTTTTAGAGTAGATAGAAGTTTGGGATGGGACTGTCAGGGTATTCCTGTTGAGTATGAGGTAGAAAAAGAGTTAGGATTTGAAGTTAAAGAAGATATCGAAAAATTTGGTGTAAAGAAATTTAATGATTTATGTAGAGCATCTGTAGAGAAGTATCAGGCAGAAATATCTGCTTTAACAAGAAGAATGGGAAGATGGGTAAACAAAGATGAAGAGTATGCAACTATGAATTCATCGTATATAGAGAGTCTTTGGTGGTCTTTAAAGGAGCTGTATACAAAAGGTCTCCTCTATCAAGGATATAAGGTCGTTCCATATTCTACTAGAGCAGGTACTACTTTATCAAATTCTGAGGTTGCATTAGGCGGATATCAAGCAATAGTTGATCCTGCTGTAACTGTTAAATTAAAACTTACTGATTCGGAGAAGTATCTCCTAATATGGACAACTACTCCTTGGACACTTCCAGGTAACCTTTTAGCCGCTGTTGGAAGAGATTATGAATATGTAGAAGTTGAATATGAAGGTAATAGGTATATTGTTGGTAAAGAACTTGTTGAAAAGGTATTTGGAATGGACTTAGAGATTCTGAAGACATATAAGGGATCAGATCTAATAGGATTAGAGTATGAACCACTCTATCCATATTTTAAGGATAGAAAAGCACAAGGTGCATTTAAAGTTGTACATGGAGATCATGTAACACTTGAAGATGGTACTGGTATTGTTCATCAGGCACCTTATGGAGAGGAAGATTTCCTTCTTATGACTAATATGGGAATTACAATGTTTGATTATCTTGATGACCAAGGTAATATGAATAATGAGATTGAGCAATTCAAGGGTATGTTCTACAAAAAGGCTAATAGATATATTATGCAAGATCTTGAGGAAAGAGGTCTTCTTTTCAAACATGAGGAGCATGAGCATCAAATGCCTATGTGTTGGAGAACTAATACTCCTTTAATATACAAACCAATTAAGAGTTGGTATGTGAAAGTAACTGCAATCAGAGACATATTAGTTAGGGAGAATAAAGATATAAATTGGGTACCAGCACATATTAAAGAAGGAAGATTTGGAAATTGGTTAGAAGATGCTAGGGATTGGGCACTAAGTAGAAATAGGTATTGGGGCACACCACTTCCTGCATGGATATGTGATAAATGCCAATATACAGAAGTACTAGGTTCGTTTGCTGAGGTGGAAGAGAGATCAGGTATTAAACTGGATGATCCTCATAAACCATTTGTTGATGAGATCACATATAAATGTTCAAAGTGTGGTGGTGTAATGAGTAGAGTTAGTGATGTTATCGATGTATGGTATGATTCTGGATCTATGCCTTTCGCAAGATTCCACTATCCTTTCGAAAACAAGGAGAAATTTGAATCAAAATATCCTGCACAATTCATTGGTGAAGGTGTTGATCAAACAAGAGGCTGGTTCTATACACTTCATGTTTTAGGTTGTGCACTATTTGAGAATAAAGCATTTGAAAATGTAATTGTTAATGGTATGGCTTTAGCAGCAGATGGTACGAAGATGTCAAAGAGTAAGAGAAATTACACAGAGGTTGGTGCTGTATTAGATAGTTTGGGTGCAGATTCCTTAAGACTTTACTTCCTTAGTTCCCCTATTGTTAATGGAGAAGAGGTTGTGTTTAGTGAGAAATTCTTAAAGGATATTACATCAACAATTCTTCTTCCATTCTGGAATTCAGTTAAATACTTTGTAAGCTATCAATCACAGTATAATTGGCAAGCTAGTGATGGAGTAAAATCAGAGAATGTAATGGATAGATGGGTAATTTCTAGAGTGAATGAAACTATTTCAATGGTAGAAAAGGGTATGGATGAATACAGATTACAAAGTGCTGTAAAACCAATATTTGATTTAATAGAAGATATATCAAAATGGTATATAAGAAGATCGAGGGATCGATTTGTAGTTGGTAATAATGAGGCATTAAGTACACTTCACTATGTTCTTTCGGAAGTATCAAAAGTTCTAGCACCATTCGCTCCATTTATTTCAGAATCAGTATATTTAACACTTGGTGGTGAAAAAGAATCTGTACATTTAGAAGATTTTCCAACTGTTGGTGAGATAGATAGTAAATTAATCTCAATGATGAAAGAGGTAAGAGACATCTGTTCTCTTGGTTTAAATATTCGTGATGAGAACAAGTTGAAAGTAAGACAGCCACTTTCAAAAGTATACGTTCCAATACAGGATATTGAGATGCAAAGTATTGTAAGGGGGGAATTAAATGTTAAAGAAGTCATATATGAGCAGAAACCAGTTAATGGTGAAGGATATGTCTCACAAGAGGTCGGAAATGTATTTGTTACATTAGATACAAATATATCAGATGAGTTAAAAACAGAAGGTATGTTGAATGAGATAAGTAGAGGACTTCAAGTCGCAAGAAAAGAGAGCGGGTGTATTGTTGGGCAACGTGTATCTGTTGAATATAGCTCCAATGAATATATAGAGGAGATAATTGAACAGAATGTAGAAAAGCTTATGGAATTAGGCTCATTCACTTCGTTTAATAAGGTGGAAAATATAGATGAACCAATAAAGATAAAGGTAGATAGTGATGAGTTGAATATTAAGATTGAGAAGTAATTTTCTTCTTAATTTGTATATTATGATTAACTAGATATCTTAGTTGTAATACCAGTTATCTTTTCGAATGATTTTGCAGCTGTTTGAAGTTTGACACCTGATGATACTGCTAATTCTCCAACTATATCGTTTATAGCTCTTTCAAGCTCGTTTTCTATTGTTACAGGTATTAGTCTACCATCCTTTTCTCTTCCCTTTTTGACATGGTTGCAGAACTGTATTGTTTCTACTGCACTTTCTATGTCTGCTGTATTCTCAAGTTTTTTAAATATTTCCATTAATTTGTTGAAATCTGTGGTTTTTGGATCTTTTGTAGGCTTTTTCTTAAGCACAGAGATTTTATCCTTAATACTATCTGCAGAGTGAACTGCTCTAACACTTAGATTTTCGACATTATCTATTGGTGTTGAAACTGTAATTGCACTATTGATAAACTCAAATTCAAAATACTGTTTCTTTTCACCATTAAACTCTATTTCCTTTTCCTGTTTTATCCATCCAGCTCCATGTGAAGGGTAAAAAACTTTTGATCCAATCTTGAGATTCATAATGTGGTAATATTGTTAACTAAACATTACATTATACCATTTTTTAATATACAATTCATTTATGAGAGTAACAGTAATAGGGGGAGGGACGGGAACTTCAACAGTTTTAGAGGGTTTAAAGAGATACAGAGATTTAGACATCTCTGTAATTGTTGGTATGATGGATGATGGTGGTAGTAATGCTGTTGTAAGAGATGAGTTTGGACTCCTTCCACTAAGCGATTTAAGAAAATCAATAATTGCGCTTTCACAGGAGAATGAGGGTGGTATATTAAGAGATCTTTTTACTTACAGATTCTCTGAAGGTGATGGATTGAAAGGTCACACACTAGGTAATCTCCTTATGATAGCGATGACAGATATTACAGGTTCTGAAATTAATGCTATCGAGACATTCAAGTATTTGTTTAGTGTAAGAGGGGATATTCTACCTGTTACATTGGATAAGGTTAGATTAGTCGCAGAATATAGTAATGGGAAAAAGATTGTAGGGGAACATTTGATTGATGAATCAGGAGAAGATCTATATATTAAGAGATTCTATCTTGATAGTAAGGCAGTTGCATTCAGTGGTGCTGTAGACGCGATATTGAGTGCGGAATATATAGTAGTTGGTCCTGGAGACCTGTTCACAACAACATTGGCTAATATTGTTGTAGGTGGTATCGCAGAGGCTTTACAAAAAACAAAAGCAAAAATTGTCTTTATACCAAACCTTATGACCAAAATAGGTCAGACAAGAGGTCTCACACAAAGAAGTATGGTTGAACTTGTTGAAGGATATATAGGTAGAAAGTTTGATTATATACTTATAAATAACGGTAGAATACCTCAGGACGCGTATGAGAGGTACAAAAGAGATGGTGAGAGTGTATTTAAAGATGATTTAGGAGTTGATAAAGAGAGGGCTATATTGAGGTGTGATTTAGTTGCTAATTCACTAGTAAGAAAGGAGAAGGGTGATACACTTGTAAGAAGTTTAGTTAGACATGATTCGGAGAAATTGGGTAAGAACTTATACAAAGTATTTAGAAAAGGATGGAAGTCTGTTCTATACAAGTTTCTTTCCTTTTATCGTTAACAATTTTCCTCTCTGAGGTTTTTTACATAGTTTCCCTTCACTGTAAATCTCTATCTTGAAGAATTTAGAAAGTATGTTTAATACATCCTCTGGTTTGCTCTGTTTAATTGGGTGATATTCTAGACATATGTTTTGTACCCTCTGAAGGATATCTCTATGATATTTAAGAATACTTAACTCACTTCCCTCAGTATCTATTTTGAGCATATCAATTGTTTTGTCTATATAGCTATTTAATGTATCTGTTTGTACAGATATTCTTCTCTGTTTCTCTTCGGTAGTCCAACCACCTTTTAATATGCTCGAATTTGAACTCCAAGAGCCATCTTCTATGTAGAAATCTAGATTACCTTTTGATTTCCATACTGCCATATTTACGGCTGTAATATCTTTAAGATTGTTTAGTAATATATTCTCTTTTAGAATATTAAAACTGTTAATATTAGGTTCGAAAGCTAAGATTTTTGAATTTGGATATATTGATTTGAAATAAAGAATGGAGACACCGATATGTGCTCCAATATCTATAATGAATGGATTCTCTTTGTTTGTATCAAAGTAGTATATATCTTCCCCCCAGATCTCTCTCTTTATGGAGTGATACTCCTTACTGTCTGTGTACAGGATTTTGTATTTTCCTAGGTTAGTTTCTTCCATGTATATATATTACTTCTCCATCTCACCCATTACAAAAGCTACTTTTCTCGCCCATTCTGACGCACTAGGAGGACAGTATGATCTTGATATCTCATGAGGTGTATCTAAACCTTTTGAATAGTAAATACCTAAACCTTTTGATACAGTCCATATACCTTCTTCCCAACTTGAAAAATTCATTTTACCCCAACCCCATGCGTTGTAAGTCCTAAAGGTATGCACACCACCACTTGATTCAATGATAGAGATTGATGGTGCTAATCTATAGTCGATGCCATATGTGTCAGCAGCTTTAACAAATTCCTCAGCATATGCTGCTAAAGGAGCATTTCTTCTCTGAAGATATGTTCTTACGTTATTTACTTTTCTTACATATTCAGCATCTTGTGCATTTACACCCTCTTCTAAAATTCTTTCCTGTATTTCACTTGAATCAATGTATTTGATTGTTTCTTCATCAGATACTGTATATTTCGCTTGATTCATACTCATTACCTTCTGTGGTGCTATCTCATCTATAGTGTTTAATACAAGGCCTGAGAAAAGGATCCCCGCAATTATTGCTAATATGTTTTTCTTGTTTAATATATTTTTCATATTTAGTTGTCCTATAGTTCTCATCTCTTTATACATAAAATTTTGTGATATTATCTATATATGAAAATGCAGTATAAAGTGATGGGAAAAAGAAAGAGTAAAAATAAAAAAATTGTACTCTTACTTCTAGCTATAATTATACCATTTTTAGGCTTTTTAGGCTACTTTCTAGTGAATGGGAGTAACCCATTTCCATTGTTAGGAAGCCTTTTTGGTGAATATACTCCAAGGGTTAAATATGAGACATTTAAGGTATATATAGATGATTCTATATCTGAAAGTGTTGTAAACAATATTAAAGAGAGTGTTAGTGATATACAGTTTAATGGAAGGAAAAGATTTGATTTCGTAGATGAGAAAAAGGCAGAGTATGTACTTGGTATTTCAGATAAAGAGGAGGGGAGTTTTGTAGCAAGGCAGTTAATACCTGTAGGTCATATATATTGGGTTAAAGGAGGTGTTACCAGTAAGGAATTAAGTGGTTCAACTGTATATATGGAGAATGATGAATATATATTTGCAAATGAATATATTTCTGAACTTTACAATGTCGATATTAAGCTTGTTGATTCTGTTACAGACGAATTAAAAAAGAGTGAGAAAAATATTGCATTTGTATTTCCATCTAATCTATCAGAGGAGTTAAAGGTATTAGAATTTGATAGTAAGAATGTATTAGATGATGGAGTAGGGATAATGATGTCATACACTCTTGATGGCGATAAAGATTCATCATTTGTTGGTTCTATTCTTAGTTCAAATATTGATTGGTTTGCAAATGATACTATCAATATGGATGAGGTTGTGAAGATAAATATGACTGGTGTTACTGCAATCTCAAGAGGATTAGCTGTTAAGATAAATGCGTCTGGTGATTGGGGATATCCTGCAAGAGACATTGGTAAATTCCTTGCTGATGCTGATCTTACTCATACATCGAATGAGGCTTCTTTTGTACAGGGTTGTAATGCGATCAATGGAATGAGGTTCTGTTCTAGACCTGAATATATAGAGATATTGAAGGATAGTGGAATAGATATTGTTGAATTAACTGGGAACCATAACAATGATTTTGGTGCAAGCAACAATGCAAAGAGTATTGAAACATATAAGAGCTTAGGTTGGGATTACTTTGGTGGTGGACTAAATACACAGGATTCATCAAAGATTCTTTACAAAGAGGCTAAGGGAAGTAGAATAGCTTTCTTGGGTTACAACTATTACGATACTATGTTAAATACTGGAGCAATTGCTGGTGCAGATAGAGCAGGTGCAAATTCATACTCCGTAGATAAATTAAAGAGTAATATTTTAGAAGCTAAAAAGAATGCCGATGTAGTTATTGTGACATTCCAGTTCCAAGAGTGCTATAGCTATCCTCCTTCTGATGTCATTTATCCAATCTGTTATAAACCTCTTTCATCTCCAGATCAGAAGGGAGTATTTAGACAGGCAATAGATTTTGGTGCTGATATTGTTGTTGGTACACAGGCTCATCAGCCTCAAACATATGAAATATACAAAGATGGTGTAATTTTCTACGGTCTAGGTAATATATATTTTGATCAATCTAGATGGATAGGTACAAGACAGGGGCTAGTTCTTTCAATATATATACTAGGGGATAAGGTAATTCAAACAAGACTTACCCCAACAATATATGATACCGACTTGATTCCTAGAGTTGCTGATCAAGAGGATGGAGATTTACTGTTGAATCTGTTGAAGAGTGCTAGAAATTTCTGATATATTGGATAAGAGAATAAATTTTTTAAATTTGTACCGTGGATAATTCAAATAGTAATTTTCCTAATACTCAGAGTACTGCACCTGTAAATGATAATAATCAGAATCCAGTAACAGACTATAATTCAGTTCAACCACAATCTAATCCTTTAGGGGTACTCCCTGATACGAGTAGTACAACAATGGATACATCGACTGTTGATGCTCTATCTGGAGAGCCCTCTGCTTTGGACACACAGCCAGTTGGGGAGACCGTACAACCTTCTGTTGGCAATATTCCTCCTGCAGAGGCAACACCTGTTGATGGTTTTTCTTCTTCTACTTCAACTACAGAGAGTTTAACACCTTTGACTTCAGATGCAATGTCTACATTGGGTGGTTTAAATACAGAAAGTGTTGTTCCTGTATCTAACGATACCACTGCGCCTGCATTTGATACTGCTACTCCTACTGTAGAACCAACAATGCCATCTTTTGATACGCAGAGTAGTACACCTGTGGAAGAACAATCCACAAATCTTTCTGAGACAGTTACTACCCCTGTAGAGACTCCTGCAGCTGATACCACATCTCCTTCTGCATTTAGTGCTCCTAATAGCTTTGACACATCATTGAATCTAAATGAGCCATTACAGACCTCTCCAGCAGAGGATGTAAGTGCCCCTGCACAAGAGTTTGTAAATACTCTTGGTGAGAGTGAGAAGGAAGAGGGAGGAAGTAATGCTGTTATAATCATTCTTGTCGTTATAATTGTACTTCTGTTAGCAGGAATAGGATATTTTGGATATCAGATTTTCTTTGCTTAATACTCTTGTACAAAGTGCAAAAGTTTCATACAATGACTAATAACCTTGTTAGACTAGAAATTGCTAGGATTAGATCGTATTGAACAAGAGACTACATATTACGAAAATATTAATACTCCACAGAGAAGATGGGATGGTGTGAGATATGAAGTTTGTGATTTAATGGAATATAGAATAGAGAATGGTTCTTCCCCACAATGGTATAGAGATGCTTGTATTGATAATATATACATTTTTGGTAATGCTGTTGAATTGAATGATGTTTCTGATTTAAATAGGTTACCAAATGGTTTCATCGCAGAAGTTTTTTTCATGGAAGCGTGTAGAGATCTTGGTATTGAATGTACTCCAACATGTGGAGAAGAGGATACTTGGGGAGTAGATTTCAAAATTAGTAATGGCTTTGATACTAGATTTCTAGATGTAACTATTGATACATCTAATAGTGGGTTTAGAAGAAAGAATAGGGCAGGAACATTTCCAACACTTTTCATTCCATGGTCAATATCCCATTCTTTCTCAAGATCGTATGCATATAGGTATATTGAAACAGGCGAATTTTACTCTGATGAATTCATATCTAAAATAGTTTCATTTAATTACAAAAACCTTCACAATCTTAGAAAGGATGTATGGTCTGATTGTCCAAATAGTGGATCATATATGTCTTTGGAAGGAGTACACTATTTAGAGAATTTAGAGGGAATATTAGAAATACTTAAATCAGCACTCCCTAGATAGCTGTATATCCAAGCCAATTCCTATCAACATTAACAAGAAAGAATGGGATGCAGAAGAGTATCATAGATATGAGTATTATGAATATTAATATATATCGAATTCTCCTATCCTGTATATTTAGCCATGTTCTTGAAAGAAGAACATAGAAAGAAGATATTACTGGGAACATATATCTACCATGGAGTGCTAACTCAATATATCCCCTCTTTAAATACATATCATAGTTCTGAAATATTATTAGTATAAGGAGGTAACCACCTGTTATTAACAGCAAATATCTATCTTCTTTTGTATATTTTTTCCAATATATTAAGCCTATTAATATCGATATATATATGAATGATACAAATATAGTTATTACTGTATCACTATGATATAAATTCTGGTCACCCATAATACCAATTGTTTTTTTGCTCATTTCCCATATCCATACTCCTGTGTATCGTATTGGGTCTAACCTTTCTCCACTTGTAATCATACCCACGAAATTTGGTCAGTTGTGGGGGAACCCGCTTTATAACTGGAGT
>CAZUZI010000025.1:0-231 GCA_964625015.1 uncultured Candidatus Saccharibacteria bacterium | reverse complement strand
TTCTCCACTTTTAATCATATCCACAATATTTACTTGAACCTCTGGTATCCATACTGTATCTCGCAGATATACTCCATTTTGAAGACACTGTTCATTCGTAAGGATTTTCTCACATGAGGGTATTAACTCTTTGTATTTTAATATATTGTTTCCATACAGAAGGATATTTAATATTCCAAATATGAGAACAGGTAATATCCAAAGTGTTTCTTTTTTCTTTAAACTTGTACT
>CAZUZI010000024.1:0-14277 GCA_964625015.1 uncultured Candidatus Saccharibacteria bacterium | reverse complement strand
TAGTTATCCAAACAGATATAACATTAGAGATATACAGACAATGAAAAAACTCTTTACAAAAATCCTCCTAATTGTTTTACTCATACTCCCAATATTTTCTAGTACAGAAACATACGCACAAGAAATAGAGACAACATCAAACAAATATGCAATATATTTTGGTGGAATAGGGTGTCCTCATTGTGCAAAGGTATCTCCAGTACTAAATAAGAGAGTAAATGAGGGTAACTTTGTCGTTATCGAATATGAAATATACAAGAACTTAGGAAATTCACAAATGCTTAATCAGTATGCAGAATCATACGATCTGAGTCTAGGGATACCACAGATCTTTTTCTCTAAAGATCTTAACGAATCTGGCGATACACCAATATTAAGTAAATTAAATCAGATGATAGAGGAATCCTCTGCAGATACAGTAAATTTACCAGATGGCTCTTCAGTATCATTTGATAAATTAAATCTAAACGATTTAAAAAGATATCCTACAATATATTCAAAAGATAGAGTTGCTTTTAAAGACAGCCTAAAAGAGTTAACGGGAGATGAGAATAGTATGATTAAAGAATTCATATCAGCAACAACAGTAGATAATGCAATAGCAAATATAGATGGTAAGAAGACAAAACCTGAAAAAGTAGAATACTCAGGAGGCTCACTAACATATGAGAATGCACTTAAAGTCGGAGGATGGATCTTACAATGGAATGGAGAATCAGTGGATGGCAATACAACTAGTACAGGAGGAGATGAGAGTACAACATCAGGTAATACAGTATCAATAGGTAGAACGATTGCACTTGGTCTCGCTGATTCCATAAATCCGTGTGCAATATCGGTATTAGCTCTAATGCTAATAGCAATAGTTACATACAATCCAGGAAATAGAAAGAAGGTTCTACTTGCAGGTTTAGCATTTATAACTGCAGTTGTACTCATGTATCTCCTCTATGGATACTTAATAATAACAGCATTTCAATTCATACAATCAATAGCATCCATAAAGCTATATATATACAAAGCACTTGGAGCTGGGGCAGTGATACTTGGAATATTGGAATTGAAAGATTACTTTAAGTACAAACCAGGTGGTATAGCAACAGAGATGCCACTCTTCTTTAGACCGAAGGTTAACAAACTCATATCGAAGATCACCTCCCCAATAGGAGCATTTGGAATGGGTCTTTTTGTAACTCTATTCCTTTTACCGTGTACAATTGGCCCATATATCATATTAGGAGGATTGCTTGCTGATCAGGGTTTCATTAATGCAATACCTTTACTACTTCTTTACAATTTCGTATTTGTACTACCAATGATTGCTGTAACTGTAATCGTATTCCTTGGCTCCAAAAGAGCAGAGGATGTAAAGGATTGGAAAGAAAAGAATGTAAGAAAAATGCATCTAGTAGCCGGTATCCTCATGCTCATAATTGGAATCCTAATGGTGATAGGTATATTCTAATACTACTTAATCTCTATTAATTCAACTCTAAATATTAATCCTGAATTTGCAGGAATAAGAGCACCATCATTAGAACCGTAACCCATACTTGATGGAATATTAAGAGTTCTTTCTTCACCAACCTTCATACCCTTCAAACCCTCATCCCATCCATCTATAACTTGTCCAGCACCAAGTACAAATTGGAATGGTACACCTCTCTTAAATGAACTATCAAATATCTTTCCATTTCTTAAAGAACCCTCATAGTTAACTACGAGAGTATCTCCATCAACAGCACCTGTTCCACTACCTTCTTTAGTTGTTTTTATATCTAAATCTGTAAAATCCATATCGTTTTCCTCCTTTCCATTTGAGATATCCTCTAATGTATTTTCATCGTTGTTATAACTTAATTTTGAAAATGTATCATCCTTTTTACTTAAAAATATAAAAATTAAAACACATGATATTAAAAAAATAGGAGTAACAATATATACAAACTTGTATCCATTTTCAACAGCCATATTTTTTGTTTAAAAAAGTTATCTTTCCAAATATATCATCATCGTTAATACGCTTTCAACAAAAATATTTGTATACCTAATAATTACTGTGCTACAATGGTTCTCAGTATCTAAAATATTTACATTTAATCCCGTGCCGTTACGAAAAAAAATTGTTCAAAGTACCCTCGATTTAATAAAAAACATTGATATAAAATCATATAGAAAGGGAGAGCTATCACCTCTACAACTTAGAACACTTGTCTTTATCAAAGATAAGGGCTGTGTTAAATCAAGTGACTTAGCGAAACAATTCAATGTGACCCCAGCAACAATAACTGCACAAATTGATAAACTAGTTAATAATGGTTGGCTAGAAAGATGCGATGATGGTAATGATAGAAGAGTAATAAATATTACTCTTACACCTAAAGCAAAAAAGGAAGTTGACACAATGGTTGAAAAAACTGTAGAAAGATATGAATGGGTATTTAGATCTTTAACGAAAGAAGAACAACAAACCTTCCTAGATTTAGTGATAAAGATAAATCAGAGTGCTCATAAAACAGAAAATTTTTAACTCAATCATATGTCTTCAAAAAAAGTTCTATATATAGATACAGAAACAACTGATGTACAAAGTAAAGATTTAATACAGATTGCATTCTTAACTGATAATCCTGATATCTGGCTTAACAAATATGTTAAACCAAGACAAGAGATATCTTTTGGCTCAATGGCAGTACACAACATAACACCAGAAATGATCTCTGATGAAGAGTATTTCGAAGATGCGACCATAGATGAAAACGGTAAAGATCCTGAGTTCAAGGGTAATTCATTAAAAGAGTATCTACAATTTCTTGCAGATAACTATGTATGGGTTGCACATAATGTTGAATTTGATATTGAAGTAGTACAGAAAAAAGGAATAATTGTTGAGAATCCAATATGTACACTCAAAGTAGCAAGACATTCACTCACGACTCCTGATGGTAAAGATTTAGAAAGCTATAAATTACAATTCCTTCGCTACTATCTTGGTCTTTACAAGACAGAGAACAAAAGCCATATAACCGCACATGATGCACTAAGTGATGTATATTTCCTCAGAGACCTATATCAATATTTTGTAAACAATACAAAACTAACAATTGAACAAATGCAGGTTATCACAAAACAACCACAAGTCATGAGAGAAATGTCTTTTGGTAAATACATGGGAAAAACATTTGAAGAAATTGAAAGAACAGACAGAGAGTATTTAGAATGGTTAGTCGATAGTATGACAGATAAACCTGATCTAGTATGGAATGCAAAATTAGCACTAGATAACGGTATGAGAGGTAGAACACAATCACTCTTCTAGTAATTCTATAACCTTTTGACAACCAAAATTTCGAATGTTAGGCTAATGTATATTATGAAAAAAAGATTTTCAGTTAAATTTGGTGGCCAATCAGGTCAGGGTATCAATACTCTTGGAGAGCTTTTAGCAAAATGTATAAAGAATTCAGGATACAAAATATTCGCAAATAGAGAATATCCATCATTGATAAAAGGAGGTATAGCATCGTATCAAATAGATTTCTCAGATATAGAGATCCTTTCCTCTTCAAAATTTACAGATATCCTAGCATGCTTAGAAAGTGACTCAATACATGAATATATACACATGGTTAACAAGAATGGTCTCATTCTACACTCAATTAATGATTTCAATTTTACTGACGAAGAAAATAAGTACATAAAGAAGAAAAGGATAGAGGTAATATACATTGATGCGATAAAAATCGCAGAAAATATAAATGCTCCTAAGATAATGGCCAATATGATTCTACTTGGATATGTAACAAGTTTAATTAGCATGAACAAGAAGGAATTAGAAAGGCTTGTAAACAAATACTTTAAAAACAAGAATGTAGACATTAATACAGAGATAAAATGTATTAACGCAGGATACAACCTTGATAGACCAAAGATATTTAAATTCCAAAATACCTTCAAAAAAAAGAATGGTTGGAATAAGTCAAAAGTAATAACAGGAAACCAAATAATAGCATTAGGAGCAATATCAGCAGGCTGTAGGGCATATTATGCATATCCAATGACACCATCAACCCCGATATTAGAAATATTAGGAAACACATATAAACAGACAGGAATACTTGTAAAACAAGCAGAAAATGAAATAACCGCAATACAAATGACAATGGGAAGCATGTATATGGGAACAAGAGCATTTACTGCAACCTCAGGAGGAGGATTTGATTTAATGACAGAAACACTGTCTAGTGCAGGTATGACAGAGATACCACTCGTAGTTGTTCTTGGACAGAGACCAGGACCAGCAACAGGAGGTCCAACATGGACAGCGTCTGGTGATTTAGATGTTGCACTCAATGCAGGTCATGGAGAATTCCCAAGATGTGTTCTTAGTACAAGTGATGCACTAGATTCATATGAATTAATACAGAAAGCATTTAATATCGCAGAAGAATATCAAATACCTGTAATACTCTTAACAGAAAAACAGAATGCAGAAGCACTCTTTAATATTGGTAATCTTCCAAAACCATTAAAAATACAAAGAGGACTTAGAGATGGGAAATATAGGTATGAAATAACTGAAACAGGAATATCACCTAGATGGATACCTACGAAAGGAAAGAAAACGTACCTCACCAACAGTGATGAACATACAGAACAAGGATATAGTACAGAAAATGGAGATCAAGTACTACAAATGTATGAGAAAAGGATGAACAAATTACAGACATTAAAAAATCATATACCTGAACCTAAATATATTGGATCTACAAAAGCAAACATAATATTTGTGACATTTGGCACACCAAAAAATGCACTCATAGATGCTATGAATGAAACAAATAAAGAGATTGCAATACTTCAATACCAATATATATATCCACTCAGATATGAAAAGATATTAGAATTAGATAAACAGAAAAAGAGACTAGTATTAATTGAAAACAACAAAACTGGACAATTAGGTAAACTCATTAGAAAAGAGTGTGGATATGAATTTAAAGAAAAACTTCTTAAATATGATTCGAGACCATTCTTTGTAGAAGATATCTTAGATTTTTTGAATACATAAATGAGTAAAATAGAGGACTACACAACAGAAAAGAAGATAACTTGGTGCCCAGGATGTGGCAATATGAGTATACATGCATCACTTAAACAAGCATTAGTAAACCTAAAGAAAGAACCAAGTGAGTTAGTTATGACATTTGATATTGGTTGTAATGGAAATGGTGCTGAGTTCATAGATGGATTTAGAATAAAGGGATTACATGGAAGATCAATTCCACTTGCAGTAGGAGCACATCTTGCAAATAGGAAAATAACTGTAGTAGCAGATATCGGTGATGGAGGATGCCTTCACGAAGGTATTGATCATTTGATACACGCAGTGCGCTCAAATTATGATATCACTGTACTGGTACATAACAATCAAAATTTTGCATTAACTACTGGACAGGCAACCGCTACAACAAAAGAGAACAAACCTATTTACGGATTCCCAGATGGAAAATCAGAAGGAAGTATTAACATAGGTGAACTTGTACTAAGTCTTAACCCATCATTTTTTGCACGAGGATACTCAGGAGACATCGAGCAATTAACAAATATAGTAGAGGAGGGAATAAAACATAGGGGATTAAGTGTAATAGAAATATTACAGTTATGTCCTACATATAATAAAGAAAGTACACCTGAATGGTTTAAAGAGCATATAAAGGAGACTACAACAAAATCTACAATTAGTGATGCCGTAGAAATAGTTAAAAACACAGAAACAATATATACAGGTATAATATATCAGAATAAAAATATGTTAGACTTCTATAGTAGATTAGAAAACAGATCAAAGAGAAAAACAGAACTAGTACATGAAGTAAAAAATCAGAAAATATCAAATATCTTATCTTTATTTGAATAACCATGGTAAAGGAAAATACGCTCTCTCCAAGAAGTATTGCAATCGTAGGAGCATCACAGGATAAAGAAAAAATTGGGAATGTAATCCTAAAAAACCTAATCAACGGCGGATATACAGGAAAAATATACCCCATTAATCCTAAATACAAAGAAATAGAAGGGAAAGAATCATTTCCCGATATATTGGCAATTAGAGATCATATAGAAACAGTGTGTATAGTAATCCCATACCAATTTGTATCGTCAGTAATAGATCAGTGTATCCAAAAAAAAGTTGATACTGTAGTAATAATCTCTGCTGGTTTCAAAGAAACAGGAGCAGAGGGTAAAAGATTAGAAGAAGAGATATACAACAAACTCAAAGATGCACATATCCGATTAATAGGACCAAATAGTCTCGGATATATAAATAATAATGCAAATATTAATCTCTCTTTTGCAAGATCTAATCCAGGAGAGGGAAATATAGCATTCCTCTCACAATCAGGAGCTTTCGCTACTGCAATACTTGATATGGCATGTAAGGATAACATTGGATTTTCTAAAATAGTATCAATAGGAAATAAACCAGATATCAATGAGAATGATCTAATAGAGTTCTTAGAGAAAGATAGCGATACAACGGCTGTTGCAATGTATCTTGAAGAATTCACAGATGGTAGAGATTTCATTGAAATAGCCCAGAAACTAGAAAAACCAGTTGTAATAATAGCCCCTGGAAGCTCAATTAAAGGAACAGAGGCCATATCTTCACATACTGGTTCCCTTGCCCGCTCATATGATGTAACTCTTGCCGCTATAAAGAAAGGAAACCTAATTAAGGTAGAAAGCTCCGAAGAGATGTTTGATACATTAAAAGTCATTGTAGGGAAAAAATTACCTAAAGGAAAAAATGTTGCAATAATTACGAATGCAGGAGGCCCTGGTATCATGGCTACTGATTTTGTTGAAAAATTCAATCTCAAGGTAGCTGAAATAGGTAACAAAACAAAAGAGAAATTAAGAAAAGATCTTCCGATATTCGCCAATGTAAATAATCCTGTTGATATACTTGGAGATGCTGGATTGGATAGATATAGAAATGCGATTGAAACAGTACTAGAAGATATAAATGTAGACACTGTAGTAGTAATACTTACACCACAATTGGTTACGGATATTACTGGTACAGCAAAATTAATAGCAGATATACAGAAACAAACATCTAAACCAATATTCTCATGCTTCTTAGGAGGCAAGGAGATAGAAGATGGAAATAAGATACTAAGAGCATACGGTCTCTACTACTCAAACAATATAGAAGATACAGTAAAATTAATAGGTAAATTAACAGAGTACACTATTAATGAGAATACATACTCAACAAGAGATATAGACTCTCTCCTAGGAAAAGGGAAATACAGAAAAGAGATAAAAGATATTCTAACTGATAAACCAGAAGTGCTACCTGATGATATAGCAATAAATATTGTTAAAGAGTGTAACATTGATCTCCCAGAGCAATTAATAACATCAAACATTGATGAAGCTATACAGTTTGCATCAGTACACTTCCCCGTTGTAATAAAAGCAACTTCAAAAGATTTCGCACATAAGACAGACTTTAAAGCACTATTCTTAGATATAAGAACAGTATCTGAGTTTCAAACAAAGTTTACAGAATTATCAGAAAATATTGAAAAAGTAACTGGTAAAAAAACACCAGAGATATTAATACAAGAAATGATAGAACCAAAAGCAGAATTCTTCATAGGTGCAAATAGAGAGGGAAGGGCAGATATATACGAACCCCATGGATTAGGATTCGGGCATCTCTTAGCTATCGGTCAAGGAGGTATATATACAGAGATACATAAGGACATTCAACATTTACTAATTCCTGAGACTGATTTAAATATACACAAGGCACTTGAGAATACAAAAATATCTAGAATAATTAATGGATATAGGGGAAAACAACCATTAGCAAAGATACAATTAATAGAAATGATAGATAATGTGCAAAAAATGCTAATAACATATCCTGAAATAGTATCTCTAGATATCAATCCTGTAATACTTACAGAAACGAGAGCAGTCGCCGTAGATATTAAGATATATATATCATCAGGAATACCAAAAGAAGAAGAGAATTAATTACTTCTCTTCATACAAGCCTCTATAAATCCCAAGAATATTGGATGTGGTTCTAAGAATCTAGTTTTCAATTCTGGATGATACTGAGTAGCAACAAAGAATGGGTGATCCTTTTTACTTAACTCAATTGCCTCAACAAGTAAACCATCAGGACTTTTACCAGAAACTATTAACCCAGCACTCTCTAATCTCTCTAGATACTCGTTGTTAAACTCATACCTATGTCTATGCCTTTCCATTACAGTTGGAAGTGTACTGAACAATCCATTACCGTATTTCATGTATAGAGATTCTAGTAGGCTACCTTCCTCTACATGACACGGCCATGCACCCAACCGTATCGTACCACCGAATTTACCCTCTTTAAGTACCTTCTTCTGCTCTTCCATAAGATGGATTACTAAATCTTTACCTTTAGGATTAACCTCCTCTGAATTTGCATCACTTAAACCCAAAACATTTCTTGAATATTCAATTACTGCCATCTGCATACCGTAGCATAAACCAAGATATGGAATCTTGTTCTCTCTAACAGATTTAATTGCTAATATCTTACCCTCTGCACCTCTACTTCCCCAACCTTGAGGAACAATGACACCATCCATTTCTAATAACTCTTTCTGCAACTCTTTATCATTCTCAAAATCATCAGCTACTATCCAATGTATATTTGATTTAACACCTAACTCCCAACTAGCATGATTTATAGCTTCCAAAACAGAAACGTATGAATCTTTTAGATCAAATTTTCCACTCTTAAAATATTTACCAACAATACCGATATTAATATCTTTCTTTAAATTTCTCATCCTCCCTATCTTCTTTTTCCAAACATCCATAAGAGTAGTTTTTCTAACTCTTAAACCGAATTTCTTTAAAATATTTCTTCCTATATTATCTCTTTCAAAGTTAACAGGGACATCATATATACAATCAACATCTTCGGCAGAAATAACATTCTCAACAGGAACAAAACAGTATCTTGATAATTTTTCTCTTCTTACATCATCTAAACCACTCTTAGATCTAGCAATAATAAAATCAGGATGTAGACCGTGACTATTTAATGTTTGAACTGAAATCTGTACAGGTTTACTCTTCATTTCACCAAGAGTTCCAGGAACAGGTAGATATGACACATGTACATGAACTACATCATTAGGATTCTGGATCTTCATTATCTTGTTCGCCTCAAGAAATAGACCATTTCCTATCTCTCCAACAGTACCTCCAATCTCAACAATTGTAATATCTGCTTTACTCTCCTTAGCAACCCTCTTTATCCATGCAATGATTTCATCTGGGACATGATAATCAAGACTAACCCATTTACCCTCATATGCAAGAGATCTCTCATCTTTAATCACCTTATCCAATATTGCTCCACATGTCATAGAATTAGGTCTAGAAAATGATTCATTAACAAATCTCTCGTATGAACCTATATCCATATCTGTTTCAAAACCATCTTCTAATACAAAAGTCTCTCCATGCTCTAGAGGATTCATAGTACCAGCATCCACATTAAGATATGGATCTGCCTTTATCATAGTGATCTTGTAGCCGTATGATTTAAGAATGAAAGCTATTGAGGCAGCGGATATGCCTTTACCAATTCCAGAAATAACTCCGCCAGATACAAATATGTATTTAGACATGTAAGAACATACTGAGGTTATTAGATATCCTACACTAGACCAACCTGTAGTGCAATTGATAACACACTATAAGTTGATTAATAAAGTACCCTTTTAGTAAAAGAATTCCATTCTTCAACAAGCTTCACAGTCTCACTACTATCGAGCCTAATCATATCGATCCTCTCGTTATTCCCAGTGTCATCATTGAAACCCATATTTAAAGCATCTTTGTATGTATTACCAAAGTATACTCTCTTTATCTTTGCCCAACCAATTGCACCCATACACATTTTGCATGGTTCACCTGTTGTATATAGATCACATGAAGACAAATCAAATGTCTTTAATTTCTTACAAGCCTTTCTGATAACATTGATCTCAGCATGACATGTACAATCCCTATCCTTTAAAACTCTGTTATGATCCTTCGCAAGGACTTTACCATCCTTAACAATTACAGCACCAAATGGACCACCTCTACCTTTTTTCATACCGTATCGAGCCTCTCTTAATGCTAATTCTATATATTGATTCATATCTTTTGTATTATACAAATTTTCTATTAAAATCTATACCTTCTGCATCAATCTTTTTACCAGATTTTCCTAAGTCCTTCTCATATCTCCTTGCATACTCTCTATACCCCTTAACCCTCTTTATTCTCTCTTTAACAGGATATTTGTAATTAATACCAGGCCCATTTATACACCCACCTTCACATGTAAGGATATCTAAAAATCTGTATTCCTTGTAATATCCATCCTTAAAACCATCTAATATCTTTAATATATTATCCATACCCTCTGTAACAAGAATATCTTTTTTCTTTAATATCCGTTTGTACTGCAGTGTATCAGAAAGACCTCCAGATAGTGGATATATCTTTGTATAATCATTGTACAACTTATCAAATGTAACCATATTTCTTTCTTCTGTTATCTTCTCCTCAATACCGTTTTTTACAAATAGTTCATCTAATTCCCTAAATGTTAAAACCTCATCTACACATCCAATCTCTTGAGCTTCCATCTTCTTTGTTAAACAAGGACCCACAAATACATTAATATACCCAGGAAAATGTTTCCTACATATTAATCCCATACAACCCATAGGAGAGTGTATTGGAACTAAATTTCTTAAGAGATGAGGATATTTGCCTCTAATAATATTAACAAGAGTAGGGCAAGGAGAAGATATCCACGTCCTATCATCACTATTCTTAAGTATTTCATAGTAATTAATGTTAGTCATCTTTGCACCGAATGTAACCTCTACAACCTTATCAAAACCCAAAGCCCTCAATCTATATACAATATCAGGATAGTTATATACGGATACAAATGATGGAGCTAACATACATAAATACTTTTTCTGTTTATCAAATTCCATACTATTCTTTCCTTAAATTAATTACTGAGTTCTCACCAATGTATACCTGATATATATCATTCCTAAGGTATGGAAGTTTCTCTGCCTTCTCCAATCTTAAATTTCCCCCATGCAATGAATAACCAAGGAAATTGTTGTTTAAACCTCCTGACATGAGAAAGGTACCATTAACATTCAAACACCCTACAATTTTCCCATAAACATCATCAGGTATCTTTGATAAATCACAATATCGAAGTAAGAGTACCAAATCATATCTACTATCAAAACTAAACATATTAAAATCAGATTCAAATGTATTCATAGTAAATTTACTATCATTCTTAAGTCCAAATACTAAATCTAGGTAATCTGGCAATGGTATTTCATAATCAACAATGTCTACAGAAATATCCTTCCCATTCTCCCTAGACCACTCTTGAAAGATCTTAGCTTCTGGAAAATACGGACCAGTACCTAATACAAGTACCTTTGGATCATCAATACTGAGAAGTTGATCTATGTCATACTCTGCAGTATTTAATATTGCATGAATATTTTCTTTTGCCTCTATTGCCTTCTCTCGATACCCTTGTATTACATCATCTTTCTCTATTAGATCTGTCATATGGATATATAATAGACATTTAACATTTTCATTTCAAACTTTACTTGTGATACACTGAGATATGGAATTAACAAACATAAAAAAGACAACGGTACTAGGTATAGAATTAAAATATATACTTCTCTACACACTCTACATCCTCTCATTTTTAATACCACTATTAATTGCTAAACCACAGATATTAGTAGGTAGTGCTGTTAATTTCATAATTGTATTTACAACATTAAAATACGGTTTTAAGAAAGCAATACCCGTACTACTGATACCATCACTAGTGGCAACAGGTAGAGGTTTACTTTTCGGTAGTGCAACACTTTTCCTAGTATATCTACTACCATTCATTATGGCTTCTAATGGTATTCTTGCTTTCTCAGTATATAAAGTGAAAGGTGTATTAGGTTTAATAGTAGGGATAGTATTAAAAGTCTCATTCCTTTACATTTCTACCATCATACTAATCAATACAATCTCATTACCAAGTATATTCCTAACTACAATGGGTGCCTCTCAGCTTTATACAGCATTAATTGGTGGAGGAGTAGCATTCATATTGTTTGTCTTAACAAGAAAAAGATAGCCCATTTGCATTCATCTTTTATATATGCTTATTATATCCCATAGAGGATCTCTCTATTAAGTAATTTAACAACTTAGTACATATGGGTAAATTAGCCCTTCACAAAGCTTCTAAGAAAGCTTTAGTACGATTTTTAAACTTACTTCTAATATTCTCACTCTTCCTCCCGTATTTCGCAATTCCTAGCAATGTGTTTGCTTATACATTTCCAAGTACAAATGAGCTGAATAAAAATCAACAAGTACCTCAAAGAATTGGTCAAAAAGCACCATATGTCTTATTAAAAGAGAAGGGGGTTGGCTATGTTGAATTTATGTCGGATATCATTATTTTGAATACCGTATCGATGGAATTATTGTAAATAGTGGAACTCCTCATACCATCCTAGCTGGAGAGTATGAGTATCCAGGTGTAGGAGTAAATGCTAACCAAATAATTAAAAGGGTTATTAATGCAGAATCCACAGTAGAAGTCAGACTAGCCCTAGGAGCAGAGAATGACTGGTATTTTGATTGGACAAGATTCGACGTATTAGCAAAACCTACAACTCCAGTACTACAATCTCCAATAGATGGAGCATATATAAATGACAACACACCATTGATGCAGTGGAGTGATTCAACAGTTATTGGTGGAACAATCAAGGCCTACTATTACAGAATATACCATCACTGTACTAATCTATCTGATATTCCAGGATCATGCTCTGTATGGCCTAATGTAACAGGATTACTAAGAAATATCTCTGAGTATCAAGCCGGTACTACTGCAGATGGAGAATACTACTGGCGGGTTAAAGCTGTAGACAACAATGACACAGAAAGTGATTGGTCAGAGTTAGAGAAATTCACTATCGATACAAAAGTACCATCTACACCTGAAGTATTAGGATACAAGAATCCAATTACCAAATGTAAAGAATATACAAATATTAAGAATACAACAGTTGATTGGTCTGATTCAGATGGAACAGGATCTCCAATTAAAGGATATGAATATCAAATTAACTATCCAATAAATGGGGGTAGAGGACTATGGACACCATTCTTTGCAACCAGTAATTCACAATATACAGGTTCATTAAATGAAGGACGCCACTATATTAGAGTAAGAGCACAAGACATGGCTGGTAACTGGAGTAGTTGGAGTCAAGATTGGATAAACCCATCAAATCTAACAGATGAAGAAAAAGATGCAAACTGCTCTATAGAATATGATAGCATTGCCCCAACAACACCAACAGGTCTTTACTTCTGGGATGTAGATAATAATAATGCAGTACAGTGTGGTGGATACAGTAACACAAAACATATAAAGGAATATTGGAACTCAGTATTAGATATTAATTTCCTTAGATATGAATACTCTTCATTTAATGCACCAAGTGGAACACCAGGATTAATACAATCACCATTAACTACAAACTTCTTTGATAGCTCATGGTGGGTAATACCAAAAGAAGGAACATATGGATTCCAAGTTAGAGCAGTAGACAAGGCAGGTAATGTATCAGGTTGGGCATTAAACAACAGTGTTGGAATACAGAATAGTTGTACAATTAATATAGACTGGACAGCACCAGAGACACCTTCTCTTATTTCCCCAGATAATAACAGCATAATTAAGGGAGATATATTAACAAATAGTTGGTCTTCAGTACCAGATGCAGAATACTATGAATATGAAAGCTATAATGACGAAGCACTACAAAACTTAAGATGGGAGCAAAAAGTATATACAACCTCAAAGACAGCTTACAATGTACCAGATGCAACATTTTGGTGGAGAGTAAGAGCAATAGACTTAGCTGAAAATGCTAGCCAATGGAGTGAAGTATGGAAAGTAACTGTAGACAACACACTACCATTGCTCACAGAAGTAGAGGATATCAATCTAGAAGATGAAGATGAAATTCCAACTGCCCTTGTCACCATAACAGAAACAAACATTAATAAGCTATGTTTTACATTAGATGGACCACTTGGAAACTACCCAGAAAGCTGTATTGA
>CAZUZI010000023.1:0-14475 GCA_964625015.1 uncultured Candidatus Saccharibacteria bacterium | reverse complement strand
CTCCCAAAATAATTTACGGAAGTATAAAATATTATTCCTATCTTGACTAGTATGGAGCTAATTTGGCGGATACATTAAAAAGGCTATATGAATTAACATATAGCCAAAATAATACCTGCACTAAAATTTAGTATCTTTGTAACTCGAATCATTACCATAACTGTCTTTATCTCTTATCTGACCGTTTGGACGATGAATTACAACTTCAGCTTTTTTATTTATAGCGATTTCTTTTGCAATATCAATTGCCTGTTTTTGAGTCTTTGCAATAGCAGTATTTTTAATATTTCCTGCGCCTTTTACCGCCCAATTTGTTCCGTTTGGAACAACATGTTGATTCTTGCCCATATCTGCTCCTGTTTTTAATAATAGATTTGGAGGTTTGACTTGACTTTTTAATTAATTTATACGATAAGATATTGCCGATATATTACCGTAGGGAAAAAGTCTATGTCCCTAACCTCCCGAATTCGGGACATGTAAGGAACTTTGATCTGCTTTAACAAAGCTTTTCAAAGTTCTAATTTTTTCACCTATAATATAACAACACATTTATATTTAGTCAATAATTTTTTGTATAATATGCAATATTTTATTGCATATTATTTTATAATATATTATATTTTATTATATATCTTACGATATAAGATATATATTGTTTCACATAATAAGGAAAACAAAATGGAAATATTAAAAATTAAACTTGATGGGTTTAAAAACATCTTTGAAACAGAAATAGAATTTAGTAATATTACAGCATTGTTGAGTTTAAATAATTATGGCAAATCAAATCTTATAGAGGGAATTAAATTTGCTTTAACTTATATCAATGTTCCAAATAAAATAAAAACTTCCTATATGAAACATATTCCATTAATCCCGATAAATAAATCAACAGCGGATAAAAATTTTTTCTTTGAAATTGAATTAAAGAATATTATTAATAATACTGAATATTTTATAAATTACGATTTTTCTTTTGAATGGTATAAAACTGATAAAAGCGGTAACAGAATTATTTCTGAAAATCTGAAAATTAAAGACAAGATTAATGATAAATTTACAACTTATATAAAAAGAGATTCTGATAATATCGGATATTATAAAACATCCGAAACAGGCAGAGCAGACAAAGAAATTAAAACAGAAAGAGATGAACTTATAATAAATAAACTTATTCACTTTGATTTATATTATTTAGATAAAATTAAAGATTTAAATAATTTAAGATTTGACCCTTTAACATTTTACGATCCTACTGACTCTTTTAATTTCTTCCCTTTTGAAATAGAAAATAATGAAAAGTTTATTCTTGATAAAAATTATGGGAGTAACATTTCAAGAATAATATATGAACTTAAAGCAGATGAAGATACAAAAGATAAATATGAGCTTCTGATAAATTCTTTTTTATCTTTATTTCCCAATCTAAAATCAGTTGAGCCAATATCAAAAGAATTTAAACCGGAAAAAGTAGTCAATAATGAAAAAATACCCTTTAAAATCATGGATAAAATCTATGCTCTTTATGTTCAGGATGACACCATAAATCAACCGATAAATTTTTCTTCCCTCTCAACCGGAACAAAAAGAATTTTTCTTTTTCTTACCGAAGCTCTTTTAGCCGATAAACATAAAATCCCTTTAATATCATTTGAAGAACTTGAAAATTGTGTTCATCCATATTTATTACAAAAAATATTGATTCTGTTAAAAGAAATCGCCCCCGAATGTAGATTATTAATTACAAGCCACTCCCCATATTTAATTAAATATCTTGGATTCGATAATATTTATATAGGAATACCATCTGAAAAAGGTTATGCTCAATTTAAAAAAATAAAAAAAATAAAACAGAAATCAATAATGAAATCAGCGGAGCAACAAGGAGAATCAATCGGTGATTTTATCTTTGATAAACTTGTTGAGTGTTACGAAAATCCTGATTTAGTAGAAGAATTATTTTAACGGACAAAATTAATGGTTAAACATATTAAAAAAAATGAAATTGAAACCGGAATTATTCTTTTTGTTGAAGGAGAAACTGATAAAGTTTTTTATGAAAAACTCATTAACTCATGGAAGAAATCATCTAATAAAATTATCATTATAATAAATATCAGGGGAATCGGTAATTATCAGCTTAAAATGATAAACAAAATTAAAAATGAAATAAAGCCAAACTACCCTGATACTGATTTTTCTATTGTTCTCTGTTATGATACTGATGTGTTTGAATTCGCTCCAAAACCTCCATTTAGCTGGACTGATGTTGAAAAAAAGATACGGAAAGAATGCAGAATTAAAAACATTCTCCATATAAAAGCCGAAAAAATGATTGAAGATTGGTTTATTATTGATTCAACCGGAATATGTAAATTTTTAGGATATTCACAAATTCCAACTATAAAAGGGAATTCCGGTCTTGATAAAATAAAAAATCTTTTCAAAGGTAAAAATAGAATCTATCAAAAGGGACATTATTGTTATAAATTTATAGAATATCTTGATATGGAATTGATTTATAACAATCTGGAGGACATTTTGAAACCATTAAGGGAGATGATTGAGAAATGAAAATTTAATTTAGAGAATTTCTGAATAATTCATAATATTTTTCTTGATTATCAGAATATTTGTATAAAAATAAATACAATTTTCTCATTAATAGATTTATACTATGTTCAGGATGCCTATTAATATGATAATCAGATTTATTATCTTTCATATTAAATTCATCATAAGCATGATTAAGCTGAATATAAAAAGGGGAAAAACTGAAATTGTTTACTGTTTGCTGAGATATTTCTAATATTGTTTTTATATAATCTTCAGTTTCTGGAGACAAAAAATATGAGTTTATAGTATTAATATTAATTCTATCCCCATATTTATTTTTTTGAGAGATTAAGAAATCAATAAATAAATTTATATTAGATTCTTCTGATTCAGATAGCAAAGAATCTCTTGATTTAAATGAATTTACTTCATGAAATTTAAATAATTTTCTATTCTCAAATTTTTTATTTTTTTTAGAAAATGGTAGATTAAAACAAAATAATTCTGGATGTTTTTCCCAAATGTTTTCTAATGTTCTATTTTCCTGATTAATTAATTGTATTAAAAAACTCCCTTTAATTATTATATTAAATGCTCGTGCTGTTTTGGGTATTTCTTTAGAATTAAAATCATTATAATTATAACAAATCTGATATGTAAAATTAAATTTATTTAATTCGCATACAGGTTGCATCCAAACAAAATCATCATCATATTTAATTTTTTTTTTAAATTCCCTGAATATTTTAGATTCTAAAATATAAAAAGGGATATCTTCAAAATTTGCTAATAATAAATATTTTGGAGCCATAAGATAAGGATATAACATTTCTGAATTAGCATATAATTCTATAAATCCTTCATAAATTTTAGATGAGGTGATTTTTTCTAAATTCAACCACCCATCCCCGTTATATAATAATATTTCTAATGGATATTTCCTTTTAATAACTCCAGTTAAAACCTGTGCTATTTCATTTGGATTCTCCCATATAATATAATCTGGTTTTGTCTGTCTAAATGCAAATTGTGAATTAGAATAAAAATCAGATAAGTGCAAATTATTTTTATTAAATTTATTAATTTCTGAGAATACTTCACTAAAATTAGGTCTTTGATTTGGGTTTATAGAAGTACATTTCTCAATTAAATCTTCGATAATTGATACTCCTTCAAAATCTACTTTTCTTGAATTAAAATTATTTTTTAAATCTAATTTTGAATATTGACCACCAAAACCCTTTTTTTCTTTTGTTAATAATGACCAAATTGTCATTCCAAGGGAATATACATCAGCTTTCTCGTTATTAATTATTTCATTATCATTTGGTCGGATTCTTTCTGGGGCAATAAATGTAAGCGAACCAATTCTTTCTTTTTTTTCAGTATTAATTGATACATTAAATACATCTTTTATTAACCCAAGATCAATTAAAAAAACCTCATTATTTTTTTCATCAATAACGATGTTACTTGGTTTTATATCTCTATGAAATATTCCTTTAGAAGCCATATAAGAAAGTGTTTTTATAATTTTTTTAATACATTCAATAGTTTCCCAATAATTTTTAAAACAGTATTTATCTAAAGGTATTAGAAATGGCATTATATAATATTTTATTCCATCTAACTCCCCATCATTTTCTATTTCAATAATACCATTCCCTTTTAGTTGTTTACTAATTTTTATTTCATTTTCAAATCTTTTGAGTATTGAATTATCTGATAATATTTTTATTGCATATTCATTATTATCTTTATAAATTTTATAAACAATTCCGCTACCACCTTCACCAATCTTTTCTATTTTTTTTGTATTATAATTTATTGATTTACAAATATTTGATACAATCTTTAAATAATTCATTCTGTTTCCTAATAATTAATAATATTTTATAATCCCCAATCTTGTATTGCATTCTCAATTTGTATGGTTATATTTGATAAATATGTAGAATATTTTATGCTTTTCGCTGATATTTCCTTATAAATCTCTAAATTAACAGCACAAGTTGTTTTTTCTCTTTCTAAATTCTTATAAGCTACTAAATATTCGTTCTTTCGAATATCAAAATAATTTATCAAATAATCTTTAATTTCACCATCCGTTTTATCATTATTGTAAGTATTGGTTTTTCTTCCTAAAATAAGATATAAAGGAGTTTTATTATTCAAATCATCTTTTTCAAGATAATAAGAACTATTAATTTCTCTCAATACTTCAAATTCCAAGAAATCTAAAAGTTTTCGAGAATCTTCTAAACGCCATGGAATCCTAAACTGATTTTCACCATATATAAAATCTTGAAAATCATAAATAAGAATTAGTCCATTTTCATTTATAATTTGTGAGAGATTAATAATTAACTGCGGAAAATCTTTTAATTCAATTTCATGAATAACATTTTTTAGAATTACCATATCAGCCTTTAAATATTTCTTATTTTGTATTTTATTAATATATAAATTAATTGACATAAAAACATCAGAAATATCCTTTAAAGAATTCCCAAAATTACTGATAGTTTCATTAAACATATTTAATTTAATATTATCAAATATTTTTTCATCTAAATCAATTCCGATATAATTAAGATTTTTAATAAAATCACAACTAGATTTATTGTACTTAAATAAATTGAAAAAAAGGTTTCCAAAACCACCACATCCATAATCAATAATTGTGAAAGGAGAAATATTTTGAAAAAACAAAAGTAAACTTATAAAAGAAATAATAGTATCGGTTTGTCTATCACCTATTGATTCTTCAAGAGTCTGTGGATTATCATTATTAGGATTTTGAAGACCTTTTATAAATTTACTTTCATTTATTCTATTTTTTATCAATCAATATTCTCCATTCATCAGGGAAAAAAGGTGTTTTATAAAACAAATGAGCTAAATATCTTAAATGCCTCAATCCTCGTTTATCTGTCCGAAACTCAAGTTTTTTTGTTTTTATTTCATTCAACTCTTTTTTCAAATCATCAAATGATTTTAATGGATATGACGCATCTTCAATCTTTCTAATCTGAATAATATCAGAATATCCTACATCTGTTAGTTCCTTTTGAAATAATATATGTTCATTTTCAACAATATCTTCCGGAGGAAAATAAACTAATAGCTCGATATTTTTAGTTAGATATTCAGAAAAATCATTAAAAATATCATTATTATCAAATTTAATACATATTTCAATAAGAATTTCCAATAAATATGATGAAGAATCGTAATAATTTGATGGGCGTTCATTAGTAGCGCAAAACTCTACTAATGCATCAATATTATTATATAGTTCCGGCATTCTATTTCTTATTGTTTTAATCTTTGCAATATTATTAAATATTTCAAAAATATAATCTTTAATTATATCATATCTACTATTTTCATAAAGTAACTTGATCACCAATAAAATAGGTACTGAATGATTGTCAAGTAGCGGCCGGGAACAACCGCTGTTATTTTTAAGAATTTGTATCAATGATTCTATACTACCAATTAAAACTTTTTTATATTCATCCTCTTTTTTATAAAAGAAAAATGGGAAAAAATATATATAGATGACAAGATATCCAATATATTCTAAAGCTCTAATTGGATAACCTATTGTTTCATAATCCTTTCCGCTGTTTATAAATAACCCATCTTGTTCTTTGGTAACAGGAATTGTTTTTAAAAAATATTCATCTAACATAAAAAAATGAATAAAATTTAATTTTAATATATTTTCAATAACATTATCTTTATCTTCAACGTTTTTCTCTAATGCCCAACCCCACGATTTTAATAGTATATATGTAATACATTGTTTTGCCGGTTCAAGATTATTTGCCTCTTTTGCGTAATGAAAAATCATTGAACTCATCATATTAAATAAAGCCATTACTTTATTAAAATATTTCTCATTATATTCTTTTAAATCATCCAATATAGAGTCTACTAATTGTTTAAAATACATAAAATTCCCTTCTGGAATGTCTATAAAGGCTAAGGATTTTTTAAATAAGTTCAAATATTCTTGTTTTACTAATAAATACTCGTTAAATAAATATTTAGAAAATAATTCTGTTAAATTAAATATATCCCATCTAACAAAATCTATATTATCATTAAAATTATTATCAATAAATCCATTAAACTGTTCTTTAATATTATTATTAATTTCTCCATTGTGAACCAAAACAATTTTTTTCTTTAATCCGAATAATTCAGGTTTACTTTTATCTATATAATTAACATCAATAGCTTGTAATATTGATTCTCGTATACCGTCTTTTTTGTTGAAATTCGTTGCATTTATGTTTTTATCATTACCGCCTTTTAATTGGAAAATAAATATTTTTTTTATTCCATCATCATCAATTTTAACCGCTGTTATATCATTACCATATTCAGGTTGTCCATGAGAAGATTGAGCTGATTTTTGTATTTCGAATTCCATTTGATCAAGAAGTAATAAGAATATTGAATCTAACTCATTTCTTTCCTTTAAACTTCTTAAATATTCTCCAACTATTAAATTAATCATAATTTTTATTCTCCCAATCTTCCTGTAACTTTAATCTTCTATAAAATTCATATCCTTCAGGAAATATCAAATAAGAAATAGGTAGATAATAATTCTGACTTATTAACTTAAATTCTGTTATATCCTCTTTGTTATATGCTCTAAATCCTTTACCTCTTCCAATGTTAACTTTTTTAAATATTTTTGCCATAATACTTTCTTCTTCTGATTTATTTCTCATTACTTCTGATTGTTTTTGATAGTGTAAAGTTAAATATTTATTTAATATTTTCTCATTATTTATTCTTGGATTAAATTCTTTTAATTTCATTTTTTTATTAAAAATTTCATATTGTTTATTAAACAATCTTAAAAATTCATTATAAAATTCTTTCTCTTTTTCATTGTTCATATCAAAGTCTTCTTCGATACATTCTTTAACAAGATCTCCATAATCCATCATAATCCAAATTATATTTTGAAATAAATACTGTAATATTTTCTTATTTTTTGATTTTATTAAAACAAGCAACAACTTTATTCTTTCTTTTACATGTATCGAGTCAAAATTTATAGAATCAATAAATTTTATTTGATCTATTTCTGATAAATTATTAATTGAATCTTCCCAATATTTCCTATTTGTTTCATTAATAAGACAAAAATCCAAAATAATATCCGCAGAATATCTGACAGAACCTTTATTATGTATAAAAATTCTTATTAAATTATTAATAAATTCTAAAGGATCTTTTCTGTATAAATCATCAAAAACAAATTCAAAACTTTTTAAATCCAAAAACTGATGATAAATAGACCAATTTTCTATAAACAAAAAAATATAATCGGAGTCATTAATTTCATAAAGTGTATTAGCTATATTATTTATTACCCCTTTGTTTTTTTCATCAACATTATATAAATAATTTAATATTTCTTTTTTTATTTCAATTATTTCTTTTCCCCGAAAAACTAAACTCTCTGTAATTGTATATTGAATTTCAGAAATATTTAGAATCAACAAACTAATTATTTTTGCTTTACATAATTCAACAATTTTTTCATTATTACTGTTTTTTATTATTATTTCTGAAAAAGCTCTTGCAAGCGGAAATAAACAATCTTTATTTTCATCAAAAGATATATTTAATAATACATTTAATGCTTTATTTTTTAAACTTTCTTCTTTATAATCAAAATTCCCCAAAGATAAAATAGCTTCTTTTTTAAAATTATTTTTATTAATTAAATCAATTACAAATTCAAAAGTTTTTTTATCATCGATTAAATATATGCCTTCCAGAGCAGCAACAAGGAATTCAGTTTTATTCTCTTTTACCATTAAGTTAATTATTGACCAAGATTTATTATTAAAACAATAATCTTTAACAGCATAATATATACTTCCAACAGATAAATCTTCACCTGATTCAGATTTAAAATGATAAAGAATATCTATTATTTTTTCATTTGAGATATTTAAATATGGTAAGCAAAAAGAAAAATATCTTTGATTCTTAAAATAGTTTCCATCCTTATCACTTTTTTTAAGGGACATAAAATAATCATAAAAGTCCCAATCTTTTTCTTGATTTAAAAAAAGAATGAGAATTGGATTATAATTCCCTTCTATTTCAGAATAATATTTTATGTTTAAAAACCAATTATGAACTTTGTCTAAAAATATAGTATAATCATTGATTGTATTCAAATCAATTACATTAAATTTTTCCTTTAAGAAATCAAATAAAACAAAAGTAAAATATTCATGAATAATATAATCTTTATTGTTCTCTTTAATAATAATTTTTTTATTATAGCACAGAGGTAATATTTCATTATTTATTTGCACAAATTCAATCTTTGAAGCAGAAAATATAATATAATTTTTTATTTCGTTATATATTTCAGTATTTTCTTTAAAAAATAAAGTTAATTCATTATATTTTTTCATATTAAAATCCTTTTATCCATTCCTCTACACCCACTCCCTCGTCAACTCGTCAATATTCCCCTGAATCTCAATCGCCTCTACCAGTATATAATAAACCATATTTTTCTATCTCCTAATTTATATTACATTTTCCTCTTGACATTTAATAAAAAATGTCTTAAATTTATAATGAACCACTGGAAACCCGAATGGGTCTTAGGTGGTGTTTTTTATTTATTCATCATTAATATCATTTTCTCGCCAACAATTTTACCTGCTTTAATAATTGTTAATTTTATTATCTCTGAAATATTATCATATAATACCTTACTTGAAATATCAAAATGATGATTGTTAAAGTTTCTTATACATAATGAAAGTTTGAATATTTTTTCTCTCTCATCTATTAAAGATAATAAGGTTTTTAAATGATAATCGAAAAAATTGAGTTTATCAGAAATCTGATCTTTAATTTTGGTTTCTAAATCACTTACTAAAATATAATGTTTGTTCTGACTATCAAGTTTATAGTAAGTTAGAAAGAAATTTTTATCATCTTCACTATTTAATTTATTTAATATTTCATTATTAAATTCATCAATTTTAATTTTTCCTTTTGATATATCAATTGAACTACAATTTTTTCCATCTTTAATATATTTTGCGTTTTTTAATATTTCACTATATAATCTACCTTCGATTCCTTTATCCCTTAATATCTGTTCTATCAACAAACATTGATCTCTCAAAGTATTAAATAACACTAATTTTGACGAAATATCATTATTATTCTTATAGGAATTATAACTTGAGTAGATTTTATTCAGTATTAAAAATTGAAACAACCTGTTTTCAATTTTATAACCAAGACTTTTAATAAAATCCCTGTATTTCTCTGAATAATCATTAACAGAATCATCATCTATAAAGAGAAAAAGGACTTTCTCAACAATTTGATTTTCAAATTGAAGATAAAATTTTTCATATTTCGGATTTTCATAATATTTTTTATCATCATTATAAGAAGAGATAATATTACTAATCCCCTCCTCTATTTTCCCGATACCTATTTGAGAAATACCAAGATTAACAAGAGGCATTCCCTTTGATAAAGTAATTTTATTACTATCCTCAAATGCTTTTATAATATCCAGACATTGACTATAAAATATTTCTGCTTCCTGATATCTACAACTGTTTATTAAAAATACTCCATACTCATTTGAGTGATCAAAATATTTGTTTTTTTCTTCTATATTCTGAGATGATTTTGTAATTTCTGAACAATCTTTATAATATCTATGTAAATCTTCGTTTAACATAGTAAAAGCATATAATCCTGATTCCATCCCCTACACCCACCTTCTCGTCAACTCGTCAATCTTCCCCTGTATCTCTATCGTCTCCGCCAATACATTACAAACCTTGATAAAATGCCTCAAATCCTCGCCGCATAAAGTATAATTATGCTTTTTCCTTTCTTTTAACCATTTATCAAGAACCTGATAACCGCCGATGTAGTAATCCCAGACATTTTGAGGAACATTATCAAAATAGGTTGTATCGTTAAACCAGACCTGATTGTTTTTATATTCAACTTTTGTTACATTTAAATCAGGTTTTGAAACCGGAAAACTTACTATATTTTTATCAAACTCTACTTTTAATAGATGTAAATCAATTAATCTTTGCCCGAGTTCTGATAAATCTCCGAAAATCCCTTTATCTTCACAAAAAGGGATTCGGGGGAAATCTATTTTTAAAAACTCATAATATTTAGTTCGATAAGTTGGAGAATATAAAATTGAATAAATATATCCGAGAATTGCTTCCGGCGTTTTATCGGATAATTTTTTTTGTTTGAGAAAATCAGTAAATGAATCGGTAAAATTTGGTTTTCTTTCTTGATCTAAAGAATCAGAATCTGGAAAAATATAAAGTGGAAATAAATAACATGTCCCTTTATTACTTACAAATGTTCTATTATCAATTAAAGAATTAGTTATAAAAGTATAACAATAATCAGGAACACCATAAGAAAATTCCCTCATACTGATAATACCAATATTATTAGTTGTTATTTGAGGTAATAAATCCCATCGTCCCCAATCAACCATATCCTTATTATAAAAAATAAATCTGGAATCAAAAGGTCTATACATCATGATTTTATAAAAGGATTCTTTATCTATTAATTTTGACATTTTTTCTATAGCTATATCAATTTTCCACCCTCTAGTATCTTTTAATTTATATTTATCAGTAATAAAACTTTTTGAATTTGATGCATTTGAAAATTCATTAATCCTTTTAACTAATTTATCTTTAATTAAATCTATTACTAATGAATCTCTTGCAGATACTAAACCAGTAACATTTTTATTTAATATATCATTTATTCTAATAAATTTATTATATTTATTTTTTAGAATATTATCCTGTGGATTAAATAAATAAAAAGGTTTTTCTGGAGATAATTTCTCCCAATTTACATAATTAATATTTTTCTCATAAAGAAAATTATATTTAATATCTCTTTTCCCTTGTAATGAAAAATAGTTTATATTTGGAGTTTTATTCTTTTTTCCTGTTTTAACAAAAAAAGATATACAAACTCCTTGCTTTATATCAAAAACATTTTCATCTTTTGAACCATCAGGACAAGATTCTCCAATATTAGAATTCCCATGTAAATTAAAAATATAAATCTCTTCAAAAGAATTTAACAAAGAATTTCTCATACCTCTAAATGTTGGATTATCTATAAATGCATGATTCGTTATAATACCAATTACTCCTTTATTAACCTTTTCTAACTTCCATTGAGCAAATCTAATAAATTTTACATAATCATCATTTAACCAATGTTTCTTTTCATTAAAATACTCTCCATCAACATATTTATAGGAATCAATTAAATTACTAATCCATTCTCCATTATTAGAAGAAACTCCAGAATACGGAGGATTTCCCATAATTACAAGGATATTCTCATTATTTTTAACATTATGAGCAAGCTGCGCCTCCTTATCGATATCATCAAAGTAGTTTGTCAGTAAAATATTTGTATTATTTTCAAGCGTATTTGTCAGATAAATCTCCGCCCTCTCCTTTATATCCCCTTTATAATGAAATCCGAAACTTTCAAGATATTCGTGAATCCTCAAATGACAGATAATATAGGGAACGACAAGAAGCTCAAATCCGTAAATATTTTCAAGGATAAACTCATTAACCTCAGTATTAAAAAGCCCGTAATTATTGGTATTCCGAAGCTCCTCTTTGATATACTCAATCAATGCGAGTATAAAAGTCCCTGTTCCTGTTGCAAAATCAAGAATCTTTATCGAACTATCAAGAAAACCCTTTTTTATATCCAGTTTTTCTTTCAGAATAATATCAAGCGAACGGACAATAAAAGATACAACGCTTTCAGGAGTATAAAAAACGCCCCTGCTTACTTTTGTTTTTTTGTCGTATACTTTCAGAAACTCCTCGTAAAAAAACAGAAACGGATCTGATAAATTGTCTTCTCTTTTATTGAGTAATGATAAAGTTTTGTAAGACAAACTCTCTTTAATAATTTTGACATCGACATTATTTAAAAGCAATAATATTTCATCAAGAATCCAAAGCGTATTTCCCGACCATTTATCAAACCTCGCATTATGAAAAACATCTTTCAGCAAAGGTATATAATGTGGAATATTTGACAATATATTTTCTCTTGTCAGAATCAAATCTTTTGAAAGCCGGAAAAACAGAAGCCCGAAACTCATTATTTGAGAATACATATCTACAAAATTATCAACCGGCAATTCGGGAACCATAGTCTTGAATGTTTTATAAACTTTAAAATAATGCCCTGCTTCACCCCCTATATCCCCCTTGTCAAGGGGGATATAGGGGGATGTCATTTCTTCCAGAATAAAATCATGTAGAATCCTGGTTCTTTTTGCAAGTTCCAGAGATAATTTTTTTGTACTTGTCGTCAGTTCCGGAATAGTCAGAAAGAACTTTCTTAATAAATCCTTTATTTGATTTTCATTATTAACTTTCGGCTTTCCTTTAAAATCAAGAATTGAAGCTATCGAGCAATGATTTAATACCTCTCCATTTTTAAACAGGATAAAATCAATATAGTTGGTGAAAATTAGATTATTCGATATTTCAAGATATTTTTTTATCTGTGGAGAATTCACAAGCCCTTTTATATCTTCCGTAATATTTTTACATTCAATATAACCAATTATATTATTTGCTTTATCAATAATCTTAAAATCCGGCGCTCCGAATTTTTCTCTTTGCGGTTCATGTATTACCTGAATATTAACTTTTATTTCATCTTTCAGAAACCCATTTAAAAGATTTTCAAAATCAGTCCTGAATGTATGCTCTAAAAAATCACCTGTTTTATATTTTTCCGCTATGTTTTTTAAATATTCGTTAAACATTATTTATCCTCATTCAACTTCCCTATAACCAATCCCGACAAACTTCCCAGAATCACAGTCATAATTATTATCGGTATCAAACTAATCGGCTCTTTCCATCCTACAATTATTAATATAGGCGTAACCGTTGATAAAGCAATTATCAATCCTTTTAAAATCGAATTTATTTTTAATGCAGATGTAGAAATCAAAAAACCTACGACTACCCACATTAAAAAAGCCGATAAATCAGCGTCAATTGATAATTTTTGTAAAATCATCGGAATAACATCAATTATTCCCACAAATATCCCGACTACCAAACCATTTATTATTTTTTTCATTATGCCATCCTAAAATAGATTATTTTATAACAAATTTTTATAAAAATACATACCTATAAAAAATATTTTTTAATTTAGAATTTTTCTTGCCAAATCAATAAAATCCTCTTTCGTCATTTTAGACGTTTTATATAAATCAATCATACCTTTTATTATTTTCTCTTTCACGCCGCTATTTTCTCTACTCTCTTTTTTTGAGCGATAAAATCGTCGAATGAAATCAAAATAACGCGCTTATTTCGGATATATTCTATTTTCTTCGTATATACTAGATTATTATATATTTTTTCGTCTTTTTCGATGTTTTTATAAAATCCCGACTGCATTGTCTTTTTAATCTCCACCTCTATTTTTTTATTTTCCTCGATAGAAAGATTGTATAAATAATTATCACACTCATTTTCGACATATTTATCGTAATCCTGTTTTAATATATTCATTTCTTCTGCGTATTTGATGTTTATTGATTTTTTATATTCGTTTTCTTTCTCTTTATTTATTTTATCTGTTATATTAAAATAATCGTCGTCAATCCAGTTTTGGATTATCGACATATAGAGAAACCTTCCCTTCCCTTTTAATTTTTGGGGATTATGTTTTAAAAGATATTCAAATTGATTTAACTTCTCCTTTAAATAATCAGGATCGTGTTTAGTAAATATATTATTAATTTGTATTTGAGATATACCATTTTGT
>CAZUZI010000022.1:0-15252 GCA_964625015.1 uncultured Candidatus Saccharibacteria bacterium | reverse complement strand
AGCAGCAGTGTCGATATGAAATCGTCTTCACAATAAAAGAGCGCACAGAACAGTGGGGTACAACCAAGAAAGTCTTTTGGAGATGCCCATGCCCCATTTTTCAGGAGGAGCTTAAGAATATCATGTCTGTTAGAGTACACCGCGACGTGCAATGGAGTTGTGCCATCTTTGTCTTTAGCATCAATATCCGCATGGGAATCCACAAGAAGTTCAACGATTTCAGATGACGCAAACTTATAGCCGTATGAAGAACAGACACGCGTGTAACCACTATGACTTCGTTTATGTTAAAGCCCGCACTCAGCAGCATGCGCACGGCATCAATATTATTGTAGCGAACAGCTGTGTGTAACAGTGGGATGAGAAATGGGTGCGAAGGGTCAGCATGTTTAAAGACCATACGTAGAAAGTCATTGCTTGTGCGCGATAGCGCCGTATGGATCGGCGAACAGTGAAACATATCACAGAGATGCAGGTTCGCACCGTGCCGCATGAGTATCTGGGCAAGCCTGGTACTATTGTTTGCCGCCGCATGATGAAGAGTCGTAAGCCCTCTTCGGTCTTTTGCGTTAGGGTCTGCGCCGTGCTTGAGAAGAAAGTTCGTAGTTCTCGTACGATTAGTGATGCATGCCAGATGTATTGGGCCTGTCCGTTCTCATCAAGCGAATTTATCTCTGCACCACTGTTTAGCAGCGAAACAATGCCACTCTGGTTACCGCTGATGACTGTTGCGTGTATGGGTAGACTGCTTGTCGTCACATCTTTGATTTTTGACTCAATATTGTTGGGAATACCTGTTGCATTAAACACATCATTAGCATCTGACATGCTATTCTTGTCAAAGTTCAGAATGGGTTTGTTTCTTTGTGTTTTATTGAAAGATGCACGCATTGTGATTTTCTGATTCATGGCACGCCTCCTAAGTTTATATGATTCATTAACAGCAACACCGTTGATTTCTTTCAAAGTATCCTAAAAAACAACCACTATTTTTGCACTCTACAAGGCATCGGCATGCTTAACTCGCAAATCTTTAATAATCCTGCAGCGCCTCACTTTCAAGGTGTTTTCATTCAGATTCAATGCCTGAGCGATTTTCGCGGTCTAATATCCATGAAACTGCTTTACAAATATTGAGCGATTACATTCTGACAATTCCGCCGCTAGCTTTCGTATAATTTCCGTGTCCACGACAGCACGTTCGGGATCTGCCACTTTAACATCGGGCACAACCTCTGCCATCGTTTCGTCACTACCCTCCATTGTCTCATCGAGTGAAACTGTTTTGAGGTATTTTTTCTCCTTCTTGCCATTTCGATGGTTGCATTTACAACAACTATCCAGATTTAAGCATAGAGATTATCTATGTTGCCTGATAAGTACTTGAATATTTCATATTGTCCGTATTGAGTATCTCTCCCCAATTTTCGGGGTCTTCTTCATTTTACGATCCGTTTTACGACCATTGTGTTGGTCGTTTATTTATGAAACTGTGGTTTCTCAGGAAGTTCCTGTGTAAAATGTGTATAAATTGACCTGCTTTTATATTGGATGTTGTCATGTTTTTGGTAGCATACATAATATTTATTGGTTTGGCATAATTATTGCTATACTTAACTCAGGAGCTATGGATGCAGATTTTTTGTAATGGCATAATCGAGGGGCTACAATTTGCATTGATTGGGTTAGCGTTTGCTACAGTATACAATACTACAAAAACCTTTCATCTTGCACTTGGCGCCATATATTCTTTAGCAGCATACCTATTCTGGAGCTGTTTAACGTTGCATTTGCCTTGGGGTGTCTCTGTCATCGTAACGGTTGTATTATGTGGTGTAGTTGGGGCATTATGTGAAATAGTTCTTCATTGGCCATTTTCGAGAAAATCATCCCCACAGTCAGTGCATATGATCGGATCTCTAGGAATGTATCTTGTAATAATTCAAATAATTATACTGACATGGGGAAATGATAATCATTTGTTGCGAAAAGGGCTTGATCAAACATTTGTATTCAATACAATCAGTTTTACTCAAGTACAAGTTATAGGTGTCGTGATAATTATAGTGGTAATAGCAATTTTCTTTTTATTTATGAGATATTCTGAGGCTGGGTTGTTGTTTCGTGCAATTTCCGATAATCAAACACTTTTAAAACTTATGGGTAAAAACGTTCGAAGTCTTCGATTGACTGCATTTTTTGTAAGTGGAATACTAATTAGTATGGTTTCAATAATTAATGCATATGATGTGGGATTTAATCCCAATAGAGGTATGAAAATCGGTATGATAGGGGTTGTCGCCACTATTATTGGCGGTCGCAACTCATTTGCTGGAACAGTATTAGCTGGTTTAGTATTAGGCATAATTCAAAATTCTGTTGTTGCTTTTACAAATAGCAGCTGGGAAGAAGCAGTTACTTTTATGGTTTTGGCAATAGTGCTGTTTATCAAGCCCAATGGGCTTTTCAGCAACAAAGTACGTATGGAGGAAAATGGCTAATGAACTATTATTTAAACATAATAATTTTGTTTGAAATATATGTAATTGTTGCTATTTCACTGAACCTACTCCTTGGCTATGGCGGTTTGCTACAGATAGCACATGCATCGTATTTTGGGGTTGGAGCCTACGTATTGGCACTGCTTACAACCAAACTTGGCATGTCATTTTTGTTAGCCTTGTTCTTTTCCGTTAGTTGCGGAGGGATATTAAGTTTGCTGGTTTCGATCCCTGCATGTCGTTTTAAAGGTGATTACTGGGTTATGATAAGCTTTGCAGTGCAAGTGGTTCTTTTTTCAATAATGATAAACTGGAATAAAGTCACCAACGGACTTTCAGGAATAGCGAATATTCCGACACCAATCGTTTTCAATGTGCATATAGATACATTGACAGGCATAGCAGCTACTTACGGTATCATATTGGCTACCTTGGGTATCGTTGCTTATCTTTTAAAAAAAGGCCCTTTTGGGCGTGGACTCGAGGCAATGAGGGACGACGAGGTTGCTGCCCAATCAATAGGGATTCAAGTCCGTAAACTAAAAATCGAAGTATTTTTCATAGCATCTGGTTTCGTAGCAGTTGCCGGAGGTATGTATGCAGGGTATATGAGCTTTATTGAGCCTTCTTCGTTTTCTCTGAATGAGTCAATCCTGATGTTAAGCATGATAATCGTTGGTGGAACCGGGAACTTTATCGGACCGATAGTCGGTGCTGGTTTACTCATTGCAATTCCAGAAGCTCTCCGCTTTTTACCATTTTCAGCTTCTTATTCTGACAATCTGAGGCTTTTGGCATATGGATTGCTATTAATAATAATGATGCACCTGCGCCCACAGGGTGTTGCAGGAAAATATCGTTACGAATAGGAGATGCTATGTATAACAAATCAGACTATGTTGTTGACAAAATCATCGAAGATATTCGAAATGGCAGTTGGAAAAAGTGGAGTTACTATCTGAAAAACGATATTTTCAAGAACAATGGTATTGTAGAATCATTGCGTTCGAAAGTCACATCTGCAGATGTTGGCATGATATGTGATTTGCTTGCGTCAGATGATAATGACTCTGTTTATATCGGCCATTGTCTATCGAGACCATTCCGATTAGCTGATGGCTTTTCAAAAAATGATATTGATAAAATAAGAAAAAGTACTGAAAGTGCTTTTGGGAAAACTACTGATATATTAACGAAGCTTGGCTTTATTCATGATCTTTTAGAGTATGAAGATTATACACCAAAAGAACACCCGGAAATTGAATCATTTTTTGACGAAAACAAAGAGAATTCAAAATTTTCCGATGCATTGTTTTTCTATTTTAGCGGAGAGCATAAGTTATTCGATTTCTGTTTTTCGACATTAAATGAAAGGTTTTCTAAAAATAACACCCTTTCCACAAGTCAAAAGAAAGCATTTTTATATGTGCATTACCTTGGAATGTTAAGAGATGTTGTATTACGTGAAAAAGCAGAAAAAGATCTCGCAAAATTTCATAGTTATGGTGACGAATATTTCAAATGCACTTTACAGAAGGTTCTTATTAACCTTAAGCCTGAGTATTCAGACTATGTTGTTGACAAAATTATTGATGATATTCGGAATGACCGTTGGAAAAAGTGGGATGATAACTTATGGAAAGAGTTTTTCACCGATCGATACACTGTCGATAATATTCGAAAGAAAATCGGTGATAAAGATATTCCTTTGATTTGTAAGCTACTATCTGATAAAGATGTAAAAAGCAATCTTCTTGCTCACTACATTCAAAGATATCACATTGCGGACCCGCAAGTACGGGAGAAAGCTGAAGATGTTTTCAACGGCACCACCGATACGTACATAAAATTGTGTTTTCTGCACGACCTTCTTGAGCTCGAAGATTGGCATAATAAGAATAGAGAAAGTGTTATCGCATTTGTAAAAGGAGAAAGTGGAGATGATATTGCCAAAGCGTTGATAGATTTTTTTAAACCGATTGGCGGAGAAGAAGCACTTTGTGATTTTTGCATAAGCAGACTCACTGATGTTTTTGGAGAAAAAGCGACCGGAAATACTTCTGACAAAGCTTATCTATATGTTTATTACATGGGTGTTCTTAAAGATGAGGATTTGAAAGTGAAAGCGAAAAACGAACTTCGTCAGTTCAAAGAAAAGGGAGATAAACCCTTTGAAACTGCTTATCAAGAGGTTGTGAACATCCTATAGTGTTTTTGTAATATAGTTGTTATTTTTCTGCATTCTTATGGGTGTTATTATAGGAGGCAAATATGCCATCGATTATGGAAGTACATGACCTGAGCTTGTCATTCGGCGGGCATGTACTCTTGAAACATGTTTCATTCAATTTGCATAAGGGTGAAATCATATTACTGCATGGTCAGAATGGATCTGGAAAAACCACGTTGCTGAATGTTTTGTCTGGGTTTATCAAACCTGATTCAGGGAAAATCAATATGGTTCATCACGGAAAGCAAATAGATATATCTCGAATGAGTGCTGAAAGAGTTGCGTCATATGGAGTTTGCAAATTGTGGCAGGATATTAGATTGTTTCCTACGATGAAAGTAATTGACAACGTAATGGCCGCGACTCCTTGCTTGTCCGGCATGAATCCCTTACTTTCAATCATTTTGTGGCTACGAGTAAAAAGACAAGAAAAAAATGCAAAAGAAAATGCAATTGAGAATCTCACTATTATGGGTATTGCTGATCGATCAAATTCGTCAGCTGATAAGCTCTCGGTAGGTCAGATGAAACGAGTGGCGATAGCTAGGCTTTTACAGACAGGCGCAGAAGTACTGTTATTGGACGAACCTCTTGCTGGTTTAGATGAAATATCGTCTGCCAAGCTTATGGAAACCATAGACTATCTGGCGCATAAAGGCGGTAAAACAATTTTGATCGTAGAACATAAATCAGATGAAGTGTATGCTATATGCGACAAGGTGTGGTGCCTTTCGAATGGAGATATATGCGAAACAATGACTGCCTAATGGCTGGATTTGAATTCACGTGGATTCATCGAGGTCAAATGACTGTGGATCATTTGCCATTACTTAAGCTATCATCACTTTCCGTAAAGGTCGGCATTAGGCGTGTGATAGAAAACCTGAGCTTCACCTTAATGCCTGGTGACTATGTGGTTGTTTCTGGTCCAAATGGATGTGGAAAGTCCTCACTCTTCAATGCAATATTGGGAATGGATCCTGTAAAAGTTGATGATGGAAAAATAGAGTTTAATGGCATGAATATCACTCGGTTTCCTACGCATAAAATTGCTGCTCTTGGTATTGGGTATCTTTTGCAGAGGAATAATGTTTTCCCAGCGCTCTCTGTTGAAGACAATTTAAGACTTTCACTTGGAAACACTGGACCAGAACTTTTTAAAAAGGAATACCCTGAATGGAACAAAGATATCCCTCTTAATAGAAGAGCGGGGCTTTTAAGCGGTGGACAGAAAAAGAAAGTTGCGATTGCAATGATTGCGCTAAAAAAGTGCAAACTGTTTTTATTGGATGAGCCAGAAGCAGGGCTTGATGGGGTTGTTGATACTGAATCGATACGTAACAGCGCGATGTCAGTAATTCACATAAAACACTAAAAAATGGAGGTCACACATGAATGTTAAAAAAATGGTCGGACAAAAAGCCCTTGTAGTAGTTGCAGCACTGCTTTTCGTTTTTTCTTTCGCTGGATGCAAAAAAACGCCAACTGGCGTCAATGAGTTAAAAATCGGAGTGCTATTGCCATTGACAGGTGACAATGCATCCTATGGTGTTGACTGCAAGAAAGGGATGGAACTTGCAATTGAAGAATATCAGAAAAGCAAAGGTGCTAAAGTCAGTGCTACATATGAAGATACAAAAGCAGACCCCAAGGCAGCCGTCACAGCTGCCAATAAATTGATCTCTATTGATAAGGTCAATGTGATATTGGGCGACATGTTTTCGGCAACCACAATTCCAGTAGCACCACTTGCACAGAAGAATGGTATTCTACTCATTACCCCTACTGCTGCTGCTACTGAAATACCTGCGGCTGGGGATCATGTCTTCACAATTTACCCGACTGCTGACTATGAAGGAAAGTTTGTTGCTGACTATGCTGCAAAACATGGTTTCAAGACTTTTGGCATCATCACACAGCAAGTCGATGCTGCAATAGCCATGGGTAAAGCATTTGACAAGGAAATCAAATCAAAAGGTGGAACAGTCGTTTTTCAAGAAACAATTCAAAGTGGCGAAAACGATTTCCGTACACTTCTTGCAAAACACAAAAATGACATGGTTGATGCAATATTTGTCTCTGCGTATAGAGAGGAAGCATGTCGTGCCATTCAGCAATCTAAAGAATCAGGGATTAAAACTCAATTCCTTTCACAGTCTTCTCTCTACGATCAAAAAACACTGACTGACTACGGACAGGCTCTTCAAGATGTTGTTTTCTCTGCCCCTTACTTCAATGACACATCCAACACAGAAAACATAAAAGCCTTTAGAAAAGCCTTCAGTGCCAAATTTGGTGCTCAACCTAATGTCTGGTCAGCTTATGGCTATGATGTAGTCAGTATTGCATTACAAGGTTATAATGAATCACAAAAAGCAAAACAACCTATCCAGAAGGTTATGGTTGATTTGAAATTCAATGGTGTTACCGGACCAATGGTTTTCTATAAGGACAGGACTGCTAATAAGACAATGCAGATGTTCACTATTAAAGATACTAAATTCGTACCAGCGAAATGATCTGTACTTACAAGTATTAGGAAATGCCCGACTGGGGTGAAATCAAGCCACATAATGTGTCTGTATCTCAGTCGGGTACATTTTTAAAGGAACTATTTTTTATGGATTATAGAAATAAAGAAATTGAAATTAGAAATGCCAGCGATATTTCGGGATCAACATCCAATAACATCGAGATCGTGGAAAGTATTGGTATACCAAAAAACAGAGGGAAAACGTACTCAAAGAAAAACGATTCAAATCCAGTTTATAAAGAACTGTCATACGACGAGCATTTCGAAAGGGTTGATCAGACAACGCAAGTTGTGTGGCCCGTTTTAGAGAAAATTGTTAACGAAAAGCTGGATGATTTAGGCTCTGCTGAAAGCTCGAGACTCTTCAAGAAACACATGGATGTATTTTTAAACCGCCGAGCAAATAAACGTTTGTTGCGACCATATCTATCAAGAATTGCTTATGAAGCAGCTGGTGGCGTTGATTGGGAAGAAAAAGCTCCACTTTTTGCAGCTGCCGAATTGTTTAATATTTCCACTTATCAAAGTAATTTGTGTTTTGACAAAAAATATGAACTTAAAGATACAACTAATGATAGTAGCCAGTTCATGGCTTCAATGATTACATATTCATTAGCCTGCTCTGCGATATGTGCACAAAAAGACATGGACGATAAAGCAAAAGCTATGGCTTTGAGTCTTCTGGCTAAATGTAATGCCGATGTATATCTTGGTCAGTTTATTGATTTAAACGTATTAAGCATTGAAAGACGTGATGAATATATTTCTGAAGGAACACCTGACAAAAAATTCTTGAAAGAATACATAAACAGGTGTCATCTAATCGGCGGTTCTACCATACATGTTGCGGTAATGGGGGCCATGGCAGCTAACCCCGAAAGTCCAATTATCCCTGCACTCGAGAGGTATTACGAGGCTATTGGCGTAGCGGGGCAAATAATCAATGACCTTGCCGATTATATCCCGGAAGAAACCCGCCCCTACACAAGCCAGTACGGTGATCTCAGAATGGGACGATTCACATATCCCACATATTTTCTCGCCAAAAATAATCACCCTTGCATACGGTTGCATTACCACTGGAATATTCTTGTTCCACTGCCTTATGAGCTTGAAAGTGCTACCCAATTTTTAAAAGATATCAATATCAGGAAACTGACATATAAACTGCTTAAAATAGAACGAATCGGTAAGATTATTGAAGATTCCATCATTGAAATCTCTCGATTTGCCTCTGAAGAAAAATGGTTGCCACTAAGATTTGCCAACAGATTTATCTTTGCATCAAATAGGCTCAAGTACTTTAATGAAAAATCATGCAAGGTGTGAGTGTGATGGGGAATGAAAAAAAACAAGGACAAGGACAAGCAATCGTTGAATTTTGGCAGGAAAAGTTCAATGCGCTATACAAAATTATTGATGATTTTGTAGGTAACGGTATTGACATTTATGCATTATCACCATTAAATCACGACATTTTTTCAGTAGCAATGGCGTATATAGATCCAGATACCGAAGGAACTACTTTCAAATACTTGCCTGGAGTATTTGATACAATTAGCAGTAGGCGTTCTAAACTGAAAACAATTAGCGGAGTGAATACAGGGAGAAAATGGGATAATAGCTCTACATGTTTTGAAGCTTGGAAAGAGCTCTTAAGTAAAATCTCACAAAGTGATATTTCTCAAATTGGATTTAATGATTGTCAAAGTATAGAAAACGAAGAACAATTTTATACCGCATTAAAAGATAAATCATTTGATACGAACTTGTTGGAAAGTTATTACAATATATTAGCGGAAATACAATTTCCCCAAGATTCTGCTGCTGCACCGCCCGAAAAAACACTTGGAGCACTTAGCAAATTTAAAAAATACACAACACATCCTCGTGACATAAATGCTGACCTATATAAAGCATATTTATTAGAAAGTATTTTATTTCCTTATGATTACTTTGCAACGTATTATGTCCCACTATTTCAACCACAGGCAATGTTGTTTTTCTTTGCAAGAATTGACGAACCCACAAGCTATCATAGCGCACAGCAGAAAGATAAAGATTTTAGCCAAAGAATATCAAATTTAGATAACATCTTGTCTGCGTTAATAAATGGATCAAAATACGATACAATGAATGTATTACATAAACATTGTGAAAAAAACTATTTAACAAAACTTGACCTTGCTCATTTAGCTTTCGCAGCTTGGGAGAAAGAACTTGCTTCCGAATTATCCATATTACGATGGATATGTTTTTATGAAGATATCAAATTTACAATTGATGCTTTGGATACCGAAGCATTTGAAAAAGAAACGCAAAAAGCATTCTTAGATTCACTCAAATATCTGATTAAAACAGCAAATCCCCCCAAAGTCCTGGATGGCACTGAAGAAATTACAGAAAATGAATTACAAGCAATTCTTGAATTAAGAACCGATTCTAAAACAACCAAGGTTTTATTAGAGTTTGATAATTGGTCAAAAACAAACTTTGATTCTGGTCTATTCAAAAAATACAAAAATCAATTTGAAACTTTTTATGAATTTGTGAATCAATATCAGAACAAGACAGCCGAGATTACAAAAGCCAAAATCCTTAAAGAAAGAGTATCAGACGCGAAGGAATATATGAAAAAAACCAAACTGGAATACGAGAATAATATGGGGATTTTAGAAAAATCTCTCAAAGAGATTAATGTGATATTTGGCGAAACCAGAGAAGCGCTTGATCCTGACGAGTTCATACCAGGAACTTCAAGAATTGCAGAACTTGCCGAATGGCTAAGGATAAATATTTTTCCCAAGGAATGCGACAATAGATATAAGGGGCTTTATGATGCTTTCGAGGTCACTCCTCACAATATAACTCAAATATTTAAACCGGCACCGTTTTCGAAATTTATTAACAGTAATGGTTTGATAGATGAAATTAGTGGTAAATTTAAAGAAACTGTTAATCAAATAAAAGGCACTTATTTTCATAATGAACTAAAAATATGGACAGATAAATTTTGTAAAAATATACGACCATATCATTTAGTATCACTTAAAGCGCTAACTAATTTTTATAATAGTGCAAAGAATGATAAAAACATTGTATTCTCGCCATTACTATTAGAAATGTTTTGCGGAGCAACCATAATTTCAAAACAAACCGGAGAGTATGCTGACAATTATAGATACAAAATGGATTTCAAAAATAGTTATCCGAATAAGCACTTGCATGTTTGCAAACATGTGAAGGAAATATTAAGCGATTTTACTCATAGTGGAAATGACACTGTAGAACTTCAAGTATATTTATGCGATAATAATATAAAAATCAAATGGTCTTTTGAAAATGGTCTTTCAGGGGATAAGGAAAAAATATTCACGGATAATTATGCTAAGTCAACCGAAGGTGCTGCTTCATACATGCATAATATTGGATCCTTTTTTATCGCAACTGCCATTTTAGAGAATTGTGAAAAATGTATTTCTAATGGATACGTACTTAGTTTTAAAAAAAATGGGAACATAACATAAGGAGGGTATGAATTTTATGACGGAAATGAAAGTTTATTTATATGATTTTCTTGATAAAGATGAACGTCGTAGAAATTGGAATGAATTTTTGCCTGCTGAATTAAGCTATGAAAACGTTGATTACGGCAATGATGTTTTTTCACTAACGAACAATGCTGGGGCTCAAATTTTCAATGCTTTAATAATAGTACATTATACATGCTTAGATGAAAATGTGAACATTGACGATAGTCTAATAAATTACTTAAATGACAAAAAAATCAAATTGCTAATCGTATCGGGTGGGGCTAGCATAGGTGCGGATGCAAACAATTTATGTACTGAAACGAGTAGCTATATAAGGAAATCATTTATCGCTACGCCGAATATTGGAAAAGATTCGAAGTTTCAGGAATGTTTCAAACGTTTTTGGAATAACTATATACAATTTGGTGAGTTAGAATGGAAGTTGATTGAACCAGACCCATATATGGAAGCACTCGTAAGCGCGTATCTCCTCCTCATTGCAGAGAAAACATGTGGTAAATTCTTGTTAGAAAGTGCTGAAAGAGAAATTTTGTTTCTTGCAGCTGATAATGATATGTCATCAATCGAAGGACAGCATCAACAAATCAATTGGGAAGACAAGGATGCAGCTATTCCAGAAATCAAGAAATGTTTAGAGAAGGTAAATCAATGATGATGACGGGGCGTAAAGAAATACTATGTGAAGCCGGCATGCTAAAGTCTGTGCTCAAACATGCGTGGATTGAAAATACAATACTACGCAAGACGGAAGAAGACATAGCATTTCTGCTTAGGAACGTGGAGTGGAATGCAATTGAAGAATTTCCAGAGCGACTCAAAGAATTAAGACATCTATCTGAAATATTCGAATTGGGATTTTCGCCATGCCAGATAGTAATGGGAAATACATACATTGTAAAGAGTAAATATTTTCAGAATATCAGCAATGAAAACAGGACGCTTTTAATGAACACTATACACCAGATATATGTAGAAACATCGGGAGTACTTGAGGTAAAGAATGAATTGAACAGTGCCATTAATCATCTCGAAAAGGAATTTATGATCTTTGAGAATGTCTGGAAAAAGTGTAAAGAAGGTAAAACTGACATAAAAGCTTTGATTGAAACATGGTGTCAGTTTAAGGTTGCAGCTGAGAACACTCACAACGTACTGTGTGAGATGCCGTCTGGAGTAGTGTTGCCATGAGTATGCCAAGAGTTCTGATAATAGACGATCAATATGCAGTTAAGGACGATGAGCGAGCATTGTTACTCAATCGTACGAATATGCTTGAGGTTGATACGGATACGGCCGATGAACAGCTTGTCAATAACAAAGGAGCTATAGCGGCAGCTGTATTTTGCTCTGGTCAAAAGATTATTGACGGAAAACGAATAAATGACTTGGAGACGGTGTGCGAAAAAGTGTGTGAAGGCTGGGGGATGGACAAAAAGTGGAATTGGGCGGTTGTGTTCATTGATGTGCATTTCATATCAACAGAAAGATCGGCAGACGACGAACATTTTGGAGTGAGAATCGCAGAGTATTTGCATGGAAGGAAAGAGTTTGAAACATTGCCGATTGTGCTCTTAACAGATAAGCCGCAAAAAGAAATATCAAATTGGGAAATTGAATATCTGTCAAAGACCAATCTTAATACAAGTACCATAAGAAATACGCTGCTTAACAAAGGGTTGCTTTCCAGTAAACAGATCAAAAGAATAATTGGATTGCCAAATGAAATTGTGGCAAATTCAGAAGAGATGTTAAAGGTTTTCAAATCAGTATATGACTATGCGGCCAGTGAATATCCTGTAATGATACTTGGCGAAACAGGAGTAGGAAAAGAAGTGGTTTCAAAACTGCTTCACAACTTAAGTATTAGAATGAAAGGACCTTATATAACTCAAAACTGTTCCGCAATAGCACAGGACTTGTTTGAATCGCAATTTTATGGAAGTGTACAAGGTGCTTATACTAGTTCAAAAAGAAACACGGATGGCTATTTTAAATTAGCAGATAAAGGCACTCTTTTCTTAGACGAGATAGGCGACATGCCAATCAGTCAACAACCAAAACTTTTGCGAGCTATTGAAGATATGGTAATTCGGCCATTAGGATCAGAAAAAACAATAAAAGTTGACGTTAGAATTGTAAGCGCTACAAATAAGACTCTAGAGTATTTAAGCAGGGATGATGTTTTTAGACAAGACCTTTTTGCACGATTATCAATTTTAAAAATATGGATTCCCCCTTTAAGAGATAGAAAGGAAGATATTGTCCCTTTGGCAGAATTATTTCTTGAAGAACATTGCACTAAAGAGTGTAAGGAAGGTGTTTTTATATCAGATGAAGCAAAACGTGTTTTGTTGGAATATGAATATCCTCTTAACATAAGAGAGCTTTCAAGTGTTATTAGAACATTAGCACAGAATATTGGCAATAATGCTGTAATCACGAAGAAAAACGTTGAAAATGCAATATCCACCACAAAAGAAAACCACACTTTAGCAGAAAAAGAAACATCTATCACTATTAGTGCGGATGATAAAGAAGCAAGCAAGATTGATTCGCATTCTCCAAGAAATGATTGCCAGACAAACAAACAGAGTTTTTATAGTTTAATGAATGACATTGAAAACTTTCATTTCGAAATTGACTCACCAGATATTAAAGGAGCACTATGTGAAATTGAGCATGCTGTTGATATTTTTCTAAAAAAACTTTGTGGAGTTGCATTGGAAAAAACAAAACACGCTGTTACTGGAAAAATCAACAGACAAGAAGCAATTCAATTGATATGTAATAACCCAAACCTCAAACATAGTGAGCCTGGACGTATTATTAAAAAAATATTAGGAAGGCATAAGTCGTACCAAATAACTGATAATGATATCAATTACTTGATTTCTCTATGGAAGGATGAATAGTAAAAGAAATCTCGGTTGAGCTGATCTTTAAATTTTCTTTTTTAGTGTATTATTGGTATTAAGTAATTGGGAAAGTTGAAAGAATTTATCTTTATCCATCATCCCAATCAGATTTTCGGCAACTCTTGACAATACATATGCTTCAGGCTTCAAGAACTTATCCATGTAATTGCCATTGGGTATTACCTTATTAACTGCTTTAACAATGTCTTTGTTATCGAGATAAACCGAAGCTTTCATTGATTCCGTGAAGTTCTTATCATTCTCGCAATCAAAACTTCCACTCATTACTTCGAAATCAGTGTTAACAAAAAAATCTCCATATATACCATTACTTCCATTTATAGGAAAATGATTTAATAGCTCATCTGCAATATATAGCAATGCTCTTAACTGGGGTCTGATATTGTTGTCACAAGTTTGGGGGTCATAGGTACATTTTAATATGCTTTTACCGATGATAGCTGAATACATTATTTTAAATTGCATTTTTTTGATTACATGATTGCCATTGTTCTGCGAAATCGTTACCATTTCATTTTCTTTGAAAGAATTGTTACTGTTAATTTTTAAGGAATTGCCCCCAAAATTGGTTACGTAGTAGGTATAATGATTAATTTTTCTGACAATTCCGATATTGGGGAGTTGACTTCCATTAGTAACGTCCTTTTCATTAAATTTGCTTGCATACGCAAATATTTTCTCATCAGGTGTATTGCAACCATTGCAGTAATAAGGAGGAGTTCTAAATTCATTCGTATTCTCATACTGAGAAAATGGCTTATTTCTTTTTGAATAATCAATCGCGTATAAAATCATATTTGCTCTGGCATGTGAGATGTCTACTTTAGGCCCCCCCCCCCTCTTGTTAAGTATATTCTTTACGATTGGATGAATATCGCTGTCTGATGTGCTGAATATCCCATTTCCAGTCGAGCCATAACCAAAGTTTTTAGTATCTTCTAACAATTGCTTTTCATTATTGTATTTTCTAACTCTCGTTCCTACACATATTGAAAGTTCTGTTTCAGTTGAACCATACCTTTTACATATTCTTGGGATTGATTCATTTATAAAAAAGTCGAGAATGTAATCTAGTAATTCTTTATATAGATTATCACCATGTATTGTCTTAAATGCAACATTTACACCGTTACCTTGGCTTTTATTTTGAATACTGCTGACCGTATTTGCATCAGGTTTTATTCTTACTACGCCGAGATGGAGCGGCCAGCTATTTGTGTTGCTTTTCTTTAAAGAAGCCAATTCTTTATGACAAGGATCCTTTTTAGGTTTGATGATGTCGTTTTGTGTTTGTGTCCCAATGCCAAATGAATCAAAGTAACGAATGCCTCCAAGAACGGCATCATCATCAAAGCTTTCCGCATGTGCTTTGTCTCTGAATACTCCGAAACAGCCACCAACATAGAATTTATCAGGTTGCTTTATTAATTCACCAGTTTCATCAATGAATAATTCTATATATAATTGCTGAGCCTGCTGAGCCTGCTGAGCCTGCTGA
>CAZUZI010000021.1:0-15314 GCA_964625015.1 uncultured Candidatus Saccharibacteria bacterium | reverse complement strand
CTGTAACCCTCTTTGCTACTATCTTGTCGAATTCAGCCTCTCTTAAACCAACAAATATCCAATCCTATCTATTCCTCTCTCTCTCAAATACATCTCCATACTGATCCCTATTCACAAATATATTTCTTAATATGAAAAAGAATGTTGGTACAAACAGAAGTAGAACCAATAGTGAAAGGAAACTAGGTGTAACATAATATGTATAGAATGCAAATGTCACACCAACAAGAAATAGAACTACATGTAAAATATTAACAACATACTTTATCCTCCCCCACAAACTCTCCCATCCAACTCTTAATTTAGAAGCCTCAACAGGATCAAGAGGAACTGCAAAATTAATCTCATCTTCTCCTCTAACAACAAAAATTTCACCATGATATATATTTGTAAGAGGATAGTCCTCTTTACCAAAAACGATATTAGATGGGAATTTATACCTAGGAGCTCTTGCAACAATTCTGTACTTACCACTATCAAGTTTTGCACTAAAGTATCCCTTTGAATTTGTTACATCAGACCATACAATACGATTACTTTCATCGAAAATACGAACAATGGCTTGTGGTATAGGCTCTTTTGTAACTGAATCATATATAAAGCCAAGAGGTTTTTTACCCTTCCCAAAGCCAAAGAATGAAAGAATATTTAAAACAAGCTGTAAAAGGAAATATGGAATACTACCAACACCACCTGCTACAACAGCAACCGCAGTTGTCACTGTCACAACAGTTGTCGTTGTAGTAATAATATTTAAATCTTGTGAATCAAGCTGTCCAATAGAATCATCTAAAGCAGAAGTAATATCCTCAACTACCTTATCTACCACATCAACAACAGGAGGCTTAGAAGGAGTCACAGGCATATTGCCTCGAGGTATCTCCAAATATATTGAACATTGTCTAGTAATATTTGTAGCAGCATCCGTAGCCTCAACACAGAACTCATACCTATCCCTTAAATATACTCCAGAAATCCTATCTAAATCTCCAAGGCGTATCTGTACAGTGAAAATATCCCCCTCTAAAGACGATATATTACTACAGTTATATATATTACCGACAAAATCTAAACATTTAAACTGAGCATTTAATATCTGCAAGTTATCCGTAACTCTAAAAAGCATAGTAACAACATACTGGTTACTCCATTGAACAGTATCATTGTCTCCAACACTACCGATATTTAGTACCTCAACGACTGGAGGTTGGGAATCCTGAACACTATACACATGATTAGACCATCCCCCTATTCCCCCATATTGATTTTGAGCTCTAACTTCATAGAAATACATCTTTCCATTCTCTAAGTTTGTGAACTCAAAAGATGTACCCTCTATATATCCAGATTGCTCCTTTACACTCATGAATGTAGGATCTTCAGTAACAATAACGTTGTATTTATACCCACTACCAAGATTCTGCCATAGGACAGTATTACTCAAACCCTTTGTATATTGAGGTTCAGGCAACATGATAGGTGCTGGCAATGGTACAACATACAGTGTAGAACAGTTCTGAATATCAATATCATACCCAAATGTAATGTCTTTAGCACAAACAGTATATGTACCAGCAGTAGGAGAAAATACAGTACCACTAACTCTACCAAATGAATCTGTTAAACCAACAGGATTGGTAATATTTAATCCATTAGCTGAAATTACTACCTGCCTACCAGCGATACCCTGCCCATTAGGAGATAGTATTCTAATCTCAACAGTACTAGGCCTATATATCTCAACAGTGGAGGGATTAACAGAAACTGTACTGTATAGATCAACAGTAATATTGCTATTAATTGTTACAGTATCACTTCCTGCTTCATATGATTGACCGTATACAAAAGAAAGTGGGAAAAGTAACAAAACAAAGAGAATTATTTTTGTAATGGCAGCTTTCATTTTCATACTAAATCTCCTCTATTACTTTTTTAACATATATATCCAAAGCCTTTGTAAAAAAATCTCTCACATATGGATTCTCTCCTAATTCATGACAATTCCTAACACCAGAGTAACAGTTTTTACACAGAAGCGCAAAATTAGAAACATCCATATATTTCAGATCTTTTTCATTACCACATACAATACATCTGGAGAAATCATTCAAAAAACCCATCTCCTTTAAGAAAATAACTCTAAACCTATTTACACTCTCAATATCAAAATCTCTCTTTAATACACTCTCCAATATAGTAAAAACCCTTTCATTGGGATCACCATCAACAAGAATACGATTAAGCATAACCAAAACCCTCTTTAGATTCTCTGTTCTATCTTTCAAGATATCAGTATCAGGTGCATATATTAGTTGTGATTCAGTTAGAACTGGTAACCCTTTACCCTCATAGAAGGAGACATCTGTAACACACAACGTTTGCATATTCCCCCTGTTCTTACTATTTATCTTCCTTATACCCTTCGCAAAAAGAGTAAACTTACCACTTAACTTCCCAAATACAGTAAGCACCTTATCTGCTTCTGAATAGTTAATAGATTTTATTATTATTATCGTATCCTTAGACATTTTTATCTCTTACCCCTTTTCTTGTTAATACAGCAAATGGAGTAATAATTAATATATAGATATCTTTAAGTATACTATGCTGCAAAGAATACTCACTTTCCATTCTCAATCTTTTTCTAAAAGGAATGGAATTCCTACCAGAAACCTGCCAAATACCAGTTAAACCAGGCTTTACACTCATAATATTTTCAATATATATACTATCCTCAGGATACTTCTTAAGATGATGCTCTATCTCATCAATATAAAATGGACGAGGACCAACCATACTCATGTCACCAAGAATAACATTAATTAACTGAGGCAACTCATCCATATCTGTATTACGTAGAAATCTACCAATCCTTGTAACTCTAGTATCATTCTCAAGCTTATGATTCTTAAACAACTCTTTTTTATCTACCAACTCATGAGCATCAGAAATCATAGTACGAAATTTGTACATAAAGAATTGCTGCTTATCTTTTCCTAATCTCTTTGGAGAACCGACGAATACCTCTCCTCCATCAAATACCTTTATACATACAGAAATAATTAACATTAATGGTGAAAAAAATATCCAAAGAAAAATAGAAACAAACAAATCTATAACCCTTTTAACGACCCTGTATAGAATCATCGACATATCTTTGAATCTTGTATATGAAAATCTCTTCTGCGAAATCAGTAGCCTGTTTCCTACAATTCTCGCTCTTGAATACCCTTCCATCAAAACTCTTTAGAACCCTTGATAACGATTTGTAATCATACTTATCAAAAAACACACCACTCTTAGGATTAACATCCGAGATAGTTTCAACAACACCACCATCACGATATGCAATAACAGGAGTTCCAGCAGCATTAGCCTCTACAGGAACAATACCAAAGTCCTCTCCCTTTACAGGAAATATTAAACCCTTCGCCTTAGCAAGTAAATCTAATTTCTCATCATTAGAAACAAAACCTAAAAACCTTACAAGACCCTTAGCATTTAACTCCTTAACTAAACACTTCATCCTCTCTAAATCATCACCTATTCCAGCAACCTTCAGAGGAACTTTAGCATCTACACAAGCTCTAATAGCTAATTCAACACCCTTATATGTTTCAACACGACCTAAATACAGAAACCAATTCTCCTTTCTATTCAACTTTGTTGCCTCAATAATTTCCTTAACATCAACAGGAGGATACATGACATCGCTATCCCTATCGTAATACTTTTTTATCCTCTTCTGTATTACCTTTGAAATTGCAATCATTCTATCAGCACTCTGTGCAGCTCCCTTGTCCCAGCTTTGCCAAATTCTTTCTAAAACACTACCTTGAAACATTGCATAGAAGTTATACAACAACCTATTTATACCATTTAATTGCTTACTATCTTTAATACTTCTACCACTCTTCTCCCAAAAGAACTTAGTAGGTGACATACAAATATTTATATGAGGTACATCCCCTTTTGTATATTTAGCGAACGCTATTGATATTGAAAGAATACAATCATACTCATTATACCTAAAAGATCTATATGCAATTGGCTGTAGTAGTTGTAAAAAATATCTAAACTTAAACTTACCAGGTATATACTGCATAAACGAAGTTTTAATCTCTTTGTTTGGGAAATATTCCCTTACAAAACCCTTATCACAGAAAGCAGTAAACAGTGTACTATTTGGAAAAGCCTTTAATATTGCCTGTAGATGCCTCTCCGCACCGCCGTATTTAAACAAAGGATCTGCAACTACAGCAACCCTATATTCGTTCTGTTTCATAAACCTTTTTAAGATACTCTTTTAGATTAGATATGAATTTCTCTTCTGTAAACATTTTAGCCCTCTTAACAATCTCTCTAGGATTATACCCCCTCCTATCAAATTTCTTAAGCAAATTAATCAATTCTTCTTCACTCTTAAAGAACTCACCAGAAACACCCTCCTTAACAGTTTCTAATACCCCACCCTCACCATATGCGAATACTACAGTCCCCTGTGCCATTGCCTCAACAGGAACTAAACCGAAATCCTCTATACCACAGAAAAGAAGTAAATCGGCCATATTAAAAAGAACTCTAACATCATCATCCTCATGTAAAAACCCAAGAAATCTAATTAGACTACTCCCATTCGCAACACCCTTTAAATATTTCATATCAGGACCCTCTCCAACAATTAGTAACTGTTTTCCAGTAGCAATACAAGCCCTAATTGCGATATCTATATTTTTGTAATCATACAAACGAGAAACAACTAATACAAAATCCCCCTCTATCAAATACTTTCTTCGAATATCTTCCTTCTCTCTTTCAGAAACTTCAAGGAAACATTCAGTCTCTATACCAGGATAAATAACCGTTGGATTAACACCGTATCTCTTCTTAATCTTTGCAGCAATATATTTTGAATTAGCAGTCCAATAATCTACACGCTTGGATATTGAATAGTCCCATAAACGCATAAATGTATTTAAAAAAGTTGAAACAGGCCTGTATAACCATTTAAGCTTCGAGCCACGAACATTTAATTCATAATCCCACAAACTCCTAGGAGGAGTCATAACCATAGCAACATGAGGCTGATGGATACCTGTAATAACACCCTTACCTGGACCAGCAGAAATACTAATTACAAGATCATACCCTCTCAAATCAAAATTCTCATATACAAAAGGAGTCAATATTTTAAGATGTCTGTAAAAGGATTTAGGTTTTGGAATCTTCTGTAAGAAACTAGTATATACACGCTGTGAAATATTTGGATATGCAACTCTATTGAAAACAATAGTAAAGATATCTGCATCAGGAAAAATCTTTAAAATAGAGAACATCTCTCTATCAGCACCACCAAATGAGATCATCTGATCCGCAACAATAGCAACCCTTTTGAAAACACTCTGCATTAAAGCTCAGGAAGACCATCATCCCCCAAATCATCTACTAATGGGAAATCATCGTCCTCTTCCTTATCCAATTCAGCAACGATATCATCCAGATCACCAAAACCATCTGGAATTGAAGAGGCAGTTTTCTCATCTTCATCTTCAGGATATATCTCACCTAAAGAATCAATTTCATCATCGATAATCAATGCACCATCATTTAATGTATCCTCATCTTGAGCAAGCATAATTACATTTGGTTGCTCATCATCACTCTCCTCCGTATCATCTACTGGTGCAGTACTCTTACTATCTCCATTAACAATAGAACCCTTACCAAGTTTCTCTAAAAATGCTTCCGCTTCCTCACCAAACTTCTCAACAACATTGATAACCCTCATTGGCTTCCCACAATCATCACAGAAATGAATATGCTCTGCTTCCTCCCCACACTCTGGACAGGAGAAGAATACAACATGGACACTCTGCCTTGGAATAACGATCTTCTTTGTATTTTCATTATTTGACATAATTCTGACCGATAACTGATTACGTAATCTAGGATATTACAATTACGACTAACAGGTCAATGAACCTATAATAAAAGCTATCCAAATTGAGGATAATGACACTTCTTATACTTCTTTCCACTACCACAAGGACATAGATCATTACGACCAATTTTTGCATTACCCCTCTTTACAGTCACCTGCTTACTAACATTACCAGGCCTACTATCTGTTAAACTCTTTACCTCTTCTTTCTCTGTTTGAATAGGAGTAGAAGTCTGCTCTCTTACAACCCTAACCTTAAAAAACCTATTTACCGTGTTCTCGTCAATGCTACCCATCATAGTATCGAATAACCTAAAACCTTCATTCTTGTACTCTACAAGAGGATCCCTTTGTGCAAGATTACGCAGAGAGATTCCCTCTCTTAAATCCTGCATATTATCCAAATGCTCCATCCAATATCTATCAATACCTTGAAGTATTAAAACTTTGGAAAGTTCCATCATTGGTCTAATACCAATCGTATATATATGCAAAACGAATGAAACAAGAAGTAACCTCTTTAAAACTTTTGATATCTCTGTACTATCCATACCCTCTAAACTTCTAAAGAAATCAACACTACTCTTAAATTTCAAACTCTTTACTGCCTCTTCAAAAATCTCATCAGTAAGTAAATTCTTTACCTGGATATACAAATTTCTCTCCTCCACATCATCTATCTCCATATCATCTTCAAGCTGAGAAGACACCAATGCATCTACATGTTCAAGAAGCTTCTTTAATATTGAAATATCCAACGGGTTAAGTGGGAATTTTAAACCATCAAGAAGAGAAATATCCCATGTATTCTTTTTAGTAACTGCAAATCCATCTAATGCATCTTGAAGACCCTCAATATCAATATCAGAAACATATTTTAAATCGTCTTTGACAGAAAGATCCTTTCTATCGGAATCAATCTTCGTCTGACCAATCTCTAAAACCTTTGTACGAAGATCATATATAATATTTCTCTGTTTGTTCAGTACATCATCATATTCAACAAGCCTCTTACGGATATCATAGTTATGTGCCTCAACCTTCTTCTGAGCATTCTCAATTGTTTTACCCAATATACCAACTGAAATAGGGATATCATCCTCTAATCCGACCTGTGAAAGAATCATCTTCATCCTATCCCCACCAAACAATCTCATAAGTTCATCCTCAAATGAAACGAAGAACCTTGATTCACCAGGATCACCCTGTCTACCAGATCTACCTCTTAGCTGGTTATCAATTCTTCTAGACTCATGTCTTTCAGAACCAATAATGTACAATCCTCCCAACTCTTTTACACCATCACCAAGTGCAATATCAGTACCTCTACCTGCCATATTAGTAGCAATTGTGACTGCGCCTTTCTGTCCTGCCTGTGACACAATACCAGCCTCTCTCTCATGATATTTAGCATTTAATACCTCATGAGTGATACCCTGTCTGGAGAGAAGCTCAGAGAGGATCTCAGACTTTTCAACAGAAGTAGTACCTACAAGAACAGGCTGCCCCACCTTGTTATGCTCTTTAATATCCTCAACAATAGCTTCGAACTTACCCATCATTGACCTATATACGACATCATTGTAATCCTTCCTTACAACAGTTTTGTTAGTTGGAACAACAATAGTATCAAGGTTATAAATAGATGCAAATTCCTCCGCTTCAGTAAGAGCTGTACCAGTCATTCCAGAAAGGAATGAATACAATCTAAAGTAATTCTGAAGAGTAATAGTAGCCATTGTTCTACTCTCCCTCTTAACCTCTACACCCTCCTTAGCCTCAATAGCCTGATGTAAACCCTCACTATACCTTCTACCTGCAAGCGCTCTACCAGTAAATTCATCAACAATAAGGACCTCACCATCTCTAACCATGTATTCATCATCTAATTTGTAAAGCTCTTTTGCCTTTAGTGCATTATCTAAGTGATATGCCAACTGAGCATTCTCATACACATTCTTAACCTTTAACATCCTCTCTACCGCATCAATACCCTCATCAGTAAGTGATACAGAATTTGATTTCTCATCAACAGAATAATGCTTCTCCTTCTCAAGATTTCTAACTAAATTTGCAAACTGTTTGTACATCTCATTAGAAGCCTGAGCACTAGTAGAAATAATTAAAGGAGTACGAGCCTCATCGATAAGGATAGAGTCTGCCTCATCAACAATTGCAAAATATCTCGGACCCTGAACTCTCTCTTCTAAACTTCCAACCATATTGTCTCTTAAATAGTCAAAACCATATTCATTGTTAGTACCATATACAACATCACAGGCATACGCCTCTTTTTTTGAACACTCTATTAGGTTTACACCACTCATATGATCATACTTTAATCGACCAGCAGCTAATGCTTTCTTCTCCCTTTCTGCAATCAACTCCTTACCATCATCACCTTTTAATTTAATAACCTCTTCATCAGAAATATATCTATACTGAACACCGGAATTAACAGCCGCAACACTCATTCCAAGAGATGCTAAAATATGACCATTCCATTCCGCATCTCTCCTAGCAAGATAGTCATTTACAGTAACAAGATGTGCACCTCTTCCAGTTAATGCATACAAATACAAAGGCATATTAGCAGCAAGTGTCTTACCCTCTCCAGTGAATAGCTCTGCAACTCTATTTTCAAAAAGAACAATACCAGCCATTGCCTGTACATCAAAATGCCTATGGTTTGCGACTCTCTTTGACGCTTCCCTAACAACAGCAAAAGCCTCAGGAAGAATATCTCTCAAAACTTTCTTCTCATCATCTAATTTTTTCTTAAGCTCAATTTTAGGAAGAGTATCAAACTCCTTCCTTGCCAATTCCATGTTAACATTAAGAATATCTCTGAATTCTTCGGTTTTCTTTTTCAAGCCCTCATCAGAAAGCTTAGAAACCTTCTCTTCCAGGGAATTTATCTCATCTACGATCAATTGAATCCTCTTTAACTGTTTTTCGTTAGAGTCAAAAAGACCCTCAAGTATTTTGAGCATGCCTATGATTATATCACACAAAGCTAGGCTTACACGCCCTATAGAAAAGAGAATCGTTTATTAAGCTCTAAACACATGAACTTTTGTCACCCTGGCTTTGTGTGATTACTTACTAACCAAGAGGAATATAATAATGACCATAACTTCCATACAAATAAAAAGTCTGTAAATATTTCTTTAAAAGGCATCTTATTCTGATTCCACTATCGGTTATACAAGCCAGGCTTTAAATAAGAATTTTGTCATTTTGGTTTGAAATAATATATGTATGGATAACATCCCTGAATACTACAATGGAATAGTACATACACAATGGGAATCACCAGTACCGAATGCACTCTGCACATTAATCATCATATCTGAAGATGAAACATATCAAGAAGTATCAATTCCAACCAGAGGAACAGAATTAATTTCGAAAGTCCCCAATGAAGGCATCTATTACAGATATTTAAAATGTCTTCTTAACCAAGAAACAGGACAGAACAAAACAATTAATATTGGATATTTTAGAGTGTATCTTGGCCCACCGCCAGAAGAACCAAAAGAAGGAATAACAGAGAATAATACGAAAGAAGAGATCCACCAAGATGCAATCTTGAGAGAATACATATTCAACGATTACTCAAAAGAAACAGAAGTTGATAAACCTGATATTTTAGGAAAACAAATTCAATCAGACATCTGCAAGATATCAATATTAGAAAAGAGTATAAAAAAGTGGGAATGTAATATTGGAATACAGGTGTCAAAGATAGAATATACCAGAAGTGACAGTAATTTCTACCTACAGATATACGGTACATATCCAGAAGTATTAAAAGCGAATATACAGGTATATGAATGCAAACCATTTAAGCTTGTAGATCCTAAAACATGGTTTAGGTGTAAAGAGAGATTAATCGATTGGTTTAAAGCAGACATATACCCAATATACATATCTGATAGCACGATATTTAAGGAAGGTACATTCACACTTAATCGTATATATAACGATGATATCTCAAAAACTCCATACACTCTACAATTCCAAATTCATTTATCTCACAAAAGAAAAAAATGGATTGATCTTGTATATACATATACAAACATAGTACAGATACCCCCTATTAAAGAGATTGAAAATAAACCACTCTCTTTTCCATTAGACAGAAAAATTGGAGTAACACAGTGGTATGGATGTACACAGTATCAATGTCCGCATAGTGGTATTGATTTTGGTGCACGATTAAATAACGTACTAAGTGTTGGAGATGGGAATATAGTAAGCGTTGGATATGATAAATATGGAGGAGAATGTAATCAGGGAGGTAATTTTGTAATTATAAAGCATACAAACGGCACATATTCTACCTATTTTCATTTGGAAGAATATTTTGTTAAAAAAGGACAGAATGTAAAAAAGGATGAAAGAATTGGTATCTCTGGTAATAGCGGGAAGTGGAATTGTCAAAATTTGGGCTATCATCTTCATTTTGGGATCAGAAAAAATATATACTCTTCATCTCATACAAATCCAGTTCCATACATAGATATAGATTGGAATACAATACCTACAATTGGGAAAGACATATATCCTAAGAGATTAACAGGTGATAATCCACATCCTAATTTTTAATAAAGGCACATGCTTATCAAACTACTTTGTATTTTAACAATGTTAATTCTCAAGCCAGAGAGGTATGAAGAGGAATATATCATACAGTTAGAACAGCCCCTCTTAAATATATACTGGATATCTGAGAATAATATTCTTCTTTCATATATTAATTCCTCAGAGATATTGAATCTTGAGAACAGAAGTAGATACAAACTAGGGAATTGTACTAACTGTGTATATGGATATGATAGAGAAATAGTAAGATGTGAGTATTCACACAGAGAGATACATAGCATGAATGAATACAGTACAACAGTAAGTATATTTGATGAATCAAATAATCTTCTCTATACAAAAGACATATTTGAAACAGTGACCCCTGTTATATGTATGAAGGAATATATATTACTTATAAATGCTTATTCATTTCTCGAAGAGAAGCATTATTTATTAAACACAGAGACAGGAAATATTAATATGTTGAATAGAATACAAGAGAAAGATGTCTTTAAGAATGGTAATAGAAAAATATATTTAAAAGATAATTTACTGAAAATATATGAAGTTACTAATTAGGTTACTTCTCCAGTCCTAATTTCTCAAACATATTATTGGAACATTCCGGATCTATTTTCTGTCCATTGTATATTGGAAGTCTAAATGTAAACTTACTACCCTTTCCAACTTCACTATCTATCCAAATATCTCCACCCATTAACTTAACTAAACCGAATGTTACATACAGACCTAATCCAGTACCACCAGGTCTTACAATCTCAGAACCTAGATAATTGTCTACTCTTCCGAATTTCTTACCAATTATTGACATCTTTTCGTCTGGGATACCCTTACCTGTATCTTGAACACTAACTGTTACATACTCATCATCATGCTTTGTATATATTGAGATATATCCTTTCTCTGTGTATTTAATTGCATTACTAACTAAGTTATTTAGAATCTCTGCAACCCTTACCCTATCACCGTACACAAAAGATTGGTAACCCTCCGTCCTATCTATATACTCCAGACCCTTCTCCTGAAGCTCTATCTCATTTCCATGGATAGCCATATCTATCTCCTTCTTTATATCTACCTTGTCATGACCTATCTCAACCTTATTACCTTCTAATTTCGCAGATGTTAGTAATGTATTTATTAACCCAATCTCTGTCTCAACAGCTCTTTTTATCCTATCCAAATACCTATTAAAATCCTGAGGATTACTATTTATATATTTCTCAAGAAGCTGTGCATTCAGTTTAACAACTGTAGCAGGAGTCCTTAACTCATGCCCCATAATATCTATCATATCGTTCTCCTTTTTCCTTGCCTCCTCCAACTCAGCAACCTTAAGCTTCAACTCTTTTGTCTGTTCATCTACCTTCTCCTGCAAAGACCTATTAAGCATCTCAACCTCTAAGTAAAGAATTGCCCTCTGAAATGAAACCTGAGCAGTTTGAATCATACTCTCAAGGAAATTAATATCAGTAACAGTATACAAACTTCTATCACTCTTCCTACCCAAGACAACAAGACCAGAGTATCCATCTCCACTATCTAGTGGATATATTATTTCAATATTCTTTGAATTCATAAATTTAAGGATAGAATCCCTATTCTCATCAAGCATCCTTTTACCAGATCTTTTACTCTTCTCTAACTCAGAGAATATTAATATCCTGTTACTATTTAAATTCTCCCACACATTCAATATTGCAGATACCTCATTAGAACTTATAACAGATTGATCCTTACCCGAGCCTGAAATAATATTCCCCACTTTGTTAATAACTATAGCCTCTACAAAATCAGGTTTAAATGAATTCAATATATATTTTCTTAAAGATTTAACCAGCTCACCAATATCCAGTATCTTTGAAATCTCCCTGTTGTATTCCTGTAAAGTTTTAACAGGATGATATACAACATATATAAAACGTGTAGAAAAAAACTCTTCTATCAAAGGAAAAAGCTTAGTTATTACAATCGAGAATATAACAGCAACAGGAAAGAGCTTAAGTACACTTGATATATTAAGATCTAAATCAGCAATCCTTGCAATTAAAAATATTCCAACGAAACCAAAAATTAGTAGTAATGCTTTTGCGAGCATAACGACTATAGAACCAAGAACAACCTTAATATCTAAAAATCTAGTTTTAAGAATAGAGTAACCGACTAAAAGAGTCCAAATAGAGTTCCCAATTGTACTGTATTTGTAAAATGATGTATCACCAAATACAACAGGAATGAAGAAATCAAAAATGAATACAGGTATCAACATAATGACACCACCAATTACATAGAACTGAATCTGTCTTCTCTCAATACCAATATAATTTTTCTGTTCTATTAAATAATGTCGAACAATATATATTGCCGTTATAAACTCAGGTAAACCGTATAGAAGATATAATGGGCCCATTACTGCTAAGCTATTGTTTTCATTAGGAATATGCATTGAGCTTACCAATACAGTATCTGTAAACCAAAGTAGATAACAACCACCTAACATTAATACAAGAATTATCCAAAAGAATATCCTTAATTTTGTAATACTTTCTTTAGGAAATACTGTAGCAAAGAGTATTAAACCTAATGTCATAGCATATGCGAATGTATATACAATCCTTAACCAAGTAGTTGAATCAAGTAGATATGGATTTGAGTAAAAGAAAATAGAAAGTGACCATGCCCCAAGAAAGAAGGCAGAAACTAGATAGTATCTCTTTATCTTACTACTTGTATCACTAAAAAATGCAATAAGGCCAATACCTATTTGCATTATTCCAGATACAACATTAATTATCCCTATTAAGTCAGTGTTCATTCTTTTTTAGAATAAAGGCAGTATTTGTAATATACAATGGACATTTAGGTCTATCTTCTTGATATCCAAACATAGTAAGAGAATTCTTTTCTAAAAGTGCATGTATCAAATATGAAGGATATACGTCCTCCCTATACTCTTCAATAACATCAGTTGTAATCTTTATAGATTTCAACATCTGAGCAATATACCCTATCCTTAAATTCCTAAGTAAATAGTTATTCCATCTATAAAAGAGATTAGATTCCTCGTTATGTACCTGTATTAATTTCTTTACTTCCTGACCCGAGAAGAACTTAGAATTACTTCTTAAACTCTTTCCATATACATACTCTGGTAGATTAGATACATTCCCAGGGAATAGGGAACAGAATATTAAATGTAAAGAATCTAGATTAACTGTATACAAAGGATCGAGAGACTCAGCAACAAATACCGAGCTATCCTTACCAATTACCTTTACAGTATTAAACAGTTCTAAATACTGTATCTCTGAAAGATATGCAGTACCATGACTTGAAAAAAAGCCATCAAATACATCTGGAGATTGGGCTTTAGAAATCTCTACAAAACCACCAAGCATTAATGTCACCTTATCATCTGTTTCAGGAATCTCTTTGTAATCAAGAGGCCCCAATGCTGTCTGCCATGGGATCTGAGAATAATCAAGAGTATTCTGTGTTGCAACAATTGAGTGAGGAGAAAGATCTATACTCAAGATATTAATTTTTAATTCTGGGAATTTACTCTTTAGCTCATTAAAAAGCATTACAGTAGACCAACCAGATCCAGGACCGTACTCTATGACTCTTACAGTATCACCTTGTGGCTTTAACTTGTTAACAAAGTATTTAATATCATTCTGTGCAGTTTTAAGTGATGTAGGATTAAGACCCTTACCAAACATTCTTGCGATTTCATACTCATCCCATCTTTCTAATTCCATTATTTCACTCTTCTCTTCTACTAACTCTTCAAAATATTCCTCACATTTTTTTAAGAAAAGAACTTTAAAAAGTACATTAACAAGTGGAATACCAGGAGCTATCGTTGCATATACTTCTTCTAATTCTTTTGATTTTGCTAATCTTTTCTCTTTCCAGAACTCTTGTTTTGTTGGTAAGTAATGAATTACCTTTATTAATTTCTCCTTTTTTTCTACTGTAGGGATAGTTGTTAAAGATATTTCATTACTACTTAAAGAAGAATCCATATTCTAGATATCCCATCATATTATATATATTAACTATACTAACATAGATAGTTAAAAGAAAAACAGATTTAACATTGATACATCTTGAGCTTTCTGTAATACACAATATACAAGATAGCTGTAGATATACATTGAAGGAAAAGAGATACCCATACTACACCAACATACCCATACTCTCGTATAACAAAAATATTAAGTACGACATTACAAATACCAACAACAATATTCTCTATGGCCATATACTTAGCGTGACCTGTTGATGTAATTAATCCTGCATTTATAACTAATACAGGAATAGCTTTAGCAGAAGTTAATGCAACAGGAAGTAAGAGCATATACATTACTCCATTTAAATACGAAGGGAAAAAGATAGATACCACGAACCTTGCGAGAAGCATAGAGAGAGGAACAAAGAGTATGAAAAGGAGAAGAGAGTACATTATGGACTTTCTAAATAACCTAAGAACTTTTTCATACATTTTTGAGGAGAAAAATTCAACAACATTAGGTGCTAGTACCTGCCCTAATACAGTAAAGGGTATTAAGAATATTACATATATTTTATTAAGTAATTCATATACTGCAATTTCTTCTAGGAGATTGTAAGAGCCAAATATTAAAATATTAACCCTTGAGAAAAGAAAATATCCTAGTGACGCTATTCCAAAGTAGAGAGCATAGCTAGTAATATCTTTTATTATTTTCCAGTTTATACGATTCTCATAACTGCGATA
>CAZUZI010000020.1:0-16502 GCA_964625015.1 uncultured Candidatus Saccharibacteria bacterium | reverse complement strand
TTTAATGATGAAATACACTACAAGGATTGAAATTAAAGAAAGACATACAGGTAAAGTTTTATATGCAGATCTAATAGGAGCAGACTTACGAAATGCCAATATAGAAAATTCTTTTTTACCGCAGCATTCACTGTTTAATGTCGGTATAGATTTCATTAAACAAAGATAAAGGTGCAAAAGATACTGCGGCTGAACTAGACCTTAAATAAGTCAATGTGCCCATACTGATGAGACTAGGAGAACGTGTGGAAATAAAGATTAGAAATAAATTTGATGGAGAGACAATATTTGCATATACATGTAAGGACAAAACTGTCTTGGGGCGTTAGTCTAAAAAATGCAGATTTAGTTGATGCCGACTTATCTAACTTGAACCTAAAAAATAATGCAAACTTATATAGAGCAGATTTATCTTATGCTAAAATGATTGATACTAAATTAGCATATAGTAGCGAACCTATACAAAGTAGATTTAACAAATGCGAATCTACCATTTACAGATTTGACTAAATGCATGCTTATCATATTCTAATTTATCATTTGCTAATTTATTTAACACTAATCTATATTATGCAGATTTACAATACACGAATCTTACTAGTGCAAAAAGGCTCCATTGTAAATTATTCATCTGGGTGGACATTTTCATGTTTACATTCACATTTTACTGTAGACATAGACTTCATACAGCGAATACTTGCTTATCTTGTGTCTCTGAATTGTAATGACCCAAAAGCAAAAGAAATACGAGAGAAAATATTGCCATAGACTTAGGACTTGAAAATGATTAACTCAACATATCTCGATATACAAAAATCAGACGATGAATATCGATTCGGGCGTGATTTTATAGCCCATGCAGTAAGATGGTCAGTATTACAGAATGTATTAATAAATGAAAGCAAGCGATTGAATCGTCCCATAATAGTATACGACGTAGGGTGTGGTAGAAAGATGCCATTGGCTCAGGCATTGTTTTCAAATAGGCATTACGACATTCTCCATAGTATGTGGTGTTTTGACCAGATTATTGATCAAACACGTAATTTTACAGTAAAAGGCCAACAAAGAGTATTCCCAATAATAGGTGATTTTTGTTCAACATATAAAAATATTGTTTCAACATATCCTCCAGATGTGATTGTATCATTTGAAGCATTTGAGCATATGCCATTTAGCCATGCATGGCAATTTATTAGAGATATACGTACTTGTTGTCAGCCCCATACAGTGTTTTATTTCAGTACTCCTAATTATAAGCATACACGTGGTGCAGCAAAGAATCATCAGAATGAATGTTCAATTGAGTTACTCACAGCTGTACTTGAAAATTGTATGTTCAAAGTAGAAAAGATTAACGGATTATACTGTGAATTAAAACGAGCAGAAGAGTATTGTATAAACAATAACATCGGTAAACTATATTTTGATTTAAAAGAAAGGTTTGAAAACGAAATACTTTCAATGTTGTTTGCATGGAATATTCCAGATAAATCAAAAAGCGTTATGTATGTGTGTACCCCAACAGACAAAGTTGCTGCAACTGATCAGGATGTAATTGATTTAGCAATGGATCCTATGTTTAGACAGATGACTGTATGAAAAATATTATCAAACAACTTAAAAAATCTGTTGATGACTTAGCAGAAAAAGTAGATACCTTAATTGATGACTCGCCACGTATAGCTCTAAAGCTTTATCAAGAAGAAAAGAAGTTGAAACAAGTCGTTGAACATTTGGAAAGTTATCAAAGTAAGCTGGCTTATCAAAGCACTGGGCCGAGAAGGTTAAGCACTTTTGATAACAATTATGAAAGGAAGTAGAACAATGGCTAATTTCCGTACTCGTATGCAAGCTGCTTCGTCGACCACGCCTGCTGCGGAAGCAACTCCTGTGGCACCTCAGGCAACTGCTCCGATCGCTCCTCAGATGGTTGCAGCTCCTGTTGCAGCTCCTGTTGCAGCTCCTGTTGCAGCTCCTGTTGTAGCTCCTGTTGCAGCTCCTGTTGCGGCTCCTGTTGCAGCTCCTGTTGCAGCTCCTGTTGCGGCTCCTGTTGCAGCTCCTGTTGCAGCTCCTGTTGCGCCAGTAGCTCCAATTCCTGCACCCGTTGCTCCTCAGATGGTCGCAGTTCCGACTCCGCAAGACCCTTTTGGACCCGCGCCGGCTGTGCCTATCCATTCTGCTCCTCAGCCGATTGGAACGCAGACGATGAATGCCGATTCGCAGCCCCAGAAAGTTAAAACTCCTCGCGGTGAGACTATGTCGTCTGTGATTAGGGCTAACGTCCTTGCTGGTCAAGACAACAATACTGCGTGGCAGAATGCACGTGCTCACTTTGGAATTACCGATCCTAACAATAAGTTTGGTTACGGCATGGCTAATTGGCACCGAGCTGATCTGCGTAAGAAAGGATTGCTTGCTCCTGAGCTTGATCACGTGACCCGTACTCGTAGTGGTGGCGGTATGCGGGCTGCGAATAAGATTAAGGCTTGGAAGAATTTTGCTGAAGTAGTTCGCGCAACGGATGCGGCTCTTGCGGCACAGATTTCTAATTACATCGCTCAAATTGAAGCACAGATTCCTGTGGAAAAGCCGACGATTACGCCGGTTAATCAGCCTCAGACTTTGGTTCCTTCTGGTCAGTAGTTACATATAGTAAAAGGAGAGGGGTAGTTATAGCTTACCCCTCTCCAATTTAAAAGGGAGTTTTATTATGATTACGGCAGTTCAATCAATTGGACTGCTTGGCGAGAACCTTATCAAACATTACAGTGAGGATCTTAAGCTTACACAGCTAAAGATTGATACTATGCAAGCAGTTTTTGCAGAACTCGACCAAGTAATCCCACAAGAATTTGAGTTTAAGCTGTCAAAACTGATTTCATATTATGTAAAAGACGGTAAAGTAAACCGAATTCTTCATAATATAATAGGAGATTTGAACATTCCTAATAGCTATTTTCGTTGGATGGAATTCCCTAATATAGATATCTCTATAATTGATGTTAAAAAATATCCATTCACAGTAACTCTTAGAAGTAAACACTCCTTAATGGAAATTAAACAATGGAGCGAAAACTCAAAGAATGGGGGCTCACTCTAGATGATGCAATAAGTCTTGGCTGGGAAGAAGTAGACCCACTCCAAGTAGAGGGTTTGCCTCAACTACGTTGCATTAGGATTCCTTATTATGAACCTACTGATTTGTCTAGACGTACGAGAGCTATCAACGGCCAAGACTTTGAAAGATTTAGAGTATTACCGCATAAGCTCGCCCCACCAGGAGCAACTCTTGCAGAGGATATGCCAAGATATCTCCAAAAACCTGGAACAGGTTGTGAAGCTTATTATCCTCCAATTATTGACTGGGAAAGTGTTCTTGTTGATACGTCAATCGGGGTTATCGTCACAGAGGGCGAAGCCAAAGCTGCAAAAGCTTGTAAAGAAGGCTTTCCCACAATCGGACTTGGTGGAGTATCATCGTTTAGATCCATCAGAAATGGAATCATTTTTTCTCGTACATTAAAAGATTTCAACTGGAGAGGACGACGAGTCTACATAATTTACGATAGTGATATCGTAACAAATATTAATGTAGTTCATGCAATAAATTCATTAGCATTAACTTTAGTTGATCACGGTGCCATACCTTATGTTTGCTTTATCCCACAGTTAGAAAATGGCAAATCAGGACTAGATGATTTTTTAATCATTAACGGCCCAAATATGTTAGAACAATTACTAACAAATGCAACTCCAATAAGTGCAGTTGAATCACTAATCGAACTAAATAATCGATATGTAGTAATCAAAAATATTGCTGGAATATATGATTTAGAAAATGAAAAAATTACAAGCAGAAATAATTTTGTATCTGTTATAGAGTCCACATCTAAATGTATACGGTATAAAGTTAATGCGGGTGGTAAAATCGTTCCTGAAATTATATCTGCTGCTCAAGAATGGTTATCATGGCCAATGAGATCAGAAGCTACTAAGTTAGTATATGAGCCCGGAAAAGAACGATATGTAAACAATGCATTAAATATATGGCCTGGATGGGGATGTTCTCCGCGTGTTGGTGATGCCAAATTATTTATTGAGTTGCTCGACTATATGTTTGGAAGTAGGCAGGCAGATAAAGAATGGTTTTTAAAATGGTTGGCATATCCCATACAAAACCCTGGGACAAAGCTTTTTACAGCGGCAGTGCTTTACTCGGTTGAACATGGAACAGGTAAATCATTTTTAGGTCAGATAATAGGAAAGATTTACGGGAAAAACTATGGTGAAATTCAATCAGCTGATTTCAGACGTGATTTTAATGCTTGGGCAGAGAACAAACAATTTATATTAGGGGATGAGATAACATCATCTGATAAACGAGTTGAGTCAGACTATTTAAAACGATTGATAACTGCAAATGAGCTTAGAGTAAATAAAAAATATGTGGAAGAATTTACCATAAGAGATTGCATCAACTATATGTTTACAACAAATCATCCTGATGCATTTTTTCTTGAAGACACAGATAGACGGTTCTTTATACATGAAATAACAGAACGAAAATTGAGTGATACTTTCTTTTCAGAATTACATAATTGGGTCTGGGAGGAACGTGGTTATGAAGTGGTACTTGAATATCTACTCAATATTGATTGTACTGACTTCAATCCTCGTTCTAGAGCTAAGGAAACAATATCCAAAACGATTATGTTTGAGGCTGGTCTTGGAGATCTTGCTTCTTGGGTTCGCAGTCTTATTCGCGATCCTAGCAGTAAATTAATGCACAATGGATTTGCTGTACAAAAAGACATTTATACTGCAAAAGAATTGTTAAGGATTTACGACCCCATGGGACAGACTAAAGTCACATCAAATGGTATGACGCGGGAACTGGCCAAAGCTGGGGCTGCTATGCTTTTACGTGGGGATAGAGTTCCAACTCCAGAAGGAAATGAGCGGGTATATGCAATACGTAATGCTGCACAATGGCAGTTAGCTAAACCTCATTTGATCATTGAACATATTAATAAAATTAAACTCGGTGAAAGGAGTAAATTCTAATGTCTAATCTTAAGCACTGCAAACTCGCGAAGCATGAACATGTTCTCTATGATTCTAATGATGGACAGATTCTGTGCTATTGTAAGACTAAAGCTATGGTAAAATTGATTAAGTTGGGTTTGAGTTTGATTACTAAAAAGGATTTGGAAAAATGAAAATTGAATCAATAACTGAAAATGAACGTATTGAATTTAATCAATGTCTTCTTAATTTGAGTAATGAGGTAGATCGACTTTCTACGGTGCTTTATCAAATACAGGGATACGCGTATGAATTACAAGAAGCAGGTGTGGCAGTTGATATGGATAAAGAAAACTTTGATGATATTGTCGATGCCTGTATGACAGTCGAAAGACTTAAAGAATTAGTAGATCTACTGAACAAACAAGTAGTTAACTTGGAAGAAATAGAAGAAGAAAAAGAATTGGAATAAAAGGAGTTAAACAAATAAAGGTTTATGCAATAAGTGATGAAGATAGAGCGGTATTTAATGTTTGTCGTTACGAATTGCGTGACATGGTAAACAAACTTATTACGACATTAAGATACGCACAGGAATATGCACAGTATAGGTTCAGATGCAGGCATGGATATCGGAAATATTGCAAAGATTGGAGCAGTTTGTTTGGCTTTGAACAATGCTCAAGATGCACTTAAAACATTAAAAGGCGATGTAAATAATATAGATGTAATAGACAATGATGAGCTTTAGACAAGAAGAAGAATCTGTCAAAATGACCTTGGAAGAATTAGACACTATACTTATGCATAGTTTGGGAAGATACATCAATTCTCAGATTATAGAAACGGCGAAAGAACGGAATTTAGATGAGGTAGAAGTAGCTCGCGCAGTCGTTAGGCTTATTGACGAATTGCCTCCGACTGATCAGGTTTATAAAGTACGTAATATTATACAGTCTTTTTGGAAGACGGAGACGCCAGATGACAACGCAAAATGAAGTTGGCGAAGCTATGATTAGTACGGATCTTGCCAATGCTACTAAAGAATTAATGCTTATTCGCCATGCGAAAAAAGAACTCGAAGCTGAACTTAAAGAAGCCAAAGAAATTGAACGCGAAGCTGAACTTAAAGTCATACACGGTATGCAAATTCAAAACTTACAATCATTTTCAACAGATGGATGTCATATAACTAGACGGCTTAAGAATACTCCGCGACTTGATTCTTATGATGAATTGCTTAATTACATAGTATCAGAGGCGGCATATGATCTTCTACCAAAACGACTATCAGCAGTGGCAGTACGCGCACGATGGGAATCTGGTATTATAGTTCCTGGTGTGGGTTGTTTTATAGAAGAAGATCTTACTGTAAGAGAAAAATAAACATACCGCATGTGCGCGATATGTAAAATGTAAAAGGAGAAACTAATGAGTGTTCAGACTGTTAACAAAGCGGCTCTCCCTGAAAAGTATGCAAGTATTGTCCATACTGATGTTCAGAAAGATCAGAGTATGCGTACAGGAATGCAAGCTCTGACTTTCAATCAAGGGTATATGTTTATTGGTGATACTAATATTGGTCAAGGCCCATTTTTTGCGTATATACTCGCTGCATGCAGAGTTAATGCGTGGTATGACCAACCTTACAATCCTCAAGTGCAGGCCATTCCTGCATGTTATTCATTTTTCGAAGATGATAGTCATGAAGCTTTGGCTACTCCTCATCCTAGTGCTAAGAGTCCGCAGTGTGCATCGTGTGCTCAGTGTCAGAAAAATGCTTGGGGCAGTACTCTGGTTCCTGGACGTAAAGGAAAAGCCTGTCAGAATTCGTGGCGTGCGATTCTTCTTCCTGCTGGGACTTACGATGGAAACAATCAGTATCAGTTGTTTAACGCGGAAGGTCTTGCTGCACAGACCATGATGCCTGTGCGATTCCCTGTTACCAGCTCTAAGAATTTTAGTAGCTATATTAAGACTTGTGCGTTGCGAGACGGCAGACCGAAGTATTTTTATGTTACTGGGATTTCAACTGCTCCGCATGTTACGAATCAATTTGAAGTCAAGTTTGAACAGGTTTATCTTCCTACTGATGAAGCTATGTTGGATATGTTGCTTAACCTTAAGACTGCTGCTGAGACTCAACTGGTCCAACCATTCCAAGAGCCTAATACGCAGGCAGCTCCTATTCAGCAACAAGCTGTGGCTCCACAGGTTAGGAGGTATTAATCATGGACGAATGTAAAGGATGTGGATGGCCAAATAAAACTTGGGTTGACGATGTACGAGATTTTGATACTAAGTTTCCTGTAGGCTATAAAAATAGTTTGCAAGAGCGCGAGGCTATGATGCGGGAAGAGCTTCTTGAGTTTCACAACGCAGTTTCAGAGGCTCAATGTCTTGATGCTATTGTTGATCTGATTTATTTTGCTATAGGTACTGCTACACAGTTTGGTTGGCCGATAGAGAAAGCATGGGATTTGGTACATGCGGCTAATATGCAAAAAATAGTAGGCAGAACACATCGTGGGTTTAAGGTTGATATGAAAAAACCTGATGGTTGGGTTGCACCAGATATTGATAGTCTGTTTAAAAAGGATGCCAACTAATGGATGATCCAGTTATTCAGACAACAATAGATCAGTTATGAAATAAGTTAGTTGATATAGAATCTAGACTTTCAAAATAGTAAATCGGATAGCTGCTATAGTCTTAGGGGGAGTAGATTATAGCAGCTACTTTAAAGGACTATGTATATGGATAATAATACTAGAAAACTATTCGCACAGTTATTCACTAGACTTCATAGATTGAAAGCCAAAGTCGATAAACTTATGCCTAAACGATTAGATAGTTGTAAAACATGTGCATATCTCGATAAGAATATGTGTTCGTACGAAGGAGACATCGAAGAAGATATTCCTGAATGTGAAAAGAAGTATCGATAAAGGAGACGTAGTGCATAAAATTATAGTTGAAGGTGCTGATTGTACTGGAAAAACGACCTATGCAAAAATGTTAGCTGGAAGTAATAAAAGTCTTTTACACTACGGTGTACACTCGGAACTAGACAAACAAGCACAGCTTATGTTTTTTAGAAGTTTAATGGATCTTCCAGCTGAAATAGTATTCGACCGTTCTCCAATTAGTGAGTATGTTTATAGTAAATATAGAGGTTCGAAATCCTGGTTTACATTCATTGATATAGAAAAACTAATAAAACAGGAATATGGAAACTGTAAAATTTACTTTCTTATTCCAAATAAAAAATTGGTTAAAAAAATATGTGGACTAACAGATCAACCGTCATGGGTCGTTGACAATATTATAGACATCTACTCAGATTATTTATTGCTAGCTAACTTTTTTAAAAATTATAATGCAGTACATATTATAGATACGACTGAACAGTTAGAATCGGCTGTAACCAAGTTGGAGAAGGTTGATGATAATAACCTTGGACTTTGAGACTTTGCCAATAACGCCGTATCCTGACTATCCACCTAAACCAGTTGGACTAGCCATAAAAGAAAATAACGGCAAAAGCTTTTATCTTGCATGGGGACATCCAACAAATAATAACTGCACAGAGACAGACGCACGAGATACTCTTGAATCAATATACGAAGATGCATACAAAGGATCTTCACTACTATTCCACAATGCTAAGTTCGATCTAGCTGTTGCGAAAAAATGGTTCGGTCTAAGCCCACCTAACTTTACAAAAATACATGACACATTGCTAATGGCATTTCTTGTTAATCCGCATAACTCAAAGATTGGGTTAAAGTCACTCGCAGAAGAGTATTTAAATTGGCCGCCCGAAGAACTTGATCAAGTTGTAAATTGGGTTTGCACAAATCTTAGAACGGCAGAAGGAAAAAAGTTTTCACCTTCACCAACAGGAAAAAATTATGCGGGAGCGTATATTGGATACGCGCCAGGTGATCTTGTAGGTGAGTACGCCTGCGGTGATGTTGATCGTACATTTGGTTTATACGTTGGGTTTGAAAAATATATTAAAGATACGGGCATGGAAACTGCATATGATAGGGAGCGTCAAGTTCTTCTTATAGCTATGCAAAATGAAATAAGTGGTATAAGAATAGATATGAACAAAGCAGAACAAGTATATTCAAGATCTATGTCAGCTGTACAGGTAGTTGATAAATTTGTACGTGACACAGTTGGTGATCCCGAACTTAATGTTGGATCTAACAAACAACTCGCCTCAGCTCTTGAACGTGTAGGAATTTTAGACACAACGAAACTTAGACTTACCGATAAGGGCAATGCTAGCATGGATAAGGATAGTCTGTCCGAAGCATTGCCGAAAGTGTGGTCTGAGCTTATTAAATATCGTAGGAATCTATTAACCACAGCAAACACATTTATAAAAAATTGGCTTGAACAGGGATATAGAACTAGTGGGATCATTCATACTTCATGGAATCAGGTTGCCCAAGAAAGACACGGACAAGGCGTTGGAACGCGTACTGGTCGATTTAGTTCTGAACCTAGTTTTCTTAATATACCTAAACGAATAGGAGCTGATTCTGCTCCTGAAGGTTTGAGCGACCTTGTAAGGCATGACTTACCACCAGTCCCATACGTGCGAGAGTTAATCATCCCATGGGAACCTGGGTGGTATTTACTTAATAGAGATTATAGCCAACAAGAAGTGCGTATTCTGGCTCATTTCGGTAATGGAGATTTATTCAAACAATATCAAGCAGACCCATGGACTGACGTATATGACTACGTACAGACAGTCATACAAGGACAGTATGGATTAGACTTAGAGCGCAAAGTCATTAAGACCATAGTGTTAGGAGTTATGTACGGTAGAGGACCTAGAGCGTTATCTGAGGCATTGCATATCCCGTATGATGACGCTAAAAATCTTAAGGCATTAGTACTTAGAGTCATACCTGAACTTGCGAATATGTATTCAGAAACGGAACGTAGGTCTACACAGGGTTTACCCATACGCACTTGGGGCGGACGGCTATATTATTGTGAAGACTCACCGAACGATACACCATATAGAAAAGTATATGCATATAGAATGGTAAATAATATCATTCAACCATCTGCGGCTGATTGTACTAAACAAGCATGGATAAATCTTGGGTTTGACAAGCCTGGATTTAGAATGTATCTTACAGTACATGATGAGTTTCTTTGTTCAGTACATCCAGATCAACTTCATTCAGGTATGGCTAAATTAAAACATGCCATGGAAAGTGTTGAATTTGACATACCTATTTTGAGTGAAGGAAACGCAGGCAATACTGATTGGGCTCACCTGAAACCATACGACAAGAAAGGGAATTATGTCTTCGAACAATAACGTTCTTCCTTGGAGCTATTCAAAGCTTTCAACTTGGGAAAATTGTCGTAAATCGTATTTGTATAGATATATTCATAACATACGCATTCCACCTGGAGCTTCTGCACAACGAGGAATAGACGTTCATAAGGCTTGTGAAGAGTTTGTTAATGGGACTATAGATATAACTGAGTTTGAAGAACGTCTTAAGCAATTGAAATGTAAGGTAAGCGATCATATTTTCCATTATATGGAAAATTTGGCTAGGGCGCATAAAACTTTAGGGGACGGTTTAGCATCTAAAAATGATTGCTCAGAAACTGAACTAAAAATCAAAGTAGATAGTGACTTCAATATTCTCAGTGAAGATGCAAAGGACTACTTCGCTACATTTATCTTCGATATGTTAATACAGCACGGAGACCATATAGAGATTTTGGATTATAAGACGGGAAAAATCTATGAAGATTCACATGAATTCCAAGCAGCAATATATGCGTATGCGATATACTGTATAACAGGTATTAATCCTTTGGTAGTCTTTATATACTTAGATCAAGATACAAAACAGTTATATAAGTTTGATAATAGTGAGTTGGAAACTATAGACAAGCTAATCAACGAAAGTCTTAAGCAAATTGAAGAAGAAACAGAATTTCCACAAACACCTGACTTGTCAAAGTGTCGTTGGTGCTCATATAAAACTATGTGTAGAGGACTAAAATAATGGATGGTGTAGACATAATTAAGAAAGAGCGTGAACGACAGATACATGAAGAAGGCTGGTTTCCTGAACATGACGATAAACATGTAAATGGTGAATTGGCTCTTGCTGCTTGTGCGTATGCTATGCCTCTATCATGCGACCATTTTGCTAAAGAATTTTTTAAGCTTACTGGTTGGGACGCAGATTGGTTCAGATGTAACTATGCAAATACCGATAGCGTCATACGAAATTTAGCAAAAGCTGGTGCGCTTATAGCTGCTGAAATAGATAGGTTGAATCGGAAGAAAATAAAGGATGAAGACTCATGAGGGAGAAAGACATTGAACAATCTTTCTGCAGAAAACTTCAAAAACGAGGTTGTCTCACGCCTAAAATGTCTGACAACCCTGGCTGGCCAGACAGACTGGTCATCGCGCCAGGAGGTAAACACTGTTTTATCGAGTTTAAACGACCTGGGGGAAAGTTGTCGCCGATACAGATTGCAATTACTTCTCAAATTGCAGAGTTAGGCCATACTGTGTTTGTAATAGACTCATGCACAGATATAGGTGTAGATGAAGTTATGAAAAGTATACAGGACTAGGGGAAATTTTAATGCTGTGGACTCCGCATAGGTATCAAATAGATGGAGTAAATTTTTTGTTATCGCATAACTGTGGTGCTTTATTTTTAGACCCAGGCATGGGTAAGACCTCCATAGTTTTACGCGCATTACAAGAAGTAAAGAAAGCAGGCTATAAGAAAACTCTTATTATTGGGCCGTTGAGAGTTATTCATTCATCTTGGCCAGATGAAATCCAAGGGTGGGACAATTTTAATGATCTTAAGTTTGAAATTTTTCATGGTAAAGACCCAGAACTCGTCCGTAATTCAACAGCTGATATAATCTTAGTCAACTTCGATTATATTCAAAAGATGGTAAAAAAATGTAAGCCGGATAAGTTTGTGGAATATTATCAAATAGGTGGAATAGTAATAGATGAGTTAACCGCATATAAATCAGTAAATTCTCAGCGCTATAAAACTATGAAACATATCGTAGAAAAAGCAGCATTTAGATGGGGTCTTACAGGCTCTCCAGTCGCTAATAGACTAATAGATATTTTTGGTCAAGCATACATTCTTGATCTCGGTGCTACTTTCGGTAAATACGTTACTCATTTTAGAAATAGATATTTCAGACCGACTGGTTATGGCGGATATAAATATGAACTTCAAAATGACGCCTGCAGAGATGAGATTTATAGAGGAATTAGTAAATTGGGTTTGCGCCTTGCTGCTGAAGATTATCTTATTATGCCTGAATGTATAGAGAATAAGATTAAGATACAGCTTCCTGATAATGCGCATAAGATATATAAAGAAATAGAAAAGTATCTAATAACTACACTCAATGATCAAGTAATGACCGTAGCTAATCGAGCCGCAGCACTAAATAAGTGTAGACAGATTACTGGTGGGTCCGTTTATCTTAATGCTGGTGAGACTGAGTTTCAACAAATACATACCGCAAAAGTAGAAGCACTTAAAATACTATATGAAGAATTGCAGGGCGAACAACTTCTTGTATACGTTGGATTCAGATCTGAAGCTGAGTATCTTAAAACCGTATTTCCATTTGCTTCAGTCGTAATTGGAGGTACACCAGTATCTGAATTTCAATCCATAAAAAACGCATGGGATTCTAAAGATGTAGGAATGTTAATTGCCCACCCAGCTAGTCTTGGACACGGAGTCAATCTACAGCGCGGTGGACACCATGTATGCTGGTATACTCTTACTTGGGACTATGAATTATATGATCAATGTGTTAGACGGTTGTTACGCCAAGGACAAAGAGATCACGTTACAGTTCATAAACTCTTAGTCCCAGGCACTACAGATACATACGTTAATAAGGTTCTTGATACTAAGAAAACTGGCCAAGCCGGTGTATTCGCTTTTTTAAGAGAGGAATACAATGCTCAGTCGCAAACAGCTTAAAGACAATGTGTATATGACTATGGCTTACACCGCTGCCCAATTATCTCCATGTAGAAGCCGCCAAGTCGGTTGTATAATTTTAGATGATAGGGATCGTGTAATATCCGTAGGATATAATGGTCCGCCTAGATATATGAAGCACTGCTCCACGTGTGAAAGAAAAGAGATTAGAAAAGATCTGGATTTGTGTAGAGCTACACATGCAGAGATAAATGCACTAGTCAATTGCTATAGTTTGCGCGACGCAAGGAAAATGTTTGTTACAACTGCACCGTGTTATGAATGTGCAAAAGTAATAGCAAACACCGAGATTCACCACATAGTTTACGATTGTGAATATGACGAACGTACAATAGAACTATTTAGAATACTTGATATAAAAATTGAGAAGATCGCTAATTTTTCATTTATTAATTTCGAATAAAATTATACAGGAATATTAATATGCTAACGACTGACGCAGCTTATCGCTCTATGTTACGCAATATTATCAATTTAGGAGAAGAACGTCCGTCTAGAAATGGGGTGTGTTTAGAAATTCTTAGTAATAGCGTAGTATTTGATATGAATTCACCATTCATTACCTTACCTCGAAGGAAAGTCAGTCTTAGCTTTGCGGTCAAAGAAGCTGAATGGATACTTAGTGGTAGGAATGATATATTCCACCCGAATTTAAAAAAATATTCTGATGATGGTGTGGTTTTGACTGGAGCATATGGACCGAAAGTAGTACAGCAAATTGATTATGTTATAAACACATTAAGGAAAGACCCGTGGTCGCGGCAAGCAGTGATGACTATATGGGAACGGAATCCTAGTCCATCAAAAGACATTCCTTGTACTGTAGGTTTACAGTTCATACTTCGTGATTCTCGACTATTCACTACAGTATTTATGAGGAGTAGTGATGCATGGCTAGGATTCCCTTATGATTTATTTAGTTTTAGCATGATATCGTTAGCGATATTACAAGGAATAGGTTGTACTAAATTAGGAAGCATAGCATTTATGCTAGGTTCAAGCCATATATACGAGACCGATCTTAGTTCAGCTGCGGATACACTTGAAGATTATATATCTACGTCACGACATTGCAAGGTATTAAATGTGGCGTCTATTATCAATGATCCGCGGAATGTAAAAGACATACTAGCAGATTGTTTGGCTACGCATAGTCTTGAAAGTATATTCAAAGATGACTAAACCATATGAAGATTTTATTTTAATCGGTAAATATTCACTTAAAAATTTTTTAAAGATTAAACCTGGAAAAATTCCAGATAAAATGTATTGTTCACAAGGTGAAGTAGATATGTTTGATATCTTGTACAGTTTAGTCAAATACGAGGGAGATAGAAAGGAAGGTCGCCATGCTTGAACGTATTTGGAGTGCCGTATTTGGAGATCTTGGAGCAACACAGTTGGGCTTTATTTTTGCAGCACTTAGTTTCTGTTGGAATCAAATTAGTACGGTCCTAAAAAGGAGAGCTGACAGTAGAAAAGAAATGTCCAACGATATTCTTCAGCAAGCGGTAATCATTACAGAAAATAGTAAAGAAGCTCAAGAGGCTAATGTTAAGATTGATAGGGAAAACGATGTCAGCCCGAAAACTGGAATAGCAATACTCGAAAAGGCGGTTGACGCCGCTTTCGACCTTGCAAAGTCACGTAAAATCAATTTGGCTAAAGAGTTGGGGGGACGCGAAGGAGTTAAGGCTGCAACTCAAACTACCTTTAAACAAATCAAGAACATTCTACGCAGGGATAAGTAAAGGATTTTAAATGGACTTAGACAATATAGCTAAACAAAAAGAATTAGCGGTATCACGGGCAGCAGCTAATCTTAAAGAACACTTTGACTGCTATATTATATTAACGTGCCATACCATGGAAGACGGCAGTGTTGGTAACGTATTCAGCCACAGTGGAAACTACTTTACGCTTATAGGCATGGCTGATATGTATATTGATAATATGAAAGAGGCTTATGATGGATGCTCAGGAGAAGATCAAACTGATAATTGACAAAAGCTTTGATCGTATCGTACAAGAACTTTTTCCATTGGGAACTAGAAATGCAGCTATGAGGAAAAAAGATAAGGCAGTAGAAATAATTATGGAGGAGCTAAATAAAATATGCGAATAATCTGTTTGGTGCTTATACTCCTACATGGTGTATGTTATGGAGGAGACGTTCCTGCAATACCTAGCGCACAAGATGCAAGAGCATGGGACAAAGTACTTAAACCTAAGGAGAAAAGATTTGATCCGTTCTTAATGTCAGTTAGTAAACCAAAAACAGTTGTTGATAATCTTACAGTTACTTATATAACGTCGAATACACACAGATATACTTTATTGGAAACCGACATCGATACTCTTGTGTTATTGGGCAGTGTACAAATTTCAGCTACCCACAGTTATATAGAACGTGGCATAAAAGTAACTATATTAAACATAGGTACATTATTAGAAACCAAAACTAAACTAATTCTCATTCCACGGTAAGGAGAAGATTATGCCTAATTATCCAGATCGATTTAAAGAGCGTGTAGATAATCTTGAAACTAATCTTAAGAATCTTGCAGCTGCAAAGTGTGTTGGTAACTATAACCGACTGTTTAATGAATTCCCACATATGGTTAGAGAAGCAATTACTACAGCTATGGAGCCTTGGGACACCGAGCTTAAATGGATGGAAGAAGATCGCAACGCTTGGTCTAAAAGAGCTACGTCCGGTTAATCACAAGATAAATCAAAGAAGTAAGAACCACCGTCATTACAAGTCCAATACCGCCGTGGACCACCTTAGTCAAGTGGTCCACGGCTTTTTTATTTTCAGATATCTGTCCTTGAAGTTTACTAATAATAAGAGCTTGGTCAAACAGATCTTTTTGGAGAGGTTTTATGCAACAGTTTGTGCACTCTGTATTATTCATAGCTAGACCTTTGTGTATAAGAATGTTGCAACGCCAGATCCCGTAAGTATTTCACTACTTATTAGGACTAGTCAGGTATGACGCAGGTAAAGCAAAGCTTCCATCCCCGAGAAGGATAGGGAACCCGTGTTTTTGAATACCGCTACCGCTACAATGAATCCAGCCAAAACACGATTTCGATCGAGATAATCGTATTGCTACCTGTCCAACTAATGGTCTTCTGATAGATAGCTTTGCCATCTATCTATACATCGCCTGTGGCTCATTCGCTTGTTGGATATGTCAACTTACTTTTTAGTATTACTTAGACTAAGTACTGCGTTACTACTTGGAACACCAGTTCCACCAATAACGGCTGTATTGAAAATTCCTGAGTCGGCGCCTCCTATCAAAATCTTTCCAGAGTCTAGCGGCGTAGTTCATTATTGATAGTCACCAGTATTAAAAGGTACTGGATTACCCCAAGCAATATCTATGATAGTCGCATACCATT
>CAZUZI010000019.1:0-16749 GCA_964625015.1 uncultured Candidatus Saccharibacteria bacterium | reverse complement strand
ATTGACTCAGTATATACACGTACTAGAGCCGCAGCTATTGATATAGCCAAAACTTATGGATGGGACAACATTCCTGATATCGTTAAGCAGAAAATTTCTAAAGATAATGACCCGGATTATAGATTCAGCATTATACAAGCTGTTCAACCTTGGAACTTTTTTCATGATCAACCAAAAAATCCTAATGAATTTAGATACGAGGACGTGCATTTTATAGAAGAAGGAAGTGATTCTGACGGAGTTATATACAGGGATGGCTTCAAAACTAAGCCATTTATTGTAGCTCGTTGGGCCGAACCATGGGACTACGTATATCCGAGAACGTGTCCAGGTATTGATGCGCTTCCTGATTTACGTCAACTATATGAAGCTACAGCTGAATTTAATAAGGCAACCTCATGGATAACTAATCCTGCTTGGGCTATTGATGCGGCACTAGCCGCCGATATAAAATCAATTAAGCCTGGTCAGATCATAGAGGTGCAAGGATCTAGCGCGAAACAACCTGTTCAAGCTCTCGTCCCACCACAATTCAACATTGAAGCGAATATCAGATTGCGGCAGTCATTGATCGAGCGTATCTCAGGAATATTTTACAACCGAGAAATTATGATGGTATCTGCTAGAGCGCAGCAGAATCACGTCATGACTGCCACAGAAGTAGATCAATTGCGCCAAGAGAAAAACGCTGTAATGGGACCTATTACAGTCAGATCATCTGCTGATATAAACGTCCCATCATTAGACAGAACATTCGAACTAATAACTTCTGACTGGTTGATTCTCGAAGATCCGCCAGAAGAGTTAGTTGGTCAACAGATTAAGCCGTACTTTACGTCTGATATGGCTATTACACAACGTCAAGCTTGGATTCAACGGGCGAATGATGTTCTTGCTTGGATGCAGGCAGTCGCTCCAGTATACCCGCAAATTAAACATACATTTGACTATGATCGCTGGGCTCGTGAATTTGAAGCTACTGACACTGTTCCTGCATTTGCTTTCAATAGTCCTGAAAGAGTTCAAGAACTTATTGAGCAGGAACAACAGGCTATGCAGCAGGCACAAGAGGCTCAGCAATTACAGATGATGGCAAAGGCTGGTAAGGATCTTGGTCAGACACCTACTACTGGTGATAATGCTGCGGCCAAATTGACTGATCAGATGGGATTGTAACATGCATAAAGAAGAGATAGAAAAAGCCTATTGGCAATCCCTTGTGAGTTCGCCACAAGGTAAATGGCTTATAAAGAGTTTAATAGACAGAAGTGGATGTCTTACTATACCAAATCGTGATCATTCTGCTAAGGACAATTGGTTTTCTGGACGACGAGACTTTGTTTATGCGGAAGTCGTGTTACCAATAGTAAAGTATTTTGGGTGGACCTATATAGACTTGATCTTGAAAGGAACAAGAAATGACAGTTCAGTCCAATAACATTCCAGAACAGGCTGCAGTTGAACAGAATATATCTGAACCCGAAGTGGATAATGCTAATGAAGGACAGCTTTTAGATAGTATCTTTACTGAAGAAGCAGTCGGTAATGACGAAGGTGCTGGAGAAGGGGGTTCTAAACAAGACTCTTTGGAGCAGATGAACCCGCAGGACGATCTTGCTGAGTTAGCGGATCAAATGAAACAAGAACAGACTCTGCCATTTGAGGGTAAAGTCAATGAATACTCGCTCAAACTTCCTAAGGGTATTGCGCCAGATAATGAACTTTTGCAGGAATTCACCGCTCTGGCCAAAACTAAGAAAGTTGATCAGGAGATGGTTCAAAAGTCTGTTGAGATGTTGGATCGATATCAAGCAAAGTTTTTTGAAAATGTAGTTAAGAAGGATCAGGAATTCAGACAGAATATTAATAATCAGTTTATACGTATGAATAAAGCTGATCCTGTGTACGGTGGTCCTAACTACGAGGCATCTGTCAATTATGCGATGAAGGCCCTTCGTAGGTTTGTTCCCAAGGAAGATTTGCTAGCTACCCAGGCTAAGGATGGTAGAATGGGTATGTTGGAATATTTGAAACTGTCAAACTCTATGAATGCAACCCCGTTGTGGAAGTTCTTTGTTGAGGTTGGTAAGATGGTAAGTGAATCAGCACCGATGATTCCTGGTGCGGCTAAAACACAAAAACCTATGACAGCTGAAGATGCTATATTTGGAATGATAAAATAATTATAAAGGAGAACTAATGCCCGCGTATTCTGGTAATATCTATACTCTTGCTGATGTTGCAAAACGTAAAGAGCCTAACGGGTCTGCCGTTCAGGTGATTGAGATTCTTAGTCAGACTAACGATATTATTTCTGACGCTCCGGCTATTGAGTGTAATAACGGAACTACACATATCACTACTGTGCGTGATTCTATCCCTAAGCCCAAGTTTAGGATGATCAACCAGGGTACTCCTTCGGTTAAGTCTGGTCTTCGTCAGACTGTTGAGAATACTGGAATGATTGAAGCATGGTCTGAAGTTGACCAAGCACTTTTGGATATCTGTAGTGATGTTACTGAAAAGCGGTCTACACTTGTTCACGAGAGTTCTGCGATACTTGAAGGCATGAGTCAGGCTTTTGTTGAGAACATTTTCTATGGTAATATGGCCACTGAACCTGCCGGCTTTGATGGTTTTGCCACTCGGTATAACACTCTTAGTGGTAATATCAGTAGAAATGTCGTTGACGCCGGTGGTACAGGTGCTAATCTCACGTCTATCTATATTGTTCAATGGGATCCAATGGCGTGCCATGTGATCTATCCGAAGGGTACTACTTCTGGTATTACATCGAAAGTCTTCCCTGGACAGATTCTGCTTGACTCGGCTGGCAATCCTTTTGAAGGCGTAAGAACTAAGTTTACTTGGTATTTCGGTCTCGCTGTTCGTGATTGGCGAAGGGTTGTTCGTATCTGCAATATTGATACTTCTCAACTTGATTCTATCATTCAGAATGGCGTTCCGACTCCGGCTGGGTTTGCTCTTTATCGTCAGTTGATGTATGCACTTGACCTTCTTCCTAATAAGGGCATTGGCAATACTGTGATTTATACAAATCGTATTCCTCATACTATCATCAATATGATGAGTGCTGAAAAAGGTAATGTTAATCTTACCTACAAACAGCCACAAGGAACTCCTCCGATTGAGAATTGGCTTGGTGTTCCTATTCGTCTGTGTGAAGGTATTATCGTCGGAGAGGACCAGGTGGTCTAAATGAAAAATCTGATAGTGTCTATACTTTATCAGGTAGATAGTTTATACGCAGGTTTGTTTAATTCACTACTTGTACCTTTAGGAAGAGCTTTAGTTAGGCTTTTAAATATTTAGGAGATCGCTATGCGCGATGCTAAGATTTTGTTTCGAGAGAAAGTTGCTCCTAGTACCGCTAGTGTCGCAGTTGATACAGGTGGAAGTGAACCGGGCGTTGGTAATAGGGCTATGATTAGCGCCACATATGATCCTACAGGAGGTACTCCTCCTGCTGGGGACGTTACCGTGACTATTACGTCATCCGATACTGAGACTGGCACCTATGTGACTGTTGATACGGTGACCATCCCACAGACTCGAGCCGCTGCTGGCGGTGTTATTCTCTCTACACCGATACCGTCTACTGCTTTGAGATATCTGAAAACTTCATGGACTGGTTTGACTGGAGGTCTTCTGACTGACGGGGTCGACTTTGGTCTCAGGGATGGTACTCCGGCTAAAGTTCCATATCTCTATTAGAAAGGAGGCAGCCGATGCCTGTCTATGAAATTAAAAAGCGAAGGCAGTTGTTTGGTAAAGTTTATGAAGTTGGTGATTTGGTTAATATCGCCGTTGATTATGATAAGCTTACTCCTGATTGGAAAGATTATTTGCAACTTCCTCAGCAGAAACAAGAAGTGGTAAATCCGTCTCCGCTGCAGTAACTCCCTCTATGTACGGGCGTCAGTTTGTGATTGGGTCACTGCTGGCGCCCGTATTACTATGAGATAACTACAATGATTACACCTGTGACAATAGCTAATGCTGCGTTGCGGACTATAGGCGCGCAGGCCATAACTAGCTTAGATGACAGTTCTGATAGAGCTTTTGACGTATCTCAATATTATACCATGTCACTAGAAGCTTTCTTATCAGAGTTTAATTGGAGTTTTGCTACAAGAGAAGCGTCACTTCCTAGAATAAACACTAAGGCCATAGGGCTCAATGGCACTACTATAGAAGAAAATATCTCGAATGAATATTCTTATGGATTTACATTGCCGTCAGATTTTTTACGGTTAACTAAATTCACACGTCCTTGTCATAAATTAGAATACGTCATACGTCTTTATCGTGAACAGTTGGCACTATTCTGTAATGTTAATGAGGTGTCTATAGTATATATTTCTAATAATATAAGCTATGACAGTATGTCAGCGCATGCAGTTGAGGCTATTACATTCCGTCTTGCTATGTTTCTTGATTCTGCTCGCAACGGTGGAGCAAATATACAACTACTAAATGACATGTATCAAGGTATGTTGCGTTCAGCAATTAACATGGAACCGTCGACACACGATAGAAAATATCTGGATGAAGGCAATATAAATAGAGCTCGTAGGGAAGGATGTATTTATGAATTTGCAAAATACCGTCCTAAGGACTAACTTTGCAAATGGAGTTGTCAGCCCTGGTGTTTGGGATAGAACTGACTGGATTAAGCACGCGTCATCTGTACGCAGTGCAATAAATTTTTTTGTATCGCCCACAGGCGGTTTGCGTAAAAGACATGGAACTAGATTCTTAGATTACGCACTCGAGGTAAATGTACATGGTCAAATATACCCACCATATCTTATTAAGTTTGAATTTTCACTAGGTCAAACGTACATTCTTGAGTTTGGTGACCATACAATGCGTTTTTGGATTGACGATCACTTGATTATCGATCCATTAACAGATTTACCATATCAAATAAGCACGCCATATTCATATGATCAGGTTACCAAAATTTCTCATGCGCAGTACAAAGACACGATGTTTTGTACTCACTGGGACCTTCCTATTAAAAAATTAGTTAGAGGACCGAGCTCTTCCCATACTAATTGGTGGTGGGAAGATGTTATCGTAGATGAAACGGTTTTGGTCCGAGCCCCAGAAAATCTAAAGTTCGATGTTGAAGGTCATAACGGGGTTAGTTACACGGTAACAAGCGTTATAGACGGACAAGAATCTAGGGGTGCGTACGAAGTTGCAACTACTAGGATTCATAATCCTGAAATAGAGCAGGTGTTTCTGGACGGAGTGGGCCTGCCTGTAGAGACTTCCGACCCTGTTCAACAATATCTTAACAATAGAGCGTGGTTTGTAAAGTATACTTCTTCATTAGGGGGCCTTCATAACTTTCCTAAATTTATACCCAATGCGGACTTAGATGCATTGGTAACTATAGTGAATGACCTTAACGCTTTAGCATTCGAAAATTCATTACTGGCAAAATTATTTGGAACCAATTCATTTGGGAACCTATCTTTTCGAGTGAGAAAGTATCATTTTGTTACAGGATATCATCTTGGGTTTCAATATTTTTTTGAATTTTGGGGAGCTTCGAATCTACCCTACGCTTTTCCTTTATTTTACTTGTTATACAGCACTGGGAGCAATTTTCCTTTGGAAAGTTGGGGCTACGGTGTTTCTCCAGAAGTGTCTTTTGATGGAAGCACTGTATTAGCTTACGGCGATTCTTCTACTTTAGGTTTTCCTAGTGGGTTTCCAAACTTTGTAAATGCTGGGTCTGGATTTTTTGGCCCTTCCACTCTGATATCTATAGTTGTGAGAAACTATTTATTAAATTGTTTTAGAGCAGGTAGTTTTGGTTCGCTTGGTTCATCTGCTACGTATGATCAAATAGTGGATTTTGTAACCTGGCAGACACCAAAAATAAATAATAAAATTAGCTGGACTAATAAAGTAGGATACTATACAGATAAAGATGGAAATACTGTTCCATATCCAAAGGCTGATTCATTTAAAATATATCGTAGAGTTTTAGACGATGTTGCTCAGCCGCATCTTTATTTTGTAGGATCTGTTCCTGGCACTACATTTACCTGGGAAGATACGAATGTTACCGAAACCATAGTGGATACCACTCAATCTCCTCCAGAGACAGGTCAGTTTTTTGATGGTGAAAATAAATACCCTATGACTTGTACGTTATTTCAGCAACGACTTGTTGTTGGGTCTACAAAAGAATCTCCATTAATGATAGGTGCATCTGTTCCTGGATTTTATAATGATTTCTCAAAAAGTGACAATCCAAATGACGTATTTGCAGCATGGACTTTTGAGCTTTCTTCGCAGACTTCAAATCCTGTGAAACATCTTATTCCAATACGCACTTTGTATATATTGTCAGAAGCTGGTTCATTTGTGTCTACAGTCAGTGGATCAGTAAATGCCGGTAATGTAAATTTCAATCAGGAAGCTTACGCGGGTGCTTCAGATATATCACCAGTCATTGTTGATAAATCAGTAATTTATGTTCCACTTAACAAGCAAATGATCTCATCTCTTGCGTATGAGTTTACTAATGACGCTTTTGCTGATGATAACATGTTATTTGCCGCACAACATTTATTGACTGGAACACAGGTTAAATCATTGGATTATTGCAGGCCTATAAGCTCTCTTATTTTTGTGACTACAGAAGATGGTAGAATGTTGGCTTGTACATACATTCCACGACAAGAATTCATGGCTTGGACTGAACTGCATACTCAGGGTAGATTTTGCCAGGTATGTTCATGTACTAATGTAAATGGGTTTGATGAACCGTATCTAACTGTTTTTAGAAACGGTCAATATTTTATCGAAAAATTAGAAGACACACGCCCATTCCAAGACAAAACACTAATGAGTGAGATGTACTTAGATAGTGCATTAACTGGGGAATTCGCGAATGAGGTAAGTTCTGTTAGCGGGCTTGAACACTTAGAAGGCTTAACTGTGGGCGTAATAGTGGATGGGTCTGTTCAGAGTGATAAGGTCGTTACTAATGGGCAAATCGTATTGGATTCACCCGGAAAACTTATCCACGTTGGTCTTCAGTTTATAGCGTCAGCTGAAACACTTGATTTAGAAATGCAGGGAGTTCCTACTTTACGCGGTTCTATGCGGCATATTGTTAGAGCTGTGGTTGGCGTTGAAGGGACTGCGGATCTTACTTGGCAACTTAATGGCGGCGATAAGTGGGACGCACTGTTAACAGACGCTGGGGATTTGGCTGATCCACCAAAGACCAAGACATTCGATATACCGATTGGTGGTGCTTGTGACTATGTAAATGGTACACGTCTTAGATTTGAGTCGAGGTATCCTCTTGCGTGTCAGATTAATTCTATAGTTGTGGAGGTACAATATGCCCCACATAGATCATGAACAGGCATGTAAAATACTTCTTCGTATTTTACCAAATATGGATACTAAACAAGTTGAAGAGGTGTTATCTTTAACTAACAAATCTTCAATAGAAACTCAAAGATTTATAGATCTTATTTGGATATCTGAACTTCTATGGTCTTCTAGAAAAGACAATTTTGAATTTATAGCAGGATGTCAGTGTATCGGATGGTGTTCACACAATGTATGGATTCTAAGTACTGGAGGCATACAGGCTAATATTAGGTTCTTTCTAAGAGAACTTAAAAAAGCAAGAGACTATGCAATACGATCTTTTAATTACGAGCCACAAACAATATACGCTACTATGCCGATTTGGTTTGATGATGGGCATAAATTAGCCGAACATTTTGGATTTGTTATAGATAGTAAAACATCGACTACTGTGCAATATATGGGTACATTCGAAGTAGGGATTAATAAGGGGATGCGTACATGAGTATGAATGCCCAGATAGCTGCAGGTATGGTAGGTGTGGGGATGAATTCTTATGGTGCATATCAGCAAGCCCAAGCTGAAAATTATTCGCGTAAGTGGAATTCATTTATGGCAGGACAGCAGGCAGAGCTTGCTACGGCCAAAGCTTCTATATTTAGAAGTTTAGGTGCGCAAGAGCGAGCTGAAACTTTACAGGAGTATGACGCTCTGCGTAGTCAACAAAGAGCACAGTATTCTTCTTCTGGAGTCAATGTCAATAAAGGATCTGCGCTAGATACACAAGCTACTACTGCTAAAATGGGCGTGTACGAGGCCCAAAAAGCAGAGTTCCAGCGTGAGAGTCAAGCGTGGGAAATGGATATGGAAGCTCGTGCGCATAGGTTGGAACAGCAATTCGGTATGGCATCACAGGTTAATCCATGGGTTCCAGCGATGTCTGCAGCTATAGGTGGAACTACTTCTATATACTCAACTTACGGTAAATGGATGAAATCATAATGGCAGAGATTACCAGACTACCGCAGGGTCGTTCAATACAAGTCAGTATGAATACTGGCACTGTAGGTATGCCTCGCACTACGCCTAATGACTTTGGCGCACAGAATTGGCAGAATTGGCAACGTCTTGGGCAAGAAGTAATCCAAGCTGATGTTTCTTATATGACTCATTTTATTCAAGAGGATCATCAAAGACAAGAAGATGAAGCAAAAGAAGATCTTCTTACCTACGATACTGTTCAACAACAGAGACTAGATAATCTTCTTATGACGCAAGGTGCTAATGCACTTAACGCACCTGAACAGTATTTAGAAGGTAGAGAGGATCCTGGTTATGTTCTACCAGAACGTAGAGGCGGAGAATTATATGAGCGTAATATGTCTCTTGGCAAATTACGTATTGACAATCAAAACGTTCAAACGCTTGGAAAACATGTTCTAAGACAGCGTGAAACTCTTCGTATCCAGTCTGCTGAGGCTACAAGTGCTAGGGCTTTACAGAAGATTGAACGTCAGCCTGGGCTGCTTGATGAAGAATTAAGTAATACTATTTTACCTAATGTTAGGATTCAGCTCGATACACAAGGAATTACTGATCCTGATCTGAGAAAGTTCTATGAAGATCAGGCAAGAATCGGTGCAGTTAAAACAGCCTTGATTTCTATGGCCGCTGAGCATGGAGCTGAAGAAGCTCTTAAAATGTTCAGTGATCCACAGATCCAGGCATATAAAGAGTTAGTTGGCCCAGTAGCTTGGGAAAAGATATTCAATGTACAAAATGCTAGACTCCAAGCTAAAAAGGCTCAAGAAGAAAATAGAGCTTTACAGGTAGAGGCTTATCAAAAGATAAGTTCACTGTATGAAGCAGGGTTAGATCCAATCACAATTAATAATCAAATGATAGCAGAGTATGGTCCGCAGTTAGGCGTGCCTGCCGTCGCAGCTCTAGCTAATAATGTCTATTCTCTTCCACGTAAAGCCCAAGCAACACAGCAGTCTAAATTAGTTAATGAGTATAAACAATTGGCTATGAGTACTAATCTGGGATGGACACCAGATAATCTGCAGTGGCGTGCGCAGATGAGAGGTCCTGATGACGTTGCGGCTCTAGCTCAAGCTCAGAAAGAGATACTGGCTGAAGCTAAAGAAGGTGATAGTTATAAAGTTCATTATCTTACTAATAATTCTGAAAGTATTATTGCTAGGCAGATGCGTGCTGGTGAATATGATGAAGCACGCAGAACTTTGATCAAAATGAGCAATGAATTAACTGCATCAGAATATCAACAAATAAATAAGGTCATAAATGAATACGAGTCTGTTGTAGTCGGAGCAGTTGTAACTCCTCTTGAAAGACAGTTGAGTTTAGCTAAGACTTATAAAGACTTAAGAGATGCGGAGTTAGAACAATCAAAAGTCATTAGTTTAAGCAGAGTACTTGCATCTGAAGGTGCGCCCGAATTATCTGAAGCTTATAAGAGCCTAAGTTATGAGCAGAAAGAATACGTTGATAAACAGTTGCAAAGAATTAGATACTCACAAAGTGGCTGGGTAGTCGATGAAAATATTCAAGCCGCTAATTTTTATAAATACGATTCTATGTCGAACAGTGATCTCAACGAGCTGTTCCAAACTGAGGTAGGAACATCGACTATACTTAGAGAACTTGGCGGTCCTAATACTAAATTTTATCAAGACATATGGAAAAAATCACAGAATCCAGACGTTAAAACTCAGTATGCTACGCGGGCGCAAACTCAGGCTATACAGCGTGCCCAAGCTATAGCATATAGATCTGGTAACTCTATAACACCGTCTGAGTTGAAGGAATTGCGTCCAGTTATAAGCGACGCAGTAACTAGTGGTTTAACTGAGTATCAGCTTACGCATAACTTGGATAATCCAAATAAAATCCCACCAAATATACGTGAAGCTATTATAATGAATGCGGTATATGACGTTACAAACGAAAGACAGGGTCTTAAAATAACTGGGTCTGGTACAACAGTTGAATTGTCGCAGCTCCAGAATGTATATCCAGAAATAGCAGAAAGATCTATTATTGTTAATATGCCTACTGTAAGTAATGATTGGGAATCTATACCTGCGAATAACAGTCAGGGATTTAGAATGATACAGAAAAGGAATGTAAAGGATCAGCAAGTTCCTCCTGTGTGGACATATAAGAAAAATCCAATAACTAATATAAGTGAATGGGTACAGGAGAATATACCATATTCAGCCGGTGTTAGTTCTCCAGATCCAGGGATAAATGCTGCTCTCCAACGTATTTCAGTCCACGCGCAACAGTTTGATAGCACGACTCGTGGAAGGCTATGTTTCTATCCTAGTAGCAATCAGTTCTATTTGTATGGGATTGCGGGTAATGTCTTGGCCAAGTATAGTATTGACGGAGCTACTTTATAATGTCTGTTAATAATTATGGAAATTTTCATTCAAGTGGCGTGGATCCTAATGAGCTTTTAAATCAGGCTCAGATAGATCTTAATAGAGGCAAGGTTAATATCAACGCTGAAACAATGTATGTGGGCGAACTTACGCCCGACATGAGTGACACTGTTAGCCAGATAAACTCATTAGACGGGACTAATTATAGCTATGATAATTATGTTCAGAGTCTTACAAACTTTCGTAATATGTCAAACATGGATAAGTTGCAACTGTTGGCTAACCTTGGTAAGACAGACTATATTGAAGGGGCTTCAGAGTATTTTGCCAATCCAGTGCCGTTTGAAAAACTTTCTGCTGAAGATGCAGGTATTACTTTGGGTTTAGAAGCCGGCAGCGAAGAACACAAAAACTACGTGGCCTGGTATTCCAAGATGAAGAGTCTTGGTGATGATCAGTTTGTACAAGTCAAACAGGACTTTTATAATAAGGTTCAAAGCAAAAAACATGCTATAAATAATGCAATACTTACTAGTGCCAAAGACCCCACAGCCTTTTTAAAGTTACAGCAGACTGTAGCCGGCCTCGATAAATGGTACTATAGATATCCAGCAATATTGTATCAAGATACTATGGATACTATCATACGTGGTGGTAAAGGCGCTGTACAGTTTGGATTGACTGCCGCATACCAAGTGAATGACTTAGCTGAGCGTATTCAATATTTTGGTCATAATACTACCGGTGGTTTTATCGGTATGCCAGACCCAAGGAATCGTCAATATGTGACTGAGGCTTTGGAAGCAGTTGGAAAGTTTGAGCCGCAACTTGCTCCTATAGTCAAAGAAGGATTTGTTGATAATCAGATAGGCGCTATTGGAAATGTATTAGGCCAAATGGCTGTTGCAGCTAGCGGTGGTTGGGTGATGAATGGTGCCATGTCATTAGGTCTCGCAACAGATTCGATTTATAGTGCCACAAAAGATATGAGCATGGCTGATAGGACTAACTTGGCCATGTCGCTAGGTGTTGCTAATGCAGTGCTGAATTATCTTGGCCTTGATAGATATATGAATACATTCAAATTTGATGGGCCAATTAAATCATACTTAGCCCGCGCGGCTACCTCTGCTATATCTGAAGGAGTCGAAGAAACGTTACAACAAATAACTGAAGATATGGCGGCTATAGAAAATGAAGTTGCAACAGGTAAACCTAGACGATCTCTTGATTGGGCTCAGATATTTACGGCTGGTGGTTATGGCATAAGCACCAGTCTTATCCTTTCTAGCTTTGGAGCTCCTGGTGCGTATAACCGCCATAGGCAGAATTCATTGTTGATGCGTACTGTTAATGATGCTATAGAACCAGTGGCTGAGATTATAAATAATACTGAAATAGATGACACAGAAAAATCGCAAGCCATACGAGATATCTTAGGTGAATATGGGCGTAGTCAAACTCGTATAGACGCTGAGGCACTTGTGGCCTTGGGTGATAAGGCTGTTAAGCTAGTCGCTGAAAAATCTGGTGTTCCTGAGTCAACTTTTCGTGAAGCCGCTGAATTAGGGCAGTTTGTTAGAATAGATTTAGCATCTGGTATAGATGCATCTGTCAGGTGGTTGATATCAGAAGATATTGGTCCAGATGGAAATTATGGAACTACGTCAGGAGTTATTGAAACTCTTTCTAATACAGGATTGACTAACGAAGATAAAATAAATAAACTTCTTGCCATTCGCGAACGTATGCAACTTAAAAGAAGTGTTGGATCAGAGACGATTTTACCTATTGCAAGTCAACAAGATCTCTATGAAATAGACGATATAATACAGACTGTCAACAGAATTGACGAGACTGATCTTATACGAGAAAAAGTTGAGAATGGTACAGCTACTGAGGCTGAGAAAGAGCGGTGGCAGAGATATCTGATAGACAACGCCGTAAACAGTGAACCAGCAGTAGTTGCTCAGAATATACCAGAAGATTCGCCGATCATAGAAGATGAAACTGAACTTGCTGAGGTAAATGAAATATTTGAAGCTGGTAGTTTGCTGAAACAACTAGAGGATGGTCTTACTGATCCTAATAGTCTAACTCCACAACAACAAGAGAGCGTTAAGAAATTTGCTAGATCGCCAGATATGATGCGTACATATCTACGTGCTTTAACTTCAGCCATAAATGAAATTAATACAGCCAAAGGTGAGGTTGCTCTCGATTCAAACAGCGTTGATCTTACACAGGAAGAGATAGAAGAAGCTATTGAAGGTATAGATGAGAATGAATCAACCGACTGGGCTCAAGAACGTCTTGGAGCAATTGAGTATGCTAGAAGACAAAAAGCACAGCGTATAGGTATTGACCTTGCTGCGGTAGAGCAAGTTCTTCCCAAGCGTCCACGTGGTAGACCGGCTAAGAATACTAGAACTGGCGACGTAGTATATGATTCTGAGGGTAACCCAGTTACTCCAGTTGAAACTAGTATTACGCAAATGCGTATGAGACCATATATAGATCAGGGTGCTGATGTATCAGTAAATCGTAATATGATGACAATAACTTGGCCTGACGGTAGGGTCGAAAGACAGCAGATTGTGCCCACTGGAAGACCAACTGTCGATAAGGAGGCTCGTGATGCGGAGAGGCGTGCTGAAAGGGCTCGGAGGGCCGAAGCAAGGGAGCTTAAACGCAAAGCTAAACAGGCCCAAAGGGAAGCAGAGCAGACTTCCAGGGCTGAAAAGCGTAAAGAGAAGTCGCAAACCATTCAAAATAAAGCTGAATTAGCCCGCATTAAAGCTATAGCTAGGCTCATGACTCAGCAGTCTAAAGAGTTGGCTAAGACACAGCGTAAAGTTACGACTCTTGCTAATAAGTCGGTGAGAATTATTAATTTAGAGGCGCAGCAAGAGGCCAAGACTAAGATAAAAGCTTTTGTCAATAAAGGTAAGAAACCAACTATACATGGTTTATTTAGGGCTAATCCTGATTCAGCTACTATAAATGAAATAAAACTTACTGCTCAACAAATAAAAGATCTTCTGTTCGATGGGCTTAGGACAGAAGAAATATCCATGCTCGATAATCTTGACTCAATTAAGCGTCTTCGTATTCGTCTTACAGAGGCTTTTCAAGGAGATCAAAAAGCTGTTTCTGCTAATATGCAACTGCTTAAGTCGATGATTGTTACTATGGGCCATAGGGCCGGCCTTACTCCGGCTCAGTATGCGTCTTCATTCTATGTTGATGTAGCTTTGAAGAGTAGAGTTATTGGTCGTTATATAGATTCAGTTGGAGCCATGACTGAACAGATAAACAAGACCAAACAAAAAGATGCAAGAGCGCAGGCTAAATCATTTATATCCACCGATTCAAATATAGACAATCAATATGCTGTTGATCGCCTATCGACACAAGCTGATGAAGCAAACGGTATGTTAACTCCAGATGGAAAAGTCGTATCTTTTCTATGGGGAGCCGATGATAATTTCTTTTTAAGAAAGATACGCGCAGAACATGGTCAAGATTTGGTTAACGCTATTCCAGAAATTATAACAAAAGGTAATATGACTGAAAAGACTAATAATAAGTCTGGCGTTACCACTAGGGTATACACTACCCCAGATGGCAAATTGTCTCTTACCTCATATAACGGTAATTTTATTATAACTGACTATACAAAAACAAAGAGCAATGAATCTGGCGTAGACGCGACAGCTGAAAAAGTTGCTCACTTAATGGCTAACTCTAATCTACAGGGTGAATATCGTAATGCACTACGTGCATTCTTAACTTCGCTGGTAAACCAAGGTGAAGATATATCGAATATATCAGGCTATGAAAATTTGGTAAAAAGAGCGATTGACACATCCAATGCGTTTTCTGAGCGGGCTAATCAAATTATACAGGTAACTGAGAATGTAACTAAGGCTATTGATCCAAATTTTCTTAAAATTCTTGGTGTCGACTTGCCTGGAGAATTTGATTTTGAAAAAGCCGTGAAAGCTGTAACTGACTTTATAAAAACTCTTAGAGACAAAGCCGAGACTTTCAAATACTTTTATACCAGCCCATCTATAGTTCAAGCTCTTGGAAATATAGTTGAAAAATCTCAATTAATGGAAACTCAGAATACTAATTCTGATGGATTGACGTATGCTCAATGGTTGGCAAAAAATAATAATGGGGACCTTATTCCAGTTCTACTGCGTGAGAAACGTATAAATAAAGGTGACGAAAAACAACCGCTCAGTAGTATTGAGAATTTCAGCAAGCCATATAATCGTGATACTTTCACTTCTAATTTAAATAAATACTTTGAAGGTGTCGGGTTATCTAAAAACTTTTTGGAAAGTACGGATATTGCTAGATATATCTCTGCATTAGCAGAGTATTCTGGATTTATATTTAATGTAGATCCCAGAATATTTGCTGATATAAAACTAAAAATTAGTAATAAACTCGGTAAAACAATTAGTGGCCGATATTTACCAAATGACAACGCTATAGAGATAAATTCAAGTAGAGTCCTCGCTAGTAATAGAGATTTCGAATCCACAGAAACAGACTTTGAAGCGTCTCAGCAATTAGGAAGTGTGATCGTTCACGAATTCTTCCATCAATTAGAGTATACTGTTCTTAAAACATCTGACTCATTGGCTAAGGTCGACGTTGGCCCATTTTATAAAAATTTATTAGAATTGTCTGGAGTGAATATTAATCAGGATAACGTGTCAGACAGTATTCTTTTACGAGGAGAGCAGAGTTTATTTACACCGCTGGTTGACGGACAAGGTGTTTCAGCTTATTCTAAGTATCTAAGTAAACCTGGTGAGCAATTTAGTTTTCTTGGCGGGCTTTTATTTGGTCAAGAAGTTAGACCATCACCTGTATATCCTATCGAAACAGCATATAGTAATATAAATGATCTCGGAAAAGCTATTTTTTCTAGCCCACAGATTCGTCAGGATCTGGCTAATATACAATCTCTATTTGGTGCGGTTACCCAACAAGAATTAATGACACTCCTTAATAGTAATACTAAGTATCAACAAGAGTTAGCTAATGTATCAAAGCTTGCGCCAAGGTCATATTTTGTTAATCTTATCGGTGGTAAGTTTAACTATGCTTCACCGCCACATGAGTTTATACATATATTTTTAGATCTAATAAGAACTGACAATCCTGAACTTTGGGATGAGTTAGATAGACATCTTGGTGGGAAATTGTCTCAGGGTGATATAGAAGCAGAAGAAGCTTTAGCCAGACAGTTTGAAGTATATATATTGGAAGGAAAAGCCCCATCACTCTATCTGCGAAAAACATTTGGGCAATACTCAGAGTGGCTGTCAAACATATACGATGAGAAATTCCGTGAAAACAATGCCGTTGATCCTGCGCTTAGACAGATGTTTAATAAGTTCTTTGCTGCTGATGAACAGATTCGACTTCGGGAATCACTCGCAGGTATAGAAGAATCTTTCCTTAATACCCTCAGTGATGACAATCCTAAGAAGGCTGCGGTAAATATAGTCGAAGAGCGGAGGAGAATGTCAGCTCGTGAGGCAGAAAGACATAGACTAATTGGAAATTACTTTAAACTTTCTGGTGAAGATAAACGTTTAAGAGAATCTGTTAGTGCTGAAATTAATAACGATCCTTTTAATGTTTTTATACAAGAAACAGGAGCGACGAAAGTAGTAAAACTTAGATCTCTGTATTCTAGCAAAACGATAGATCCTTCGAAACTTATATATAAAGGACAAGAAGGTGAATTTTTAAGTATGATAGCCAACTGGAATGCCCAGCATCCAGATCAAGAGTTTGCTTCAGTTGAACAGGCCTTGCAGGCTATGAAAATAAAAGGTACAATATCATCTCAGATAAGTAGTGAATTCAATAAACAGAAAAATGCTAGGCTAGCCAATATATTGGATCAGTACGATGGTATTGACTTCATGACGGACGA
>CAZUZI010000018.1:0-17141 GCA_964625015.1 uncultured Candidatus Saccharibacteria bacterium | reverse complement strand
TGTACTGCATCTGTGTGGAAGTATATTCCTTTCTCTTTTGTAATTTTACCTATCTCTTCAATTGGTTGAATTGTACCTATTTCATTGTTAGCAAACATTATAGAGACGAGTATTGTATCTTCCTGTATTGCTTTCTTAAGATCATCGACATCAATTATTCCGTTCTCTTTTACTGGTAGGTATGTAATCTTAAAACCGTATTTCTCTAGATATTTACATGTATTAAGTACTGCATGATGCTCTATATTACTTGTTATTATATGTTTTCCCTTCTTCTCATTAGCAAACGCAATACCCTTGATAGCCCAGTTGTCAGATTCACTTCCACCACTTGTGAAATATATTTCCTTACCATCGGCTCCTATCGCTTTCGCAACAGTATCCCTTGCACTATCTAGAGCTTCTCTACTTCTTCTTCCAATATGATATATGCTCGATGCGTTACCGTAGTTATCTGTTAGGTATGGCATCATACTCTCCAATACCTTTGGATGTATTCTCGTAGTCGCTGCATTGTCTAAATATATTGTATTAGTCATAGGGTAAATTCTATCATGTAGAGATATATTCTTTCTATAGTGGAGGGTTAGTAACTATTCTATTTTCTTAAGAATATCTTTAGGGTTTGGTATCTCAGCAACTACCATTTGAGCTGCAATCTCTTTTAAGAGTTTAGCAATATTTTTTGCATTCTTTAATGGTGGTAATTCATACATTCTTTCACTACCAGCAGCCTCAAATTTTATTACTGCAGGACCCTTTGATGTTAAATCAGAAATCCAATCTAAATCTTTACGACCAAGATTTGCTCTATACTGTCCAACTAATTTTAATATTGAATCTGCCCATGGGATATAGTTGAATTGAGGAACAGCTTTTGCAATTATCTCCCATGGAATTAATACCTCATCTCTTCCACCCCCTGCTGGTCTTTCTTTTACCCTATTTCCATTCCTTATAGTATCTCTTTCCTCTCCCATTGTATGTAGTGGATTTTTTACCAATATTCCCTCCTGTTCTATCAAAACAGATGTACCGTATCCTCTTCCCCACATTATTGAGAGATTGCGTAGTGAGTTAAATATATTGTTGTCATATCTAAGTCTAGGATTCTGTGGATCTTTCTCATCTTTTCTAAATCTCCATCTCTCCAACTCTTTCTCTGCTTTCTCTGAGACATCCTCAAATGCACTTGGAGCTCTTTTACCGTAAAGGTATCTCAAGGAACTAGCACTTACTTTCTTAAGATTTTCGGTATGTTTCATTGTAAGTGCAAAATCCAATGTACCTAAAAGTACTGAAAGGTAAAAAAGTTTTTCATCTTCAGCGTTAAGGTCAATTTGAAAATTAGAAAAAGATCTTCTAAATATCTCTTTTTCAGTTTTAAAATTTCTGGTAGTAAACATTATTAAATGCCATGCACTCTCTGTATACTGTTCTATTAGATCACCCTTCGCTTCTTGATAGAAGTCCTTGTGTATCTCATATTCATTCTGTCCGCTATTTCTTTGGATGTTGAATAGCTCTTCAAATGCCCTTATACCCTTAAGTAATATATTCTTTTGTAAATTCCAAAGCTTAATTTCAAATTCAGTAGGATTTTCTCCTGTGTACTCTGGTCCGTACTTTAACCAAAGATATTTTCTTAGAACAAAATCAAAGGAATTATCTCCCTCTATTTCTCTCTCTGTCTCATGTAAATTGAATGCTAGATCAAAGGAGTATTGAGTCTTAAAGAAGTTGTATATGGTCTCATACCCCTTTTTACCCATCATATTCTTCCCCACATACTCTATGAAGGATTCCATTGTAGTTTTGTATATCCTTGAGTCCTTTTCATCCTCACTTTTTAGTAGTTCTCTTAAAATCTTAAAACCATTTATACCTCTACCATCATATTTTCTAGGAACTTGTAAAGTGTTGGTTTCAGCCTCTTCTTCCTGCTTGATTACTTTAATACCACTCCAATATTCTATATCAGTAAAGTCTCTTGAAAATGGATCTATTCTAGACATTCTCATTGCATGACGAGTCCCTACCCTCCCTATTGTTGTAATATCATTCTTTCTTTCTGCATCTTCGATTAATTTCTCTATCGATCTATAGTACAGGGAGTAATGTTCTGGTACTTTTGATGTAAGTAAATTACTAAGTAGTATTTCTCCTTCTTTACTCATCCAGAAATCACTCTTCTTTCCAAAATCTTTAAACATATCATCTGGGTTTTTAGAGATATTTAGTAGAGATTCAAAATATATTGTAGATCTTCTGAATCTTTCTGTATTTTCTTTTAACTCATCAGTAGCTGATGGTAAATTAAGAAAAACATCTTCTGCAATTCCCTTTGCCTTTTTTTGTATCTTTGGTGGAATTAATGGTAATGGTTGTTTGTTGTTTTTACTTTCTCTTTTCTTTTTCTCCTCCTTTTCTAATTCTTCCATATATTCATCATTTGTTTGTTTGTACAAACTAAAGGAGTACATTTGTAGTTTCCAAAGGATTCTCTCTACAACTTCACTCTGTTCATGATTCATAATCATTCTCCATATCCTGTGTGCTGCATATCCATTCTGCCAACTCTCTAAATCCAAATACACAATCCCATCTACTAATGATTCAGTTCTTGGCATATTAATACTTGCTTCATACTCTACTTGGTTAAGAAGCAGATTAAATCCCTTTGATGAGTATGGTAATCCTCTCTCTATATCCATTGCTAATTGCTTATGTTCTTCAGCCCTATGTGGATGTTTTGATTCTCTTAATGCCTCTATCACTTCATATGCATGAATATATTCCTCTTCTGTTGGATTTTCAGAAGGTAGATACTGATTTAGAAACTCTTCGGTTTCTAAATATCTTCCCTCATATTCATTTGTATATTCTTTCTGATCCATATTTTTGTATATATATTAAACTCCAAAAAACTTCATATATATCTATGAACTCTTTTGGGGTTCGTGAATAGAATCGAATGAGAGGCAAAGGGCCGTATCTGTGATAGCCTACGGCCCTCTCTCTCTACCCCTCCTCATTACGGGATCAACCCAAATTCCCGCAAGAGGGATTGCACGTACCTGTTCGACAGGAACGACTCGCTCGTCTTGTCGACTAGGGAAAACAGCAGGCCGGTACCGAAGCCCATCAAAAGCAGGAATGCCCCATAATATTTGAGGATATTCCATACTTTTGCCCAGACGGTTGCCCCGCTACCGGCTGCGAACTTGATAGCCAGGTAGAACAGACCAACTGCCACCACGACATTTAGCCATTCGGGGAGTTCGCTCGGGTTGATCCCGATTGTCTCCAAGAAGGCAACCATGTAGTGGTTGTTCAGTAATCTTCCCCATGAGGCCCCGGTAAGGTTGAGCAGAACGTTAAGGACCAACCATAGGGTGAGCAGAACCCCGAACGATCCCTGGACGATATTCCAAATTTGCGTCCCGGGACCTTTCCCCTTATTCACATCCTTCAGCAGGAATATGACCGTTGCAACAAGCGCAATGGTAAGGGGGACGATAATCGCGTCAGGAACAGGGATAATTTCGAATTCCATTTCTATCTCCTTTCCAAAAAATCTTCTGGATTGATCGGTATCCCGTTCTTTTCGACCATGAAGTGCAAGTGTGGTCCGTTAGAACAGGTTGTTTTACCGTTGTACACCTCTCCTATGACTTGGCCAATCTTTACTTCTTGGCCTATCGCCACATTCAAGGATTGAGGATCCAAGTGAACATAGAGTATTTCTAGCTCCTTTGTCCATCTAACCTTCACTACACCCATATTACACTCATCCATGTATTGGGCGTATGTTACTCTCCCTGTTGAAGCGGAGGTAACGGTGAAAGGTTTGAACTCAGGTGCATCTATGTCCACTCCGTTATGGTCTTTTCCATATTGGAATTGGATCCATGTATTCTTTGGTGCAGGCCATGCTAGTTTACCCTCTGGTTGGGGTTTGAAAACTGAAGCATAGGCCTCTTCGACAAAGCTCTTGGCTTTCCAGACTGCAGTTATGGCATCTAGTGCCGTACTGAGTCTTTCTAGCTCTCCTGAGAGCTTGTCGGTTATACGTTTCGCAGCCTCTGTGGGCTTTGTTACGACACCTCCTGTCATTTTTGGATCACTCACAACATGGGCTCGAATCTTACGATAGCTTGTTTCGTAGCCATCATGTTGCATCTCTCCTACCGTGGTACACCCATCTGTTAAACAAACTAACAGACGAATTGTTTCTGGGTGACCAGGTAGGTTGTTGAAGACCTGCCCATTGGAGCGATATACCCCTCTCACTAACGTCCCCTGAGACCCATTGTAGGTTGCAAAGCATTTTGCTCTGCTCCACATCTGGTTCTCGGAGAGATAGCTTTGAGAGCCATACCCTATATCCACTCCACGGCACTTGCTATGAAGAGTTTCCCCTATCAGTTTCAATTCCCTGAGAATTTCTTCATCAGTTAATTGACCTACTGGGAATGTCTCTCCAGCTTGTACTGCAGAGTAGAACCCACCAATGCCTTGCATATTGCTCGGGCCAATCGGAGAGAGAGAGTTCTCTACTCGCCAAATGGCAGCAATCATGTAAGGATTGGTGTTGGTACTTTCTCCTGCTTCATTAATCAGAGGCCAGTACTTTTTCAGTGTCTGGACCTCAGATTGCTGAAGTTGTAATCTTTGGTCTGCAACCATATCTAGTACAGTAAAGCCTGTTACAGCTACTGCACCGATTACGGTTCCTCGAAGAAGGAATTTTACAATTCCAACTCCGGTTTTTGCGACCTCTACAGAAGCAGTATTTGCTCCTGTCGACAGAGCCTCCATTACTTTAATGAGGATGTCATTTTTGACTACTTCTGGCAACGAAAGGAAGAATATTCCACCAATCGTTGCAATTACCCCGAGTAATGCCAACATGGTGGTCCTCCTTTTTTTGGATATTTGATGGACGAGAGATATATTCAAGATTTAAATATATTAATCGTCCATCAATTCGATTCTATTCACTTTTTAAAGAGCAGTTACATCTAGATTTCTCTAGAACGGTACCGAGTATGAAATACATTGATACCATGATGAATTATAGCTATTTTAAGGCATATAGGCAATACTATCGGGCATGTATCAACGTTTAGAAATGTCTGTAAGAATTGGAAAAAAAAGAGCAGCATACCAATCTATACTGCCCTGTATTAGGAACGGATGTATCTCAACATTCGAATTAACTTAAACAATATATGCCTAAGCTCTGAAGACCGAAGTCTACAGAAAGATATGATTCTCATCCACAGTAGTAAAGATGAAAGCAATTGGACTTGCATCAATACATATGCCTCTAAGGCCAACTGGTAGGATTAGAATCTCCTAATATCTTGAAATTACCTTTATACTCCTACTATGTCAACACAGGAATACTACAGGACGTATTTCTAAAGTTATGTCTAAATGGTATTCTTTGTAAATGAGAAATATACAAAAATATCTTCTGATATCAGTTATTACTATTTTTACAGTTTGGTTCGGAAAGAATTTCTCAATATACATTCCCCCATTAATAGAGCTAGACATATCAACTAAGGCAGAAGAGGTATTAAAAGATATGAGTATGGAGGAGAAAGTTGGACAGCTCTTTGTATTTGGTTTCTGGGGTCTAGAACCAACTGGGGAGATTTTAAATATGATTGAGCAAGATGGTATTGGAAGTGTAATTTTACTTGGTTACAATATTGAAAGTGAACAACAGGTTAAGGGATTAATTTCTAAACTCCAATCTCAAGCAAAATATCCATTGTTTGTATCAATAGATCAAGAGGGAGGCATTGTTTCTAGGGTAAAGTTTGAAGATACATATGATATTGCTCAATATGAGATAACGGATGAAGATATGGCATATGATATTGGTAAACTCAGAGGTAGTTCTTTAAAGGGTCTTGGCATCAATTTAAATTTCTCTCCTGTTTTAGACAATATTACTAGTAGTGAATCATTTCTTTACTCTAGATCTTTTAGAAAAGATCAAGAAGAGAGTGCAAAGTTAGCAATTGGAATGATAGAGGGATATCATGATGGAGGGATTCTCTCGTGTGTAAAGCATTTCCCTGGACATGATAACAGAACATCAGATTCACACTCTTCTCTGGATAGAGTATATGTTTCAAAAGATGATTTGCAAAAATATATTTCTCAGTTTGTAGAACCACTAAAATATTCAGATACCGTTATGGTTGGACATATTCTTTTCCCACTAATAGATTCAGTAAATCCTGTTTCTGTATCGGAGTACTTCCTAAAAGATGTCCTTAGAAATCAGCTCCGTTTTAATGGACTTGTGATAACTGATGATATGCAGATGAGTTCTATATATGACAGATATACAGTTAGTGAGGCAACAGTTAAAGCAATTAATGCTGGTAATGATCTAATTATGTATATTGGTAAGTCTGATGAACAGATTGAGGCATACAATGCTGCTGTATCTGCAGTAAGAAATGGAGATATTACAGAAAGTGATTTAAACAGCAAAGTGTTAAGGATACTTAGATACAAGTATTCACTTCAATGAGATAGAGGTGTACTATGTAATATATATTTAAATTAAATATTAAACGAATATGCAAGGATATATAGATAATATTGAGGAGAAGACATTGGGAAATGAAAGTTTTAGGAAGGTCCTTTTTACAGGTAAGCATATGCAATTAGTTGTTATGACACTTAAACCTGGTGAAGATATTGGTGAAGAGGTACATAATAATGTTGATCAGTTCTTCAGAATAGAGGAAGGAAGTGCAAAGATTGTAATAAATGGTGAAGAGTCATTGTTAGAAGTAGACATGGTCGCTATTGTTCCTGCTGGTTCTATGCATAATGTTATAAATGCATCTTCAGATGTATCCGTAAAACTTTATACAATTTATGCACCTGCAAACCACCCAGAGGGTACAGAGCATGTTACTAAGGAAGATGCGATGCTTGCAGAGCAGGAGCATCATGCACAAGAGGAGAGTCAGAGTGATGAAGAGATGGGTGATGATGACGATGATGATGATGATGAAAAGGGGGACGATTAAGTCCTCCTTTTTTTAAACAAATTGAGCTGGTGTTACACTACTTTGTCCTGAATATACACTGTCTTTCTCCCCTTCTATCGGATCTGAAAGTTGTGCAAAGAGATATGTTCCTATTTTCTCATCACTATGAAGCTGTATATTACAATTTCCTAAATTCTTTATCTCTAGTACAGAATTTTCATTACTAAATGGTAATCCATCTAATACCATTGCAGAAAGATGAACAGTCATACCTACTCTAGCGTATGTGCTTCTACCATCTATGAATGTTATTATGTCCCTATCTGTTTTAACATTTTCCTTTGTTACACCTAATAAGAAATCGTTAGGTTTGAGCAAATACGGTCCATCTAAAAGGTTGTACAGGGAGTATTCAACCTTTGTTGGGTTTAAGCTATCAAATGTTTGATTAGGTTTCATAATGAGTAGCTCATTACCTAAATGTACAGATATACCTGTTGTCTCTATCTCTATTTGTCCTCTTATTGAGATTTTACCTTTGTCGATATACTCTTTTATAGTTTTGTTTGATAGAAACATGTGTATACGGCTAACTTACATTACATATTACATACTAATATATTTTGCAGAGATATTAAAGGAGACTCATCTCTTTTTTACTTGGACATTTAAGTATGTTAGATTAAATATATGTCTGATGTTGAGCAAGATATCCAACTGAAGAGTGAAAAGGGAGAGGTCGTTGTGAGCTTGAATCCAGTTCTGACTGATTTGGGATACACTCTCTTACTACCTAATACAATTGAGATACAGAAATCATTGGAAGAGGTTTTAGGACATGATACAGAGGTAATTAGAGTATTAGCTGCTGGTACAACTATGCGGGCTATTAATGGTGAAAACACATGGCAATCTCCAGGTTTTGATATGAATGACAACAACGGGTTATCTTCTGGTGGTGTATACAGAGTTGCAGCAGGTGCAATTGCAATGAAGTCATTACCTAGTGTTACATGTGTAGTTGGTAGTAAGTATGTAAATGAAGTACAGCCTGCACCAAGTATTGTAATGGAAAAGGAATTATCCATGTTAGGATTTAAGAATGAAAGGATACTGTCTGATCCTAATACTACAGATACAATTGCAGAGCTTGTTAGGCTTCTTGAAATTTGTGAAGAGAATGGTTGGAGTAATGGTGTCTGTATCACAAATGAGTATCATTGTGAAAGAGTTGCTTCTCTTCTTGACAACTTAGACTGGTTGTCTTTTAGAGAAGAGAGAACAGAGAAATTTCTAAATGGTTTTAAAAAGTTAAAATCTGGAGAATTAAAGATAAAGGTTGTAGCAGCTGAGGAGGTTATAAAGAGATATAGTACAGAGATATATGATAGGAATATTCCAAAGTATCTTAATAGTGAGGTATTACAAAAAAGGGAGGAAGCAGAAAGTAATGGGTTAAATCTCATACATGCAGGTCAATATACAAGGTATAACCCTAAGACAAACAGTAGAGAAGTAATCCAAAGATTTTAAAATGGATATATTCCAGAGAGTATCTTTTTAAGATCTTCTATATTTCTTGGATTATGTATCCTAGATAGTGATAGGCGATTTGAATATCTATGATCAATACTCTTTCCACATGAGAATCCTAATTGATATCCACTTTGTGCAGCTATATTAAAAGCTCTGTAATCTGCTACACATCCAGGATATGCAATAGAGATAACGGGTTTATCAGTAATTCCTTCTATAACTACTTTGCTACCAGCAATTTCATTTTGTAATTTAGATATGTCATTTAAATTAACAAAATTAGGATGTGATTTGCTATGTGATTGTATGTCCATACCGTTATCTGACATCTCTCTTATCTGTTGATTTGATATCGCTGATCTATTGGATACTACGAAAAATGTTCCACTTAATCCATACTTCTTTAATATCCTATATGCATTTGTATAGTGAGATACTGTACCATCATCGAATGTTAACATGATATATTTTTTGTCTACTCCTTTTCCATTCTGTAATATATGTGAGAATTCTGCAGATGATATCGTTTCATATCCATTTTTTATCAGATATGCAATCTGCCTTTCAAACTCTAATGGATCTAAGTAAAGACCTCTTGTAAAAGTAGATGCATTCTCTGGTGGTGTAGTTATTTGATGATACATGAGAACAGGTATCCGTGTGCTATTGCTAATATATGTAGTGTCAATATTTGTATATTCTTTGTAATTATTGGTTGTAGATACTGTTAAGATATTGTTATCTATTGTATGGAGTAAGATATATTGATTACCTAGATCTATTATTTTACCGTAGATAGTACTATCCTTTTCCACTATTCTCCTCATATCATCTATTAACTGCCCATATTCATCATGATATATATTAAGTGAAATTAATAATTCTTTTCTTTTGTCTAGATATTTTAATAGTGATGTGTAATAGTCAATGTTTTCTTCTAGATATATTTCATTTGATACCTGAGTTTGATCTTTCTTTTGTATATTTTTGTTAAATGTATTTTTAAGTAGGACTAGAGAAACAAATTCCTTTTTCTTATTTGTTAAACTTAATACTTTATTTAATACCTTATCATATACATATTCATCTGGATCTATTTCCTTCTCATATATTTCTAATATATTGTCTTTCTCATTAGGTTGTACGAATGGTAATAGAAGGAATGCTTTGCTATTTACTCCCTCTACAATTCGACTCAACTCAATATCAATCCTTTCTTCTACTTTATTATCTGCAATTGCTAATTGATTAAATATATATTCTGTAATATTTTCAGTAGAAAGAAAGAGTTTTGAATCTTCTGTTGGTATGAAATTCTCAGATTTTGTTAATGTAATATTTCCATTAAGTAGAAGCCCCCTTATATCATCTGGAGAAAGTGTTAGACCGTTGTTTCCTAAGACTGATTCATAGTTCGATGGTAATATTTCTAATTCAGTGTTAGAGAAAGAGTTGTATGTTGGTATCGGTATGGATATATCTATTTCGTCATAAGTATTTTTCCTGTTGTATCTCTCTACGATGTTAAACAAGTATACTGATATTGTTGTTGTCAGTATTAATATTACTATTCCACTAATGATTGTCTTTACATATTTTTTCTTGATATGTATATTCTATATATCTATATTAATAATTCAAGCATATAAAGAGTATGACCGATTTTACAGAACCGATATTTCCAACAGAGTCAGAAAATCAAACAGAGCAAGGAAATCCAACGGGACAAAAGAAAATGGATAGAAGGAAATTCTTTGGGCTTGTAGGTGCAGGATTGGCTATGACGCTTAGAGCAACTTTGTTAAATCCTGAAAATAAGGATGGAAATTGTGAGAATGGTTTTGTAAATAAAGAAGAGCTGTTGAAACCAAGAATCGCAGTATGGGATGGATATCCAGAAGGGAAAGAGTATCCAATAGGGTCAGATAATCCGAATGTAGAAAATGATCCTCCTTCAGGACTTGAGAAACTAGTATGGTATGATGAGCCTACAGAACCAGTGAAGCAAAAAAAGGGACGGAGAGTTTTTGATATTGTTAAATCTGTTGCTATTGGTTCAGCACTTAATCAACAAGACAATACTTATGTAGGAGATAGAGAAGGAGATACGACAGGAGAAAGGAAATTGAGTAGAAGGAATTTCCTTAAATTTTTAGGTGCCACTGCTATTGCGTTAATGTCTTGGCACAAAACTAATGCTTCTGCAGAGAATAGATTAGAGAAGCATGAAGTAGAATTTTCTAACAATGGACCGGATGAAATAACAGCACTAGGTGCAATAGAAGCAGCAATAAATGATTTCGGGGATGTACCCTATGAATGGAATGGTACTAATCGTCACTGTAGTGGTTTCGTTGCTGCATATATGAAGCATTTAGGATATAAAGTATCCTCAGATTCTAGTGTATTTCCAGAGTCATCTACTGTTGCACAGGGTCCATATTTAGAAAAATTAAACAAAGAATTGGGAGGTGATCTTGTTGCATATGTACCTATTAAAGAAATGATTGCAGATAACGGATCTACACTTTGGGAAAAGGTTCCTCCTGGTACAGTAATGTATTTACCGGAACGCGAGGGTCATAACGGGTATGATACATATACTCATACTGCAGTCTTTTTGGGTTTAGATAAAGAGAGAAAACCAATGTTTGCTGAGTTCTCATCATATATGAGGCATGGTCCTCAGCATGGTCATGGGTTTGATACATTTATCAAAATGTATAGTGGGAAGGATATTACTCCAACTAATCCAAATAATGGACCATTAAAAGTCCTTATGTTTGATGCTGTAGAAGCAAGTAGAAGGTATGGTTTAGAGAAAGGTCTTGTAAAACCAGAGGAAAAACTCTTTCAAGAATTAGGTTTTGATATATCAGTTACAGTTAATACGAATGATGGCTCTTTGAGTATATGGGAAAGGACTGATAAGGGGTATGAGCAGAAGAAAATAGGTGATAAGGATAGGTTCTTTACAGTAGTTGGTAGGCGCTTGAAAAGAAATAAATATCTCTCATATGAATACCGCAAAACAGGTTTTCCTGCTTTGCCATTCTCAATGTATGACAGTATTTCAGGTACACATATTGAACAGAGTGGATGTAAAAGGAATACATATACTCCACCAATGATTGCAGAGTTTACGGGTACACATCGTCAAAAGAATTTTGGTCAACTTGGGGAGAGTACAGTTACAGATATCTGTCTTCTAAAACAGGTGTTCCGTGATCCTCTTACAAAGAAATTTGTAATTGCAATATTGAATAACTTTTACACTCTTCATGAGGTACCAAGGGGTACAGCTGATCAAGAAATACTTCTTAGAGAACCACAACTAAAGAAGGCAAATGAAAATGGTATTGCACTTATGAATCCAAATCTTTCATCTGGTTGTGTAAATATGGATGGCGAATCATGGAAAGTAGTAAAAGAATTTCTTAATTTATGTTTAAGCCAAGGGAAAAAGGTTGGTATGATGTTTAGTACCCCAAATATGGATCAGAAAAATTTAATTAGAGAGGGCAATGAAAATGCTTGGTTCTATGGTAATGATCCGGTTGGTGGAAAGGCAAGAGCATGGGCATACGGATTAGAAAAAGGAGCTGGTCATGATAATGGTGATACAATAAAGAGACCAGGGGTATTTTTCCAAGGTAAACCATTTCTCAAAAACAAAAATGACAAATGATATTTCAATATTGTTGAAGAAAGCCTAGAGATAGGTAAAGAGTATGTATACTCATATTTGTCCTATCTCTAGACTCCTTGCACTTGTTACATTTTTATTTTTAACAGGTAACCAGCTGCCGTAAACATGATCCCAAGGATCAACAGGATCTTGTTTATGGTGGACTCCTCCTTGATTTTCTTTCTGCTTGGTTGGCTTATGAAAGCCCAAGAAATGAGAGACAACAGTCCGATGAACAACAGGCCATACGCGAGCAGATCTTTTACGGTCATTGTATATCCTTTCTTTTCCCTAATAGTTTTTTAAGTGCAAGGCCAGATTATACCATCTTAACTTCATTCTTACACTAGATGATATTTATAATCCCATAGTAATATGGTATAATATACTCTGCTCTTTAAAAACAACCTATGAAGTTTCAGAAAAGGAAAAGGGAAATGAAAAACAAAACGTTCTGGAAAGTATTTTTCTTGGTTTTTTTGGCTCTCGCGATGTTAGGGTTTGTCCGATTGTTAATGGAAATCGCTGGACACGTTGATGTCAAAGTCGAATCATACGCGGATGTTAAATCCATCATATTGACCCAAGGAGGGTTGATGGACATCCTTCCACTGCAAGCAGAGTGGGAACCATGTAAGCGACTTGAGGAGCCGTTCGAGTTCCGGGAGAAGTACTTGGTATATTTCATCCCTGATTCAAATGGATTCCTCGAAGCACAGTTCTATCGTAAGGAGAACCAAGAGCTCGTGACAACGTCTCGAGTGAAGTGGTCTTCTGGCGAAGAATACAGTTGCTTCGTAGGAGCGCTAAGAGTCGAGGGGGCTATCTCAATCGCTCTTGGTGAACGTGTTCTTGTGGTACGCTCTGGTGACTTATATCTCGGTGGTTATCCACTGAACACGACAAACCTTCCCCAGGAAGTGGATTATACTCACAATGAGTACATCCGGACTCTTCCCGAAGGTTCAAGTGTTATTTATGTCTCGGAACAGAACAGGTTTATACTGTTCTTTCCTGACAATTTCAAAATCCTTGCCATTGGCAAGGTGAAACCATAGGTTGTAAGGGGGAGTACCTGTTCTTAGTTTTATAACTATTGGTACCTCCCCCTTCCATCCTTTCACAATACTGGAATCGCTATAATACCCAGTTTACAAAAACATTTTTTTCTTTTGAAATTTTTAAATTGAAGGTCAGACTATATTATCTTTACTGCGTTCTTACACTAGTTGATATTTATAATCCTATAGTATTATGATATAATATACTCTGCTCTTTAAAAACACCTATGGTCAAACCAGAAAAGGAAAAAAGGAAATGAAAAAGTTTTATGTCATCGTCCCCTTGGCAGCAATAATCGTAATCGCTATATATGCATGGAATTCGTTTCGTGCAGAAATGTACTACGATTACAAAACTGGGGAGGAAGGGTTACACCTTCGGTACAGAAACGAAGAAGCATGGATAGAAACTCAACCAGGTTGGGATCCCTGTCAGGGTATCGACAACCACCGATGGTGGAAAGGGTATGAGGTCTACTTTGTCGCGGGGCCGAATCTTGAATTCGAAGCCCAATTGTATGACAGGAAGACTTCCAAACTTCTTGCCACGACAACAGTTCTTTGGTACTCCAGTGAGCCATACACCTGTTCAGGTGAAATGGGCATTGCCGAAGGCTACAAGGACGAGTACTTTGTAAATGATATCCTGGCAATCACACTAGGTGATCTTCCACTTGGAGGGTTTCCCTACGATGAGCTTTACGACAAATATCCTGTCCTCCTAAAGGACACTCATCCCGAATATCGAAATCTCTTGGATTCATCCGGGGATTGGGATGTCATATATATTCCCCAACAAGAGAGAATTATTCTCTTGCTGGACGGGCGAATTATTGCCACTGGAAAGATAACAAAACCATAGGTTGTAAGGGGGAGTACCTGTTCTTAGTTTTATAACTATTGGTATCTCCCCCTTCTATCCTTTTTAGTTTATAAAAAGTAAATATATATTTTTTATAGATTAAAAATACAAATTATGAATAGTAATTATCTAAAAACAATATACAATACAGAAAAGAAACCTATTACAAAGTATATATATCAATTAGTTGAATATTTAGTAAAAAGATATTCAATATCTAAAGATCAAAAAATACTAGATTTAGGATGTGGAAGAGGAGATCTCTTGAATGCATTTAATTCCTTAGGTTTTGATATTTATGGTGCTGATATTGCAAAGAGTAATATAGATGTATATTCAAAAGATATACAGTATTTTGATTTCAATACAGATACATACAAGTATCAAGATAATAGTTTTGATGTAATATATTCAAAATCAGTAATTGAGCATATTTCTAATATAGATCATTTTATGAGGGAACAGATTAGGATATTAAAACCTGGTGGTTTGTTGATAATTCTTACACCTAACTGGAATAGCCAAATGAATATCTTTTATAATGACTATACACATATAAGGCCGTATACACAGAAAGGGCTCAGTAATCTACTTGAGTCATATAATCTTAAAGAAATTAATACAGAGGTCTTTTATCAATATCCTATTTATTGGAAGCTCCCAATTACAAAGATCATACCTAAGATTCTATCCATACTTGGTCCTGTTAGAAAGGTTCATAGGAATAAGTTCTACAGGTTTTCTAGGGAGAGTATGTTGTTAGCTTCTTGTAGAAAATAGATTATACTGTATATCAATTCTCTAATAGTATAGAATAGCAAGATATATGGATATTACCAATATAGTTACCCAAGTTATTATGCAGGGCAGGTACCCATTAATTTTCCTTTTTCTTTTTTTTGAAGGTACTACTACAAATTTTTTATCATCTGGATTAGCTGCAGCAGGTGTATTAAATATTTTTGTAATCTGGATTGCAGCAATTGCTTTAGAACTTTCTGCAGATCTCCTCTACTATACTCTTGGAAGTAGGATGTCAGAGGCTAAGATACTTGCGAAGGTAAAGGGAGGAGAACGGAATAAGCTTGTTAATGTGCTGGAGGGTACATATAGAACAAGGCCTTCTTTTACATTAATGGTTATAAAATTTCTTGGTCCTTTAGCTATTCCAGGCATCATGTATCTAGGTCATCACAATGCTATGAGTATATCTAGATTTTTAAGAAGTGCTGCTGTTGTTGCAGTATCTAGAGCTACTGTTATATCTTTCTTGGGTTATATGGTTGGAAAAGGTTTTACAACTTTTACAAGGGTATATGATATGCTCGGATATGTAGGTGTTGTTGTTCTTGTATTTGTTGTATTATATCTTTTCTCAAAACTGTATCCTGATTGGTATATTGGTTTGATGAAGAGGGGTAAGAGGTAATTCCTTTCCTATAAATTCTTAAATGCTTCTAAAGCAATAAGAAGAGAGTTTACTTTACCAGTTATCATAGCATCCGTTTTACCCTCTGCGAATACATCTTGCCAGTTTTCTCCATTGATTGGTAATTTATCAGATATATATGATACCTGTGCATATTGAATTGGTGCATCATTAAAGTAGTTCTCATTTAACCAACCAGTAGTAATTGTTCCTGTCTCCATTTCCATCTCGACGATGTCACATCCTTTCTCTTTTGCTACTAATGCATTTTCTTTACTGTAATACAGTGTATTTACACACCATACATTTCCTACTTTATATTTAGGGAAACTCTCTATTCTCATACTTAAATTTGATACACCATTTAACAAGATTCTATTTAGATATTGAGAGCATTGAGCATCTTGATCTTCAGATGCTAATAGGTTTCCAAATCCCGAATCTCTTACAGCTCTATTACATATAACTATATCTCCAATGTTTAGATCTCTATTTATACATCCTGAGCATCCAATATTTATTATATATTTTGCTCCATTAAAGGATGCTTTTACAATTTCAGTGTGTAGACCAAGTGAACCCTCACTTGAGAATATATACAGTATTCGTTTCCCGTAACTAATGAAAAGTACACTTTCTCTGTATCTTGTAAGTGTATGATCTAATATTGAAACGTTAGGGTCTTTTTTTGCAATAGCTGATATTATATCTGGCCATTTTGTACTGTGTCCTAGTATTACAATTTCTGGGTAATCTTTAATTTTTTGATAATCGGGTCTTGTTTGAGGATCGATTAATATATTGTCTTTTTTATAAAACATCTTTTATTCCACCACTTTTTTTAGAATCTTCTTTAACTCATAATAAATTGGGTTAACAATCTTATTAGGCATGAGAATTGTTTATTTTATACACGAAGCTTCTTTAAGAAAGTATTTTCAATACAAAATGATAACAGGTGCTCCTATGATATTTTATAGAAGCACCCGTTGTGCTGTTATCATCCTTGCTTTCTATTTATGATCTCCCAAAGTTCATTGGAAGATTCAATTTTAGATAGAGAAATGATATCCCCTCTTTGAATCGGGAGGGCTAATAGACTTGCTCTCCATACATTAGTGAATTGTGTATAGTCGAGATCGCTCTCAACTAATATGGTGGAGACTATAAATCTCCATTGTTCATTTCTTTCTGCTGCGAATCCGCACTCTCTTAAGAGAATGAGGATTTGCATTCGAAGTAGACAGAGTGTCATATTCATTATTCTCCTCCTCAAGAGTTTTTAACGGAGAGTAATTAACACAAAGTATTAACTATTTACCGTTAAAAATATCCAAAGAAGTAAGCAAGGAGATAATCAGATAACGAGATAAAATCATTATCTGATAACTCCTTGTATTTAGAAATACATTATTAAAGAACAATAAATATTTTGTATTGTACAAAATATTGAAAAATGTGTCTATACTATAGGGATATGGGGTAGATTGTGGGAAGAAATTAGAAGTTCTCTACTCCAGTGCTATTTTAACACATA
>CAZUZI010000017.1:1948-18018 GCA_964625015.1 uncultured Candidatus Saccharibacteria bacterium | reverse complement strand
GCCCACCATTTCATACCAGAGTATTGGCAACTACATCAGTTATTCTGTCTTCTATAAAATGCTGATTAATGAGTAAGATATCTTTAATATCTTTTTGTGTATGATCAAAATAATTCTTTGTTTGAGGAATGAGATTAAGAGTATGAACAGTATCTATTGGTATAAACTTAATTTCTCCTTCGTTTGATGTAATGACCTCTGGTAAATATGATAATTCAACTTTAAAAGTATAAATTACCCATAATTCTTTATCATCATCATGATAATTGAATTCAATAACAGAGAGTTGTAACTTTTCGTTCTCTAAATTAACTCCTGTTTCTTCAAAGACTTCTCTTTTTACAGCAGATATAGGATCCTCATTCTTATCTATGCTGCCACCGGGGAAACTGTAATAGTTAGGGTAGTGAGTATTTAATGTACTCCTATGCTGTAGGCAAACTTGGTCTTTGTACCTGATACTACATTCGCAAGCGTTAATAACTTTATATGTATTCATAAGATTAGAAGTAAGTAATATCAATTATTAAAAATTATACCATTAGCAATGTATGAATGTGAGATCGAAATTTTAAGTAATTACCCCATAGCATATCGTTTTCTCACTTTTTAATATATAATTGTCTTTCTAATAATATATACGATATATGAATATTAGTAGACAAGGCAGTGAAAATATAAAAGAAAAGTTCTCTTTTGATTCAAGGATGAACTGTATAGATAATGCATATAGAAATACTTTGATCGCAAGAGAGAATGGATATAACCCATCTATATGGTTTGTATCAACACCGGTTGGTAATCACGCATATTTAGAAGTAAATGGATTAGTTTACAATGCTGGTGTTACTTGGGGTTCAGGAATATATCCAAACCTTTCATATGAGGAAATTCTTCAACTATCATATAGTGGTAAAGCTGTTGAAATTACAAATGAATTAGATGAGGCATATTTAGAGGATCGATTGTATACAGTGTTTGGGGGTGAATACTGTTTAACAAGAATGGAAATTGATAATGAAAAATTTTTATAATATAGTTAAGTAAATAACTTGATTGTTCATTCTATGGATTTGCTTAAATATATAATAGCTGGGGTAGGATGTTTGATTTTAGGTGTTGTTATCGCATTAATTGCTAAAAATATTTTTGCTGGATTAGGATTTGCTGTACTTAGTTTTTCTGTATATGTACTATGGAATTTTTTCAAATCTGCAAAGCAGGATACTACACCTCCTGTTCCTACCTCAAGTGAGAATAAGGACAATTAGCTCAGCTGGTTAGAGCACTACATTCACATTGTAGAAGTCAGTGGTTCGAATCCACTATTGTCCAAGGTCTAAAGCTTGGCTTTATAATCCGATAGTGATCAAAATTGCAATCAAATACCATCATTACCATATTTCTTAATCCCCATGCTTTCTTTAGAAATCCTGTGATATCAATATATTAATTTGTCTCAATAACTATGTTTTACAAATAATGTTTTGTTGAGTCTATAACTTTTTCGTAACATTTTTGTTTTTATCTGTTTCTAATCGTATTTTTCTTTTAATAAACATTATAAGTCTCGTAAGCCTGGCTTTATAGCAGATGTGCAGTTTGGACACTTAGTTGCTTTATTACTAATCTCTGAGAAACAGTATGGGCACTCCCTTGTTTTTTTAGCTTCAGCTTTCTGTTCCTTCTCATTTTCTCTGGATATTACTCTTATCACTAAGTAAAGAACGATTGCAGTAATTAAGAAAGATAATAAAGAGTTAAGTACTAATCCGTACTGTAGTACAACTGCGTTTGCTTCTTTTGCTTGCGCTAATGTGTCGTATTGGTGTGAACCTAGTACGATGAAAAGTTCAGAAAAGTCTAATTTTGCAGTTAGATATCCTATTGGTGGCGTAAATATATTTTTTACTAATGAGTCTATTAAATCTTTAAATGCAACACCTATAATTACTCCAACAGCAAGAGTAATGACATTATCTTTTAATGCAAAATCACGAAATCCTTTCAATTCATTTTTAAACTTCTTCTTTATTTTTTCTCTGTCCATTTTGTTTAAAGATATAAAAAATTAAAATAATTAAAGTAAATATAAATAGGATTCCATATATTACTAACTGATTAAATACTGCATCGTGAAGTGTTCTATTGTTTGTCATGAACAAAACGAGCTGAAGTGCTGTTAATGCGGTTAAGAATATTATGTGTAAATAGGAGCCCTTTATTAGAAGAGAATTAATTAACATATACGATACTGCATATGCTGTCATCGCTATTCCGTAAAGTGCAATATACGGAGTTATACTCATATACATTCCGTCAAATACAATTTTTACTATGAGGTTAGTGAACAGGAAATAGATTATAGATATTGCAATTCCAGTTGCTGCAGCAACTCCAAGTGACATAACAATTGTTTTCTTCCTGAGGTGGTCTTCCTGATTCGCAAGTCGAGAGATCATTACACTTGCAGTCATAGTAGATGCAAAGAATACGATCTTTCCAACTAAAGAGAGTGCACCATACTCTGGCCTGATATCAGGATTTACCAGTAATAAATCTAATGTAAATGGCATATTTAAAAGTAAGAATGTTATGAAGAGTAGTAGTAGACCTTTATATTCAATATTAATATCCTCTTTTGGTTTCTCAATACTTTTTGTTTTTACAAATGGTAGTATGATGATAAGTGTAAGTAGTGATGGTAATATATTAGAAAGTATTGGAATTGTAATATCTAAGCTATTTGATATTGCGTAGTATCCTAGTCCGAACTTAAGAATCGTTTCAAGCAAAAGAATAATGTTTAAAGTTCCAATTTTTTCTAGTCCTAGTAAAAATCCTTTTGGAATTGGGGATATTACAGCTCCAAAGAGGGTAATACCTAGTGGCAGTATGTACTTAGTTGGGATATTAACATAGTTTGCAATCTTATCTCCAAAGAGGATAAAGAGTAGTGATAGTATTACAGCAATTATACTTAACTGTAATGTACTTTTAATTTTAAATTTCTCTAAATCAAAATTCTTCTTCTGTGCAACCTTCTTAGTTACTGCTGTCTGTATTGCAGCTGCTGGTATTTGTACTAAATATATTATTCCAAGTGCAGCTGTATATAGTCCGAAGTCGTACTCTTGAAAATTCCTTGCTAAATATATATTAAATAGGTAGTTTAGAAAACTTACAATTCCACCAATTAATATCGTTATAATGACATTCTTTAGAAATGTTTTTTCTCCATTAAAGTATTTGGCTATGTTCATGGTGTATACTGTTTTTGTCAGATATAATTGTATATACAGAATACGATAATTTAAACAAATTTGCCATTATGGAGTATTTAATTGGACTATTAGGAGCTACAGTTATCTTTATTGGAATATATTTTCTTTTTTTAAGAGGGAATAGAAAACAGCAGGATGAAATTTCCGAAACTATATCTCAAAGATTAAATGAAATAATGCCGACAATTCTTAATCAGGCGAATGAGAGTTTAGTTAGGATGGCTGATGAAAAATTAGGTGCCGAATCTAACAAAACTAGAGTTGATTTAGAGAACAAGAGGGGGGAGATAGAGAGGTTGGTTAAGGTAATACAGGAAGATTTAAAGAGTAGCAAAAAGGATCTTGAGACTTCAGAGAGAGAGAGGATTGATACATTTTCTGCTTTAAGAAATTCTCTAGATGAGTACAAGAAAATTACAGAACAGCTTTCTGTAAGTACAGAGAATCTAAAAAAGGTACTATCAAATAACCAATTAAGAGGACAATTTGGTGAGCAAGTTGCAGAGGATCTTCTTAAGATGGCTGGATTTGTACCGGGTGAGACATATGTTAAGCAGCATGGTGATAATGGTAATAGGCCTGATTTTACTGTGTATTTCCCAGACAGGACAAAGATTAATGTAGATGCTAAATTCCCATACTCTTCGTTACAAAGAATGACTGAAAGCGATGATCCTGATATGAGGAGTAAGCATTTAAAACAGTTCGAGATAGATGTGAAAGAGAAGATTAAACAGGTTACTACAAGGGAGTATATAAATCCTGAAGATAGGACAGTTGATTTCGTTATCCTCTTTATACCTAATGAGATGATATTTTCCTTTATTTATGACAAGCTTCCTCATGTATGGCAGGATGCAATGGCAAAGAAGGTTGTTCTTGCTGGTCCTTTCAGTTTCACCGCAATACTGAGGATGGTAAAGCAGGCATATGAGAATTTCAGAATACAGGAAAATATTTACAAGATTGTTGGTCATGTTCAATCTGTAGAGAAAGAGTTTACAAAATTTAATGAGGAATTTGATAAGGTAGGGTTAAGAATTGAGCAATTACAGAAGCAGTACTCTGATGTTAGTACTACTCGTGTTAATCAGATGAGAAGAAAGATGGATATGGTTAAATTAGAGGGTGGTACTCTAAGCAAGGAAGATTCTTCTTTCAATGCAATTACTGATAGTAATCCTCCATCTCAAGGTTCATTGTTATAAAAAAAAGAGGGGTTACCCCCTCTTTTAATTATCTGGTTTACTACTTCTTTGGTTTCCATGCGAGCAGGTACAGAAGTACATATGCTCCGAGTGGAATTAATGATAATAGGGCTATTAGCTTATCATACCCTCTCTTCTCTGCAATGTTTGCAAGTGCAATTATTGTAAATATTCCAACAATTAATGCTCCTATTCCAGGGATTAGCATTAACAGTATTAACCAAGGATTTTGATTACCTAAGTTGAAAAGCATTATTATGTTTAAGATAGGTATCCATGCATACCATGGATTTTGATATCCAAGCTCTCTTCCAATTTTCATTAAAGCAAGTGCAGAGTATACATATGATGCAAGTCCTATCGCTGACCAAACTAGTATCAATCCTCCAGCAAATACTGTTGCTATCCATGCCGCTGCAGTATTCTCCATAGTATTTGTAAGATATTCATCTGGGTCAATGTCAACAGTGGAATCGTCGAAGTAGTCTGAGTAATCTGAGACTGTTTGTTGATAGTAAAGGGTAGGGTCTTCAAGTGGTTCTTGTTGATATTCTTCCTGCGCGAGTGCAGTAGAGAGTGGTAATAAGAGGACCGAGAGGAGCAAGGCACCAAGAGTTTTTACTCTATTCATTTAGAAATATATTTAAATTATTTATTACTCTAAAGAGTATCATTCTTTTTTATATGTTGGCAAGGGATACTTACTTATGTTAATTTATACTATGAATATTGGTAAAGATTTTAAGATTATTGAAGGAACAAATCCTGTACTTCTGTCTGCTCCTCATGCTTTTTCTCATAGAAGACCATCTTTAACTCTTTCTTACAAATTCGCAGAGCCTTGGACAGATGAGATTGTTAAAGAAGTTTGTTTTAATACTGGTAGCTGGGGAATTATGCTTACAGATGAGTGTGGATATGATCCTAATTACTATCCATTAAAGAGTAATGCTTACAAGCAAGCAGTTTTTGAGATTGTTAAAGAGAAAAGAATCTCTAAATTTGTTGATATTCATGGTTTAAGTGATGAGCATGAGTTTGATGTTGGTGTTTACTATCCTTCTAAATTTTCTAGATCTATATCTTTAGCTAATGATGTGTGCAAGGCTGTTGATAGAGGAAATCTTAGAGATCTTAGTACATGTGTATTTAGATTCTGTGATTCGGATCAGGAAACTCTTGGTGAGTTTGTTGCTTCTAAGCTTAGAGTACCTTCTATACAGATAGAGGTTGCTAGGTATATTAGAGAGAAAGAGATGCTTCGAAATACATTCATTGAGAATTTATCAGAGTATCTAAGAGTGTAATATTCATTAATATTTTGAGATATTTTTGACCTTGGTTTCTACCTCTGTTATCCTATTGTATATAACTTAATATAGTCATTTACTATGGTACCTGCTAATAAAAAAGAAGAAAAAGTTGTTGCTAATGATCCGAAGAGTAAGGCAATTGAGATTGCAGTTGCACAGATTGAGAAACAGTTTGGTAAGGGTTCTATTATGAAATTAGGTAGTAAAGAGAGGGTTGCTGTTGAGGTAATACCAACAGGTGCTCTTTCTCTTGATATGGCCCTTGGTATAGGTGGTATTCCTAAGGGCAGAATTATTGAAATATATGGTCCTGAATCTTCAGGTAAAACTACTCTCTCAATTCATATACTTTCTGAGGCACAGAAGAGAGGTGATGCTGTTGCTTTCATAGATGCTGAACATGCATTTGACCCAGTATATGCAAAGAATATTGGTTTGAATATTGACGAGTTGTATATCTCACAACCTGATTTCGGTGAGCAAGCATTAGAGATCTTAGAGACATTAGTTAGATCTTCTGCATTTGGTGTAATTGTTGTTGACTCTGTTGCCGCTTTAACTCCTAGGGCAGAAATAGAGGGAGAGATGGGTGATAGTCATATGGGTCTGCAGGCAAGATTAATGTCTCAGGCTTTAAGAAAGATTACTGCTATTTCTGGTAAAACAGGTACTACAATCATCTTCCTTAATCAACTTCGTATGAAGATTGGAGTTATGTTTGGTAATCCTGAAACTACTACCGGTGGTAACGCATTAAAATTCTATGCTTCAATACGTATGGATATTAGGCAGAGAGAGAAGATAGTAAAAGATGGTAATGTAATAGGTCACTCTAGAGTTGTTAAGGTCGTAAAGAACAAGATGGCACCTCCTTTCAAGGAGGCAACATTTGATATGATATACCCTATGGGTATTGATAAAGAGAGTAGTATCTTGGATGCTGCAATGCAGTTAGGTATTGTACAAAAATCTGGTGCATGGTTTAGATACGGTGATCAGCAGCTTGCACAGGGTAAGGATGCTACTGTTGCTCTACTGAAGGAAGACACCAAACTTAAAGACGGTATTGAAAAAGCTGTTCGTGTTACAATGAAGTAATGATTGTAACGAAATTAGAATATCAAAAAAGAGATCCTAACAGAGTTAATCTGTATATTGATGGTAAGTTTTTTTGTGGTATATCAATTGATACTTTAGCAAAGGAATCTTTGTATGAAGGTTTAAGTATTAATGATGATACATTGGAAAGGATATTGTACGAGGAATTGCAGAGTAGATTTCAGAATAGAGCTATGGAGTATCTTTCTAAGAGTCCTAAGAGTGAATTCCAGATTTTTAAATATCTGAAGGATCTTCGATTTAAGAAGAAAGGTGTTTGGTACAAAGAGGATTTACAAGTAGATTGGGATAGTATGTTTGAGAAAATAGTGGGGAGATTAAAAGATTTCCATCTTATCAACGATGAAGAGTATGCTAGGATGTTTGTACAAAGTAGGTTAAGGAATCGGCCAAGGGGAAAGAATATTTTAATAGCAGAACTTCTTTCAAAGGGTATTAGTAAGGAGATAGCTCAATTAATATGTGATGAGGAAATTACTGATGAGTATGAGGTTTTAAAAAATACATTTAGGAAAAAATTTAGGGGAAAAGCTTTTAGTAAAGAAGATCAAAGAATGGTTGGTTTTCTTATGAGAAAGGGTTTCTCTTGGGATTTAATTGAGAAATTAGAATATGACACTGAAGAGCAAGAGTAATTGGGTATTCCCAGATAAAACAGAGGATGATTTTGTTGATTATTTACTCAAATCTAGAGGAGTTTCAGATATATTTTCGTTTCTTCATCCTTCGTTGGATAGTATCTATCATTTCGAGAAGTTACATGATTCGTTAACTGCAGCGAAAGAAATTGTAGAGGCTGTAAAGAGTGGTAAGAAGATATTAATACATGGAGATTTTGATGCAGATGGTATCTGTTCTGTAAGTATATTGTGGGAATTCCTCTTTAAAGATGTTGGTAAGTTCTTAGGAAAGAATATAGATGTTGTACCGTATATACCTAATCGGGTTGATCAAGGATATGGGTTAACAGTATCTTCATTAAATGATATGGTTTCTATGAATGCTAATATGGTTATCTCTGTTGATTGTGGTGTAAGAGACAAGGAGTTGATAAAGAAATACAGAGATGAGAATGGTATTCATTTTGTCATAACTGATCATCATCAGCCTCCAGAGGATATCTTAGATAGTTTAGACTATACTCTTGTACACCCAATGTATCCAGATTATGAATATCCTGAGATGAGTGTCTGTGGGTCTTTTGTTGCTTTTCTTCTTGTACAAGCAATTAAGGAGGAATTGGGTATGGATTCATCAATAACTCCTGATACTGCTGGATTAGATTTGGTTGCTCTTGCTACTGTTACAGATTTAATGCCATTAGTTGGTATTAATAGAGTTGTGGTATCTTTCGGTTTAGAGCAGATAAAGAACGGGACAAGACTTGGTCTTAATGAATTAATTGCTATTGCAGGTATTAATAGGAAGGAGATAGATAGCTATCATTTGGGATATGTTCTTGGTCCTAGAATTAATGCTGCAGGAAGAATTGGTTCGCCTCTTGATGCTGTTAAACTTCTTGTAAGTAAGAATGTCGATGTTTGTAGAAATATAGCGAATATACTTAATGAAACTAACTATCAAAGGCAATTTCTTACACAAAGTGGTATTGATGAAGCAGAAAGCATGATTGGCGATTTATACAGTAACACATTAATATTTGTTGTAGGTGATAATTGGCATGAAGGTATTGTTGGATTAATTGCAGGTAAACTTAATGAGAAATATCATAGACCTGTACTTGTTGGTACAAGGGGTATGGAAGGTGTAAGGGGAAGTGCAAGGAGTATAGATGGCTTTGATATTACAAAGGCTTTAACAGAATGTAGTGAGTATCTTTCTAGATATGGAGGACATGAACAGGCTGCTGGATTTACAATTTTACCGGAGATGGAGAAAGAGTTCGCGAAGTGTATACATAGTGTAGCGGACAGGGAGATTACTGATGATATGTTAGTGAAGGATTTACATATTGATCTTTTACTTAGTTCTAGTGATATATCATTTTCATTACTAAATACTCTAGATTCGTTGAAACCATTCGGATATGGAAACAGGAAACCAGTTATTGGTATGAAGGATCTCGTTGTAGTTAAGAAAAGCATAATGGGTAAGCTAGGTAATCATATGAAATTACTTTGTAAGGGTGATGGTATTGATTTAATTACACTTGTTCTCTTCAATTGCGACGAGGATACTGAAGAGATTAAGGTGGATAGTATAATTGATGTAGTCGGTAGTATCGGTGTTAATTCTTTTAATGGTAGAGAAGATATTCAGTTCCTTGTAAAAGAGTGGAGGTTTAAAGTATAATTGGGTGTGACAGTGCAAAATACAAGAGGTCCACAAGACAACTGGGGTGGCACCGCGGTAGTAATATCGTCCCCTTTCCTTAAAATATATTAAATATAAGAATGGAAAGAGTACATATACAAGAATTATCAAATTTTATTGGTCAAGAAGTTCGAATAAGGGGAAGGGTAGATACTGTTAGAGATCAGGGTAAGATAATTTTCATTGTGCTTAGAGATAGGTCTGGTAAGGTTCAAACTGTTGCTTGGTATCAAGATGAAGAGGTTTTTAAAAAAGCTAAATCATTAACTAATGAGTCTGTTGTAGATATTGTTGGTGATGTTAAAGAAGCAAAACAGGTTGCACAGGGATATGAGGTTGCAATTAAGAGTCTTAATATTGATTCATTAGCAAATACTCCTTTACCTATTGTTATTGAAGAGCCTCGTACCAGCAATGTATCTGCTTTAGATAAGAGATTGGATAATAGATTCATAGATTTAAGAAGTGAGAGAAATGCATTAATGATGTCTGTTGCAACAGACATAGGTCACTCATTAAGAGAATATTGTATAGAGAATGGTTTTGTTGAGATTCAAGCTCCAAGAATAATTGGTGCTGCAAGTGAATCTGGTGCAAATGTTTTTGAGGTTAAATATTTTGATAGGAAGGCATATCTTGCACAATCACCTCAGTTTCATAAACAGATGGGTATTGCTGCCGATTTAGAAAGGGTTTTTAATATGGGACCTGTATTTAGAGCAGAAAAATCCTTTACTACAAGGCATTTAACTGAATATACTAGTTTTGATGTAGAGATTGGCTATATTGATTCGTACAAAGATGTATGTCATTTTGAGCAAGAGATGCTCAAATATATGTTAAGAAAGGTTAATGAGAAATTTGGAGATGATGTGAAAAGAGTCTTTGGTTTAGATATTAAAGTCCCTGACAGTGATTTCCCGTATATGACTGTTGTAGATGCAAAGAAGAAATTAGCAGAAGCAGGTGTTCCGAGTAAGGATACAGGAGATTTCTCTCCGGAAGAGGAGAAAGCTATTGGTGAAATAGTGGAGAAAGAAACTGGTTCGGAATTCTTCTTCATGGTTGACTATCCTCATGCGAGACGTGCATTCTATCACATGAAAGATTCAAACAACCCATCATTAGCATTAGGGTATGACCTATTCTGGAAGGGTCTTGAAATTACTACCGGAGCACAAAGAGAACATCGGTTGGAAGAGTTAGTTAAAAATGCTAGAGAAAGAGGTATAAGTGAGCAATCTCTTGCTGACTATTTTGAATATTTTAAATATGGTTGTCCTCCTCATGGTGGATTTGCGATAGGAACAGAGAGACTCCTAATGAAGATATTGGGTCTTGGAAGTATTCTTGAGGCTACATATCTACCAAATACTCCAAATAGATTGGGAAAATTACTCGCAAGAAAATAAATATGTTAATATCAGAGAGTAATATATCTTGATAGATTCATGAATAGTGCAAATAGAGAAAAAACTCTTCCTGATGAAAGATATGATGAGAAGCTTTTTAAACAGGCATATAAGGCAGGTTTAGAAGCAAAGGAATTAGAAAAGAATCTTACAAAGAAGAAAAAGGCTGCAAAAATTATTCTAAGTTTTTTACTAATTCTTTCTGTTATTACATCTGTATTGTTATTTATTCTTTTCAGAAAAGAACCTGTTGAGTATATTGAAGCAATTGAGAGAGATAGACAATCATCTTTCTATGTAATTGAGGATGAGTTTGATGTTTCTCCTAAAACATTGGGTATTTCTGTTAATGATATTTCTGCTTCGAGTGTACTTGTATTTGATGGAAAGAACGGTTCTATTATTTATGAAAAGAATATTGATGAAAAGATGCCAATTGCAAGTATTACAAAGCTAATATCAGTAATGGTTGCTTTGGATAGCATGAATATAGAGGATTCTGTTGATGTTAGTTTAGAAAATATTCCAGAAGATTTAGATTGGAAACTTGAGCTAAAGAATGGTGATAGGATAAAGATTGATTATCTTCTTAAATCAATGCTTCTTAGCTCGTTTAATGATAGTGCATTTATATTGGCTAATGCATATCCTAATGGGTATGATTCCTTTATTTCTGCAATGAATAAGAAAGCAAAATCTCTTGGTATGGATAGTAGCTCCTTTGATAATCCTGCAGGATTAGATAGCGAGGGTAACTTCTCAACTGCAAGGGATGTAGGTAAACTTGTTTCTGCAGTGCTTAATTATAAATATATTTTAGATATAACAAGTCTTGGTGGTTCAAAGATTTCATGGAATTCTGGTGATGAATTAGTTAGTGAGACTATATATAGCACAAACAAGCTATATGGTGTAAACAAATATATTAGAGGTTTAAAAACTGGTATTACGGATATGGCTAAACAGTGCTTTGTTGGGTATTTTGTGTATGGAAATATGAACGAATTAGTAACTGTTGTATTAGGTTCTGATGATAGATTTAAAGATACTGAGAGGTTGGAATATTTAAGTAGGCAGGTATTAAAATAGGCCTTTCTCTTGTACAGGTGCTGGCGGTAGTTCAATCTTGTCTTGTACTATTCCGTAGTTAATAGCAGGGTAATAAATGTAAAAGTCTGCTCTCTCTCCCCCTTTTAGTTCTGCTTGTCCTTCTACCATATATACAGGCTGAAGAAATTGCTGCTCTGTAGATGCCTCGTAGTATGTGATATATATATTATCTACTCTAAACTTATTAACATTTTTAGGTGTGTAGTCTACAATCTCATCTCCAGTGCTATTAAGATATACAAGGCTACCTTTTCCTTCCTGTATATTTTGTAATGCAAGAGATGGTGAAATTAATTCATATGTGCCACAACTCTCTTCATCTAAACTCCATGTATTATATTCTACTTGATAGATATTAGGCAGAATTTTCGTAGATTCATCTTTTGGCCCTACATAGATAGAGATATTTGATTTAACAGGATTCTGGTATGTTATTAATGTACTAAAGTTATATACCTCTATTCTTTCATCATTAACTATCGTATTACCTGTTTCATATGTAAGATTTTTTGCTGTTAAGCTATCAACCATTTGTTGTGCACCTTCTAAATTTGTAGCAATGGAAATCATCGGTACTTTCCTTAAGAAATCAACACGTATTAATTCTGCTTCAACCAGAGATGCTGCTTGTGAAAATGAACCATCTGGATTTATATTAATTAAATGTGTAGTTGGTTGAACGGTTGTATATGCTTGATTAAGTACACCCATTGTTCTAAGTGCATTAATTGCGATTGATGGAGCTTCTTTTTCTGTTGGGAGGTCACTATTCCTTCTTATTTCCTTAATGTATTCATGTGTTGTTTTCATAGTAAAATTCAAATCTCTTGCTCTAATATTCAAACTTCTCTTTGTTGTATTATCAACCCATATGTATCCAGTAGTCCCTTGCCTTACAATATTGTCAGGGTTAAAACCAAGTTTCTTTGCCAGTATCTTTGCTTCTCCCTGTGAGTTAATTATCTGCCCTAAATCTGTATATTTATATACATTTACGATATTAGGAAGGCTATCTATTTTCCCTGAATCTGTTTGTAATTCAAAAAGCATTTCTGAATTTGAATCAATATTTAGTGCAGGTATTTTTAACTCATGTGTGAGAAATTCATCCTTTGTTTCTGTACACCCAAAGTTTGCAGTAAGATATTCAGGTGGTAGTGTAGTTTTTTTAGAAGAAAAAAGTATTGCAAATATTATTATTAAAACTGCGAGTACTACTAATACTATTACTCCAAATCTTTTTGCCCAAAATGCTGATTCTGTCAGTGTCATGGTATAATAATAACAGCGAATATTTGTTATATCAACCTAATTTAATAAAATTTTCTTTGATGAGAACAGAGCAAGAAAATAAGGAAATTGCAGAATTACTCTTTCCAGAAGTGTTAGAAACAGTAGAAGATATTTTTAAGAAATTTCCCAAAAGACAGTTAAATGAGAATGAACTAGTAACAAGATTTGCACCTAGTCCAACAGGTTTTTTGCATGTTGGAACTGTTTTTACATCATTGATAAACAGGAAATTGGTAGATCAAAATGGCGGTGTTTGTATATTAAGAATAGAAGATACAGATAAAAAAAGAGAGGTTGAGGGAGGTGTAAAACTAACGCTAGATGGTTTAAAAGAATTCGGTATTGAATTTGATGAGAGTATTGAAAGAGGTGACTACGGTCCGTATATTCAAAGCGAAAGATTAGATATTTACAAGGTTTTTGCAAAGAATATGGTTGCAAAAGGTAATGCATATCCATGCTTTATTAATGAAGATGAATTAGAAGAGATAAGAAAGAAGCAGAATGAACTGGGTGTAAGGACTGGATATTACGGTGAGTGGGCAAAATGGAGAAATTCATCTATTGAAGATATTAAGAGGGAATTAGATGCTAAAAAGAACTTTGCAATTAGATTGTACTCAACTGGTAATTTCGAAGAGAAGTTTGAATTTGATGATTTGATAAAGGGAAGGGCAAGTTTTTCCTTTAATGACATTGATGTTGTTCTCCTAAAATCTGATGGATATCCTACATATCATTTTGCACATCCTATTGATGATGTATTGATGGGAGTTAATCTTGTTGTTAGAACTAATGAGTGGTTCCCATCCGTTCCTATTCATTTAGAACTTTTTGATAAGCTCGGTTTTGAGAGAATTAGATATGCACATGCATCTCCTTTAATGAAATTAGAGAATGGGAGTAAGAGGAAATTAAGTAAAAGAAAGGATCCAGAGGCAGATACTAGATATTTCTTAGAGAATGGTTATCCTACGGTTGCAATATTGGAGTATTTTCTTAATATTATGAATTCTGGGTTTGCTGATTGGAGATTACAAAATCCTAAGCTCCCATATACAGATTTTGAGCTTAAGCTAGGGAAATTTAATAAATCAGGTGCTCTTTTTGATATGGTAAAACTTGAGGATACATGTAAAGAGTATGTATCAAAGCTATCTGCAGAAGAGGTGTATGATTTCGTAAAAATTTGGGCAGAGAAATACGATAAACAGTTATTCACTAGGTTATCTGAAAACAAAGGGTATACAGTAAGTATCTTCAATATTGAGAGAGAGGGTAAAAAGATTCGAAAGGATATTGTTAAATGGGCAGATGTATTAACTCAGCTTGAGATATTCTTTGATGATATGTATGTAGAGTTAAAGAAAGATCATGTTGAAATGGAGAAAAATTTGCAAAAAGACATATTACAAGATTTTGTTAACACCTTATATTTTGATGATAATAGGGAGGAGTGGTTTGAGAAAATTAAAAATATTGCTGTAGGCAGGGGGTTTTGTACTGATTACAAAGAGTTTGAAAATAATCCCGAGAAATATTATGGTAAGGTTGGCGATGTAGCAATGGTTATTCGAGTAGCTATTACAGGTAAAAAGCAAACACCTGATTTATATGAAATTATACAAGTTTTGGGAGAAGGAAGGGTTGTAAGAAGAATAAATGAGTATATGAAACAGCTGTAATAGTGTATAATTATGCGCTTCTGCCGGATCGTCTAATGGTAGGACGACGGTCTCTGGAACCGTTAATCCTAGTTCGAATCTAGGTCCGGCAACTTCCAAAGCCAGGCTTACTAGGCCTGTAGCTGCCTAAATACGATGTATTCCTTGATATAAAGGAGTAATTTTGAAGCCAAGGTTTTGATATCTTCTTCTAAAAGTTACACATTATAGTTTTTACTGCGAATTACATTCTATATTGGAAATGGTATAAATAAGCCGAGCTAGGTTTATAAATAGATCGAAGAGTAAATGTTCTCAAGGTATTTTACTAGCTATAAGCCTAGTAAGCCTGGCTTTGGAAGGTTAGTAGTAATTGATTCATGTTATTTATTGCATCAAAGAGCATTGGGTTTGTTTGTTGATCAGGCATTCCGATCTCGTCTAATATTTTCTCTATTTCATCTCCAGAAAGCAGAATTTCTATTACGGAATTATTCAAATCGATACTTTTTAATTTGTTATAAAGCGGTGTCTCAGCATAATTGTCGATATTTATATTCTTTAGTAATTCTGTAGCTTCAGCATTTGTAAGTTTTACTATCCCTCTATTCATGATATTGGTATAAGAATTTAAATAATGATTCCATTGGCAATTAATAAACCAATCAAATTGTAAATAGTGAAAAATATTACAAGGAATCCAGAAGATTTTAGAAATAGTTCAGAATATTTACTATTTATTATTTTTCTTGATCCTAAGGTTATTAATAATAGGACTGGTAGTGTTCCAATTGAAAAGATGAGCATTGTGAGTGCACCATTTATGAAAGTTCCAGATAGTACGGCGTTTAACTGCATTGCTTGGGTAAAGCCACATGGTAGTATAAATGTTATAGCACCAAATAGTATTGGTGCGAATGAACTGTTTTTTGTATCTGATAATAATTTTGTTGATAGCTTTTTAGGAATTGTTAGTTCGAACTTCCTGAATAAGGGTGATATATCTAATAGATTTACTCCTAGAGCAATCATTATAATTGTTAGAATTATTCCTATTATAAACTCTATTTTATTTGAGATAACAAATAGGGAACCGATTGATCCTAATATCCCACCAAATATGAAAAAAGAAATTAATCTTGAGATATGAAATATGGTCATAGATTTACTATTCATTGAATTTTTTGCATATACAGACGACATAGATAGTACTAATGATCCAACAACAGCCATACATGATGAAATTGAAGCGATTATTCCAATTAAAAAAACCGTTGTATAAGACATTTCATCTAATGAGAATGTGTTTTTTATAATAAATTTTTCTAAAATA
>CAZUZI010000017.1:0-1938 GCA_964625015.1 uncultured Candidatus Saccharibacteria bacterium | reverse complement strand
TAAAATAAAGAATAAAATTATTACAAATAATGCAATAAAAAATGGTAGTAAATACTCCTGTAAATTTCCTTTTCTATCTTTTAACTCTGTTTTTATAGTATACCCACTTCCTTCCATATTTTTATTTATTTCATTAATGACAGTTTCAATTTTCATGTCACTGTTTACATCAATTTCTAGTTCCTGTGTTTTATTGTTTGATTTTACAGATTTAATTCCATTTCGATTCTTAAATTGTGATTCCACATATATCTCACATGAAGGGCAGTGCATTCCTTCTACAAAATATTTCTTTTTACTCATCTGAGTTCAATAAAAGTTTAAGAGGTTTACTATATAAAATTTATAGTTAATGTATACATGCCCATACTACATGTTCCTACTATTTTTTCTCCACTTTTTGGTGTTCCTAAATCGAATTCTGTTACTCCACTTTGAGGTAATATTTTTGATATTTCTAATGTTGGTATCCTAAATGATCTTTCACATCCGTATGAATTTGTGGATTTTACTCTTAAGAAAGTTTTTAATCCTGAGTTCGCCGTTATTTTTGATGGAGAGTAGCCACTTGAAAGTGCAGTAACATTAATTATTTGTATATTATTCTCTACTGTTACAGTATTTGTTGCTGCTGATTTTACGCTTTCTTCATTCTCTTTTTTGATTAACGAGATCAGAAAGATGGAGGTAATTATAATCCCTGTTATGAGGATTAATATTAATGTTTTTTTCATATCATTTCTATTATATATCCTATCACATAAAGGGTAGGTATATGATATGTATTCTATATATATATGTCAATTGTATGAAATATGTATTTACATCAATACTTTTTGGTGATACAGTCTATACCATATGGCTAATTACAGTATACATGTAGAGGATTTCTCAAAAAGTTTTGGAAATTTAAAGGCAGTAGATAACCTGTCTTTCGATGTTAATGAGGGAGAGATATTTGCATTCCTTGGTACAAATGGGTCTGGTAAAACAACAACTATTCGATGTCTGCTAAAAATATATCAGGCTGATATTGGAAAATTATTGATAAATAGTGAGGAGTATTCTGATAGATTAAATACCTTAATTGGTTACTTACCAGAGGAGAGGGGTTTGTATCGTGATTCTAGGGCATTGGATATCTTAGTATATACATGTGAGTTAAGAGGTCTTCCTTATGGTATGGCACTTAAGAAGAGTTTAGAATATTTAGATAGAGTTGGGTTAATTGCGCATAAGGACAAGCAGATTTCTCAATTAAGTTCCGGTATGCAGCAGAAGGTGCAGTTAGGTACGGCTCTTATACATAATCCAGAGATATTAATACTCGATGAGCCTTTTAAAGGTCTTGATCCTGTTAATAGGCAACTATTTGTTGATATGTTTATTGAGAGAGCTAAAGCTGGTGCTACAATACTTTATAGTACTCATGTTATTGATGAGGCACAAAAAATGGCGGATAGTGTATTAATTATTCATAAGGGGAAAAGGTTGGAGTATGGAAGTACAACGGAAGTTAGAAAGAGGCATGGTAGTAATTCAATATTCATTACATATGAGGGTAAAAAGCCTTTGAAGGAAACGAAAATATATAGAAGTATGATTTCTAACAAAACAGCAGAGATTGTTCCTTATGGTGAGAATACTCCTAACGATGTTTTGTTAGATTTGATAAAGGGTGGTACAAAGGTGATTGATATGAAGGTGGATTATCCAAGTTTGAATGATATCTTTATTAATCTTACAAAGGGTGAAAATGGTGAATAGTAGATTTATAACAATTGCAAAATTTGAGTTTACGAAAGTTATAAGGAAACCATCGTTTTGGTTATCAACCTTATTTCTTCCAATACTTATAGGTATTGTTTCTTTTATCTCTGGATATTCGAGTACAAAAGCAATTGAGGATATGAAGAATATTGAGCAGGGATTTAAGAA
>CAZUZI010000016.1:0-18019 GCA_964625015.1 uncultured Candidatus Saccharibacteria bacterium | reverse complement strand
CCTTCGCGCGAGATTTATTCCCAAAATCAAAAATACTTGTCATTAGGGAGGTGAGAGTCATGGGGCGACCACCTAAAACACATCTACAATTAGTCAACGAAAAGAAAAGCCATCGGACCAAAGCAGAACTTGAGACCCGGGCCAAGGCTGAAAAAGCCCTCTTGACTGGCTCCTCTATGCGCGAGTGGCCAGAGGTCAAGGCCAACCCAACAGCCCACAAAGAGTTTGCCCGGATCCGGAAGTTGCTCAAGTCTATCCAGCATGACGACGCCCTGCACGAGGCCGTGATCAACCGGTACTGTCTGCTCATCGCGGAGTGCGATGAGTTCGATAGGATGAAAGCCAGGCTCATCGATGACATAGAAGCGTTACAGGACCGATACGACCAAGGTGAATTGGAGTTCGAGATTTACTTCGACTTAAAGGGCAAGCTCCAGGATCGGATCATGGTCTGCGACCGGAAGGTCATGGATAAGCGGAAGATGCTGCTGTCTATCGAAAAGGAAAACATTATGACAATCGCTTCGGCGCTGCGGGCCATACCGAAGTCTCCAAAAGAAGAGGCTAAGTCAGGTATGGCAGCTTTCCTTAAACGAAAGCAGGCGACCCAAAATGGTACATGATAAGGACCGAGCTCTTGAAGTCATAGAGTTCGTTCAGATGCTTAAGCTGACCGGAGATTTCTACGGTCAGCCTCTTGTTTTGTTGGACTGGCAGTATGAAATCATCTGGGATGTTTACGGTACGGTAAACGAAAGAGGCTACCGCCAGTACCGCTTTGCTTATCTGGAAATCCCAAAGAAGAATGGCAAGACAGAGCTTATAGCCAAGTTGGGTCTATATCACCTGGCCTGTGACGGGCCAAGCGGCCAGATATACTGCTGCGCTGCGGATAAAGAACAGGCAGGCCTGGTCTATATAGCTGCGACTCAAACCATTCAACAGGATGAAGAACTAGAAAAGCTGTTAAAAGTGGTCGACAGCAAGAAGTTGATAATTAACCGGGAGACCGGCACATTCTTGCGGGTGCTCAGCGCTGAGGCGTTCACTAAACACGGCATCAACCCGACAGTAGTCATCTTCGACGAGCTCCACGCACAACCGAACCGTGACTTGTGGGACGTTATGACATTTGGTGCCGGCGCGGCCCGCAAGGAACCATTATGGTGGGTTATCACAACTGCCGGCGATGATCCAGACCGTCATTCTATTGGTTGGGAGCAACACGAATATGCCCGGAAGGTGCGCGACAAAGAGATCGTGGACCCGTTCTGGTATGTGAAGATGTATAATGCCCCGGACGACTGCAATATCTTCGACGAGAGGATATGGTTCGAGGTCAATCCTTCGCTAGGGATCACCATCGACATAGAGAGTGTCAGGCAGGAAGCCATCGGGGCAAGGAATGACCTGGCTAAAGAAAAGCTATTCAGGTGGTTGCGGCTCAATCAATGGGTGGCGGTGAAACAGATTGGGTGGCAGTCGCTCACCCTCTGGGACCAGACAGTGGGGCAATGGGATTTATCCGACCTGGTCGGTAAGAGATGCTATCCAGGCGTTGACCTATCAAGCACTACAGACATAACTGCCGTGTGCTTGCTCTTTCCACCTCAGGAAGGGATGCCAGACTGGAGGGCCATCTATGAGGCATGGATACCTGAGGATAATATGCGGGAACGGGTTCACCGTGACGGTGTTCCTTATGACCGCTGGGTGGCGCAGAAGTATCTGCACACCACTCCAGGAAACATTATCGACTATGATTTCGTGGAAGCCAGGATGGTTGCTTTAAGCAAGCAATATAATTTTCAGCTGTATGGCACAGACCCGTGGAACAGCCGCATGTTAACGCAGCGTCTAGCACGGGAAGGGATAGACGGCATAGAGATACCACAGACCATGGCTCACATGAGCCCGGCTATGAAAGAAATAGAGCGCCTGATGAAGGGCGGCATGATGACACATGAGTTTAACCCGCTGGCCAGGTGGTGCTGGGGGAATGTCAATGTGGCTGTTGACGGCAACGGCAACATTAAGCCGATGAAGAATAAATCAACAGACCGAATTGACGTTGTTGTTGCCATGATCAACGCCATGGCGGTGGCCATCAGGATGGAAGGCCAGACTAACGTGTACGAAGAACGCGGGATGAGATCCCTGCTTTAAGGTGGTGAGGGTTTGAAATTTAGTGACCGATTAAGAATAGCCTTTGCGCCCCAGGCCAGCCTGGAAAAGATCCTCCAAAAGTATGCGGAGGATTTTTTATCGGGCAAAGACGTCCCGACCGGAAACACGATTGGCAAAATGGATGCTGAAGTAGCTATGAGCTATTCCGCCGTGTTCGCGTGCAATCGCGTTTTGGCTGAGACGCTGGCCAGCTGCCCGGTTTTTTTGTACCAGCGCATTAAGGATGGGCGGGAAGTAGCCACAAACAGTCTGCTGTACGAATTGTTGCATACCAGGCCTAATCCTGACATGACCCCGACGGCCTTTAAGGAGGCCGGAGTAGGAAACATCAATTTCGGTGGTAATTTCTTCGCCCAGAAGGTCCGCAATACGTTGGGAGAAGTAATCCAACTTCGGCCGATTATGTGGAACCGGGTTAGGATGAAGGCAGATCCTGAGACCGGAGAGCTGCTGTACTATGTGGACGGCGCGGACAAACCTCGCACCAGGGAGACGATCCTGCACATCCCTGGAATGACCCTTGACGGGGTAACTGGCATAACGCCACTTGAGTACGCGCAGAAGACCCTGCAGATAGGGATTAACCAGGAGACATTTCAGAGCAACTTCTACAAAAACGGCGTGATGAGTTCAGGAATCTTTAAGTTCCCCGGGGAGTTGAAGGACGAAGCCTTCCAGCGTCTGAAAAAGGAGCTTAAGGACAATTATGCAGGTTTAAAAAACGCTGGAGTACCGATGATTCTTGAAGGCGGCGGAGACTTTAAGGAATTGAGCATGAAATTAACCGATGCTCAATTTTTGGAGTCGAAGCGCTTCCAGATCGAGGATATCTGCCGGTTTTACCGGGTGCCTCTGCATCTGGTCCAAGATTTGAGCCGGAGCACTAACAACAATATCGAGCACCAGTCGTTGGAGTTTATCATCTATACCATGCTGCCCTGGTTCAAGAGGTGGGAAGAAAACCTCAACCTGCAGCTGCTCAGTCCTCAGGATCGGAAGAGCGGCCGCTTCTTCGAGTTCAAGGTGGACGCTTTACTTAGAGGTGACGCCCAGGCCCGGGCACAGGCCTACGCCACGGCCAGGCAGTGGGGGTGGATGTCAGTAAACGATATCCGCAGGCTGGAGAACATGAACCCCATAGATAACGGGGACATATACCTGCAGCCCAGCAATATGTTTGAAGCGGGCAGCACTGAGGCCCAGGGCAACGGAGCCTATGCGCGCCTGCTGGATGACATCTACCAGATGATAACGGAAAGGCGGTGATGGATTGAAAATCAAGATTAAGGGCGTCATTGTTCCGAATGATGATAAGTGGATTTACGAATGGTTTGAGATGGATGCCGTAAGCCCCAATGATGTGGAAGCACAACTTGAAGCGGCTAATGGCGAGGAGATCGAACTGGAGATTAATTCCCCAGGCGGGGACGTGTACGCCGGCTCTGATATTTACACCATGCTCAAAGGTTACGCCGGTAACGTGATTGTGAAGATAGTCGGGTTGGCAGCCAGCGCCGCCAGTGTCATAGCCATGGCGGGCAACAAGATCATGATATCACCTACCGCTCAAATCATGATACATAATGTCTGGTCCATCGCATGGGGGGATTACCGGGCTATGGATCATGAATCTGAAGTATTGCAAGGTTGGAACAAGTCTATTGCTAATGCGTACATGCTTAAGACCGGGTTGACCCAGAGCGAGCTACTGGCGCTTATGGACAATGAGTCGTGGCTTACAGCTCAGGATTCGCTGAAGTACAAGTTCGTTGATGAGATTATGTTTGATGAAGGCCTGCAGTTGGCCGCCAGTACGAAAAATGTATTATTGCCCAAAGAAGTGCTGGATAAGGTCAGAAATATGAGGCTCAAAGAAATGCAGGCTGAAACCCCGGAGAGGGATACAGTATCCGGGGAAACACCAGAGGGAAAACGGCAAGCGCCGGTTAACCTATATGCCCAGATTGTCAAAAATCATGAAAGGAGATTCGCCAAATATGAATCTTAAGGAGAAACTGAGAGCGAAGATCGAGGAACAGTCGGCGCTGCTGAAAGCTGCCACCGATGAGGGCCGGGCTTTTACTGCCGAGGAGCAGGAAAAGTTTGACACTCTGGAGGCGGATATCAAAGCCTTGGAGAAGACCATCGAGGCACAGCAGGCTGCCGAAAAGAGGGCTAAGACCCTTGAGACCCCGGCGGATGACGTAGTCGTCACCTTCCCCAAGAACAAAGACGAGAAAAAGTGGAAGAGAGGCCTGGGAGAATTTCTGCAGGCTGTGGCCAAGGCTTATAAACCTGGCGGGACCATCGACAATCGTCTGCTGACTGCCCCCCAGGCAGCCGCATCCGGTATGAGTGGAGGCATTGGTGCAGATGGCGGCTTTATGCTGGATGCAGAGCTGATTGAAGAGCTGCAGGCCGGAATGCTGTCTGAAGCGCTGGTAGCACCCCAGATCCGCATGATCCAGATCGGGGCCAACAGCAACAGCCTTAAGACCTGGGGCGCTGATGAGACCAGTCGGGCAGACGGCTCCCGCTGGGGTGGCGTACAGGCTTACTGGGCCGCTGAAGCTGCAACAGTCACCGCAAGTAAGCCGAAATGGCGCAAGCTCGAAATCGAGCTGGAAAAACTTTTTGCGATCTGCTATTCCACCGAGGAGCTGCTTCAGGACGCTACCGCTCTGAGGGCGATCATCCAGCAGGCCTATTCCGAGGAAATGGCTTATAAACTGGATGACGCTATTATCAACGGCTCTGGTGTTGGGCAGCCTACCGGCATTCTGGCCGGGGGGGCTTTGGTTGTTGTAGACAAGGAAGGCGGTCAGGCGGCCGATACTGTCGTGCATGAGAACATCCAGAAGATGTGGAACCGCATGCTGGCCCGCAGCCGCAAGAATGCAATATGGTACATCAACCAGGAAATCGAGCCCCAGTTAGAAAACATGAGCCTGGCTATCGGGACTGCTGGGGCCATCTCTCCGCTGGCCAAGGAATTCATAGAAAGGCGCACCCTTTACAACCGGCCGGTGGTGGCTATTGAGCAGTGCGCCAAACTGGGCGACCAGGGTGATATCATTTTGGCAGATCCGAAGCAGTACATCGGCATTGATAAGGATCGCGTCCAGGCTACCGAGTCGATACATGTTCGGTTCTTATATGATGAGAGCTGCTTCCGGTTCATTTATCGCTTCAACGGTGCTCCCTACCGGAATAGTGCTATCACTCCGGCCAAAGGCAATGCCGGTTATACCCTGTCGCCATTCGTAACCCTGGCAGCCCGCGCTTAAGCGCGGGCTTCTGGCCAGAGAATTAAGGAGGATTAATTAATGCTTGATAGAGCAGTTATGGATTACAGAACTCGTGTAGTTATGGCACTGCAGACTACTGCTACAGCTGCTGATGATTATGTGTTACCCTCTCCTGGGGCAAAATCGCAAATTCTGCGTTGCATCGTTACCATGGGTGATGCCACCGACCTGGTGCTGACCCCGAAAACTGCTGACGATGCGGCTGGAACTAATGCCGCTGCTTTAGCCGCAGATGTGCCTATATACAAAGATGGCGTCCGGCAGACCGATGCCAAGGCTTTGACGGTTGGTGATGCCACTGGCAATTTTATCGTTGATTTTGTCATTGACCCGGCGAGCATCCCTGCCGGAAAATACATCGGCATGAGCTACGCAAATTCGCACGCATCCAACCTGATGACTTGCCTAGTGATCGAGGATGCGGCTTATCAGCCGACCCCCGCTGCTTAAGTTGTTTGTAATTAGTGGGGCCGGTTAGCTGGCCCCCGCCCAACCAGGGCGATAACGCGAAAGCGTATGGGGAAAGGAGAATTGACATGTCTGTAACTAAGATTGGGTCCAAATGGGTATCCGGGCTGCTTGAGTTTTTCGCCAAGGCAACTGGCGCCACTATATTAAAGGTGACAGAAACCGGCATCGAGGCAAATGTTAAAGGTGATATTACAGGGAACGTAGCCGGCATGTTGACCGGCGGCGTGATCGGCCTGGCTACGGTAGAAAAGGCCGATAGCTATGCGCTGGCAGCTGCCGAAAAGGCAAAGCTAGTCATCTCCGCAAAAATGACCGCGGGCAGCAAAGTGTTGACTCTCGGGCTCGCTGCGGGGCAGGTGGCGTTTGTTTACAACCATGGCACTGAAACCTACACGGTAAAGAATGTATCAGGAGATACCGGGACTCCCCTTGCCACGACTAAGCTGTTATTGGTAGTGGGCCGCGCTACGGCTAATGCCAGCACGGTAGTTGCTCTGAATTAACCATTAAAGGCCGCTCTTCGGGGCGGCCCTATCTTTGAAAACGACAACCCCAAAAAGAGAAAGGTGTGATATAAATGACCGTGCAATTGGTAACAAAAATAAATCGTTATATCGGCACCGCAGCGGAGATCGCGGCGATGACATTAACTGGCATACCTGCCGGATCAACGTTTTTTGAGTCTGATACCGGGATTCTAAAAATATTAAATGCGGCCGGCGCTTTGGTCAATGCGCCAAGCGAGTCTGTTGCGCTATCGGGAAGTAATATGGATTTAAGGGGAACAGCAGCAACTAAACCTTTAGCAACGGCGGTAACAATCGGAGCGACATACTGGAGTGTGGATACCGACCCATATGCAGATGCCATAGAAGTATCTAATGGTACAGATTGGGTGGTGATATAATGATTAATTATGCGTTAATGAAGAAAAGACTTAATGAATTAGATCGAGAACTTGATTATTCTGCTCCTATTTTTGGTGTTTATTGGGATAAGAATGAGTCGCCGCAACTTGTGCGTACTCATGATGCTGTGGGTATGACAGCAGCAGTTGGTATAGATGGACAGTGGGTACAGAATGATTTCGATAGTGCTCCTATTTTCGGGCAGATGGGAGAAGTTGATGATACGCTAGGAAATAAATTCATTCGTATCCCCAAGTTGTATATACGTAAAACTGATGGGCCAGCTTTTAAAACTTTTGCGGTTACAACACGTCCTTTACCTGGTTTTTATCTACCGTGGTGCTTTTGGGACTTTGACAAGCAAAAACCATTGCCATACTTGGATTTTGGTAAGTATAAAGCAACTTTAAGTGCAGACAATAAACTAGAATCAAAACCAGGTAAACCTCCACTTGTCAACAAAAACATTGTAGAGTTTCGGAATTACGCAACGGCTAACGGGATTGGCTATCAGCAGCTTGATATACACGCTATTGATGTGCTGCGAACGCTGTTTTTTGTTGAGTTTGCAACTTTAGACGCGCAATCTGTTATGCAGGGGTATTCGTCTGGCAGATACGGTGTTGAATCAGACTTAGCAACAGTTTCTGAGTCTGCCACAAACAGGATTATCGTATCAAACGCTACAGCAGCAGGATACTTAGTTGGGCAAACAATATCTATAGGAACAGCAAGATATGGCACACAAGTATTCTATGGTAGGACAATAACAGCAATCGAAGACTATGATGTAGACAACAAATCAATCGTATTTGATGGCGACCCTGTTGATATAACAGTAGGTAACTTTTTGCAAAACACAGGATGGGTAAATGGGTTTAGCTCAGGCATTGCAGCAAGTAGCGGAAGTATTGTAGCTAATAATGGCAAATTCCCGTGCAGTTATCGTGGAATTGAATCTCCTTGGGGAGATGTGTTCCAATTCGTTGACGGCGTTAATTTCACAGATAGACAAGCCTGGGTTTGTAGAAACGCCGCGCAGTATGCCAGTAACGTATTTGCAAATCCATACGAGCAATTAGGCTATGTAAATGGAGACACAAATGGTTATGCAACCGCGATGGGGTTTGACCCAAATTTCCCGTTTGCAGAATTCCCGGTAGCGATATCTGGCAGTGTTACGCATTATAAGGATTACTACTATCAAGATGCCGGGCAACGAATTGCCCGTTTCGGTGGGTACTGGGCCTCTGGTGCGTCTGCTGGGATTTCGTACTGGAATCCGTCTTATTCCTCTTCGTACGCGAGTGTGTTTAGCGGCGGGCGGTTAATGAAGAAAGCATTATAGGGGGTAAAATCATGCAAACAAAAACCTGCACAAAATGTGGCAGAGAACTTCCGTTAAGGGAGTTTCATCGGTATAACAGAAGAAACGCAACGCATTATTCACAATGTAGGGATTGCAAGGCTGAATATAAGAGAGAAAACAAAGAAAAATTATTGCTATCCCAGTATGCTCGCAGAGCAAATCTAACTCAGGAAGATAAGCAAAAGAAAAAAGCCTGGAACGCATTACATTATGCCTTGCGAACTGGCAAAATTATTAAGCCAGATACTTGTGAATTGTGCGGTAATAAAGGAAACATACAGGGACACCATAAAGACTACAGTAAACCGCTTGAAGTTACATGGGTCTGCCAGTGGTGTCATGCCGAATTAGACGAGCAAAGGAGGCTTGCGTAATGTCAGAAAAGCCAATAATTTACGCTGAGATTCCTGAGTTTGACCAGATAACTCAAGCTGTTTTTCAATTGGAGCCTGTTGATATGGGAGATCATATTTATGTTGGAAACGAGGTAAGGAATTTACCCCCACAAGAAGAAGGAGAAATGATTGAAGGATAATGATTTTAGAGTTTGCGAACATTTATTAGAAGTGATAACAAGGCAAGAAGAAGTTATCGCAAAACAGAATGATTTGATTGCAAAATTGGCGAATGAAAATTTTGAACAAGAGAACATGATTAATGTTTTGATGCAAGATCATCTGCAACTATCGGAATAGCGATAGTCGAAAATTGACTAGCAATAAAAAAGCATGATATGGTATGTTAGAAGCAGGCTTGGTAGGAGTCGCGATCCTACGACGAGGCACTCCCTGAGGTGCCGCCTGCTCTTAACATCTCTCAGGGGCACAAAAATACCATCAGGGAGGTATCATATCATGCTATTGTCAGAGGCTTGGTCTCACTATGAGACCGACAAGCAGATCGAGGGCTTCAGCCCGGCTACCCTCAGAGGGTACAAGATTCAGCACAATTTGTTAGTCAGGTATTTCGGGGACTGCGACCTGGATGAAATAACTATCCAGGATCTCAAGAGGTACCTGGTAGAGTCCGGCGGCCACTTAAAGCCATCCAGCCTGGGCATGCGAATCCGTTTCATCAGGGCATTCTTTCGATGGACAGCCGACGAAGGATATAGCGCAGGCAATCCGGCCAGGCGACTTAAGGAACCCAAACTCGGAGCCCGGGTACCCAAGGCGCTCAGCGAGGAAGATACCGTGGCACTCCAGGAAGGATGCAAATCTCCGCTTGAGCATGCCCTGGTAGAATTTATGTATACCACAGGCTGCCGGATCGGGGAAATCCATCGGCTGAATCGGAACGCCCTTGATTGGGACAACCGGTCCTGCGTGGTTTTAGGTAAGGGCGACAAGGAGCGCGAGGTATATTTTTCAATCAAAGCAGCCATTTGGCTCAAGAAGTATCTGGCTGGCCGCAAAGACATCGACATGGCTCTGTTTGTCACCGAGCGGAAACCGCACCGAATGAGCATCGAGGAGATCCGCTATATCATCAAGCGGGTGGCCAGGCGAAGCGAGATCCAGGCTAATGTTTACCCGCACAAACTGCGGCACAGCTTTGCTACTCACCTATTGAACAACGGTGCGCCGCTAGAAGGGATACAGACCCTCTTGGGTCACCAGAAGATGGAGACCACGCAGTTGTACACACACCTGAGTGGGCCTAGGCGAAAAGAAATCTACCAGAGGTACTTCTAAATAAATTGCCAAACATTTGAAGATTGAGACCGTCCACTATAATGGACGGTTATTTTTTTGGAGGGATAAGAGCATGGCATTGAAACTAATCACCGCGCCGGCAGCTGAGCCGGTAACGCTAACTGAGGCTAAAACTCACTGTGCTGTTGATGGCAACGACCATGACACCCTGCTCACATCCCTGATCCAGGCAGCCCGGGAATACGCGGAAGGATACCAGAACCGTGCCCTGGTTACTCAGACTTGGGAGCTGGTGCTGGATGACTGGCCGGCTGAGGATTATATCGAGATCCCGCTGCCACCCTTACAGAGCATTACCAGCATCAAATACAAGGATACTGACGGCACGGAGACCACACTGGGCACCGACCAGTATATTGTTGATACCGACAGCTTCCTGGGCAGGGCAGCCCTTGCTTACAACTGCAGTTGGCCGACCACCACACTATACCCGGTGGCCGGGATCCGCATCAGGTTTGTGGCTGGCTACGGACTGGCGGCGAGTGTGCCGCAGGCGACTAAGCAGGCTTTATTGCTTTTGATAGGGCACTGGTTCGCGAATCGCGAGACCGCCAGCGAGCGTTCTATGCAGGACATTCCATTTGCGACGAAAGCACTTCTGGATCTGAATAGGGTGGTGCCTATATGAGAGCGGGGGAGCTGAGGCTTAGGATCACGGTCCAGTATCCAGAAGAGAGCCAAGATAGCGTTGGCCAGCCGATAGCAACTTGGAAAGATTTATTTACTTGCTGGGCAGCTATAGAGCCGATATCCGGGCGGGAGTTTATACTCGCTCAGCAGGCCGGGACTGAGGCTCAGGTCAGAATCAAGATTAGGGCCAGGCCTGCAGCTGAAACAAGAATATCCGGCAAAATGCGGGTGCTATTCGGCACCAGGATATTTGAGATTGTGGCGCCACCCATGGAGATACAGGAGCGCAACCGGGAAGTACATTTGATGTGCCGGGAGGTGTTCTAGTGGCCACAAAATCAAGATTAAAAATCAAGACCATCGGGCTAGATGAACTCAAGCGAGCTATGGATAAATTCGGCGATGCGGTTATTCAGGCAGTAGATGAAGCTATACATGAAACTGCCGAAACAACAAAGGACATGGCAATAGCCAAAGCGCCTGAAGAAACCGGGGCACTGAAACGCGGCATTATTGTCCGCAGATTTAATACCCGAAAGAATACCCTGGCAGTGTGGGACGTAGGCATGGACCCAGCCATGAACGATGTTTTTCAGAAGCCGATAAAAAATCCAAAAGGCAAAAGGAAAACGGCCTACTATCCGGCTAGTATTGAGTATGGAACACCGCACGCAAAAGCTAAGCCTTTCTTAAGGACGGCAATGAAGGCTAACCGCAACAGAGCCAAAATAGCGGTAACCACCAAGGTAAGGGCGGTGATTGATCGTGCTTATTGAGGAAGCCCTTAAAACTTATCTGGGGACAGTAGCACCGGTAACGGCTTTAATATCTACTCGAATTTACCCTGAGACACTGCCTCAAGAACCCACGCTCCCCGCGGTTAAATATGACATTATCTCAATTCAGCGGCACCACAACATAGACTTTGCGTGGGCGTCGATACAATTTACTCTGGTGGCTAAAACCCACCTGGCCTCGCGGCAATTGGCGGACGTGTTCCGTAAAGCGCTGCAGCGTGAAAAGCGGGTTATGTCAGGGATTGAGGTGACACAGATATCGGTTGAAGATGAACAAGGGCCAATCCATGACGAGCAACTAGGAGAGTATTTCATCTTGCAGACATACCAAATTAATTATCGGGAGGTATAAACAATGGCACAGACAACTGTAAAAGAGTCCAAGACCATACGTTTTGGGTCGGGAAAACTAGAGGTTGGAGACAACGTAGGTGCTCTGGTAGACCTGGGGGCCATGAAAGGCATTAAATTCACGGAAGAGTTTGATAAAGTCTCCATTACGTCCGACAATGCTGGTGAAATATATGCCGGGATCAGAAACCACAAGGCGACTGTTGAGGGCGAACTGATCGAGTTAAACCTGGTAAATCTGAACAATATCCGTGGCGGTATTGACTCTTATGCAACAGTCGCAGCTGAGGTTGTAAACAACCACAGTTATGCCGTGGCATCTGGAGCATGGGCTTACGATAAGTTCATCGAATTTGATTACCAGAATGGGGATTTATCAAAAATCACACCGGACAGCGTAACCGGATCGGAAGATGGGGCTTTAGTTTTAAATACTGACTACTTCATTGCTAAGAATGCAGGTACCGGCAAATGGGGCATTGTAATTATAGACAGCGCTAAACTAAGCACTGAGGCACAGACCGTTACTATTGTATTTGACTACACTCCGGCTGCGGCTAAGAAATTGACTACTGGCGGCAAATTAACCATCAGTCCCAAAGTGGTACGGATCACAAACACCGATGCCAACGACAAGGAATTTCGGATAACTATTTACAAAGCTACTAACGCCCAGGGAATTGAACTGGAGTTACAAAGTGATGATGCCGAAGACCCCAACGTCATCCCCATTAAGCTTGAGGGCGTTTTAGATGTGAGCCGAGAAGCGGGCGATCAGCTGTTTGAGATCTATGATGAGCAGGGGGCGTAAGCATGGCGATCATAAAAGACTTTGACCGATTAGTCCCGGATAAGCGCACAGCCCAGCTGGCCGGTAAGGAGATCGACGTCACCCGCATCCCCTCCCGGGTGACGCTCCAGCTGGCCAAATACGCCGATGATGTTGCGGAGGGCAAACTGTCCCCTATGGAGCAGTTTTTGCAGGCGCTGGAGCCGGTGGCGGCGGTATGCAAGCTATCTGACCCGGAGATAACAGTGGATTGGCTGCTGGACAATACTGACTTTGCACAACTCAGCGAGTTTGCGAAATTCGTGCTTGAGCCTATCACCCAGCAGTCTGGAGGGCAGGAACTGGGAAAAAAGCAGGAATAGAGATTTGCCGGGTTTATTCCAGGGTGGCCATGTTGTATGGTTACACCCTGGATTTTTTATTGGATCAGATGACCCTGGAGCATATCACCATGCTATATGAGTACGGCATGGAATTTTACGGGGCAGATTTAGAAAAGTACAAGAATGAACCCGACAAAGAATCGTTTTATGAGGCCTACGGAGACAAAATCAAGCGCCCGGGGAGGTGAAGCGGATGGGGCTCATAGGTAGCATGGCAGTCGCCATAATAGGCGACGTCACGGGGCTAGACAAAGAACTGAAGAAAGCGAAGAGAAAGCTAGACGACTTTGCGTCCACCATGACAAGTATCGGAACCACCTTGACGATGGGGCTAACCGTCCCCATCGTAGCAGCCGGGGCTGCAGGTTTTAAGTTGGCTGCAGATATGCAGGATGCCATGGGTGCTACTGATCAGATCTTCAAGGGCTCATCTGCCGCTATGCAAGCATGGGCTATGGAGCTTCCGACCTACTATGGCATAGCATCCGGCGAGGCTATGGAATACGCCAACATGATGGGGTCTATGCTCCAAAACATAGGTGGCATGACGGAAGAAGCGGCGGCAGCGCAGGCCCAGACCCTTATCAAACTCGCAGGCGATCTAACGGCCATGTATGGTGGCACTACTGCAGATGCTGTTAGGGCCCTGACCGGGGCACTTAAAGGTAATAATACCATGCTAGACAACTACGGCATGGCTGTGAATGATGCCATGATAACGACTAAGGCCATGGAAATGGGACTACTGTCTGAAGGCAAGACCATGGATCTAGCCACTAAGCAAGCTGCCACTCTTGCTCTGATCATGGAGCAAACTGGGGCAGCGCAGGGCCAGGCGGAAAGAGAGGCGGCAGGGGCTTCGGGATCTATGCGGGCTCTCACGACCGAAGCGAAGAACTTGGCGGCATCGTTTGGGCAGATATTGTTGCCAATTATCACTCCAACGATCACCAGGCTGGGTGATTTGGCCCGGTCCCTATCGGGCATGACTCCCGCCACCCAGAAGATTGTTCTGGCGGTAGCCGCATTGGCGGCAGCTATAGGGCCTGTGATGTTAGCCCTGGGCGGCATGGCAGCTGGGCTCAGCTCTATAATAGCTTTGTCATCGTCGTTGTCCGGAGTCCTGGCGGGGGCTGGCCTGACATTAGGTGCCCTAGTATTGCCCATAGCGGCGATAGTGGCAGCTATTGTAGGAATAGGCCTCGCAATTAAAGAGCTCTGGGACAATAACGTGGCGTTTCGTGTGGGCGTGACGGCCATATGGAATGACATACAGAAATCGATTGCGGAAGTCATTGCTTTTATTCAGGAACTCTGGGATAACCACGGAGACCATCTTGTTAAGGCTGCCACGGCAATATGGGATGCCATCAAAACCATAATATCAACAGTGACAAGGCTTGTTGGCGAGATTATTGCTCTGTTTCTCAATGTCCTAACTGGTGATTGGCAAGGGGCCTGGGATAACATCAAAAACATTTTCTCAATCGCTTGGCAGGGAATAATCGGTGTGCTCAAAAACATGGTGATAGCCATCAAAGAGATATTCATAGGCTTGATTGAGGCGGCACTGAGCTGGGGCGAGAATATGCTCAGTTCATTTATCCAGGGCATAAAAAACAAGTTTTCCGATCTAGTTGATATGGCCCGAGATATAGCCGACACCGTTGCTGATTTCATTGGATTCTCTTCTCCCACCAAAAAAGGCCCAGGCCGATTTATAGAAGTGTGGGGCGCCAATATGGTTAAGGCCTTTGTGGACGGTGTTGTATCGGAATTTGGTAGCCTACAGACGATGTTGGGCAATATGGCCATAAATCTCAACCCCAACCTGGCCGTAGCCGGTGGGGGCGCTGGCGGGACTACTATTAACATGACAGTGTATGCTACAAGCTGGGCGGATATCGAACGTGAACTGAACCGTCGGGGGGTGCGGATATGAGTTACACCTTGACAGTCGGGGGCATCAGTATGCCCGTCGTTCAGGACACAATTCAGATTCAAAAAGCCTTAACTTTTCAGGTTGATACTTGCAAATGCACAATACATTCTCCTACCAAGCCCAATGAAGGCGATGAGGTAATAGTGACTGACTCTGAGTTGGGTATTCTGTTTGGGGGAATTATTGTAAATGTCAGACTGGCAGACAAGGATGCCCAGCTATGGGAAATCGATTGTAATGATTACACAGAACTTGTTGATCGTAAGCTAGTTGTCGAAGGTTACGAAAACCTAAGTGCTAGCGATATAGTAAAGGACATAATTGCCAAGTACTGTACAGAGGACCTGCTGGACGATGTTACTCCAGGGGCTCCGGTAGTTGAGAATATACTTTTTAATTACGTAAGACCCAGCCAGTGCTTCAAAGATCTGTGCGACTATGTAGGGTGGCAGTGGTACATAGACGAAACCAAACATATCAAGTTTTTTGACCCAGCTGCTGTGATGGTACCTGCCCCATTTGATCTAACAGAGGAAACCCGAGGGCTATGGGGCGATTTTAAGCTAACTGTGGACATGAAGAACCTCAGGAACCGGGTCTATGTACTGGGCGGCAAAATGCTATCTGACCCTCAGGTGGTACAGTGGAAAGCTGATGGCGTTGCCAGGCAGTGGGTGCTGCCCTGGGGGCCGCATGACATTCAATACAATGGGGAACCTGGCATTGGGGTTGGTGAGGTGCTACATAGCGTGGGCGTGGAGAATCTTCATGAAGAAACCCAGTATGACTACATGATGAACTTCCAGGAGAAATATATCCGGTGCTCTGCCCACACTACAACTCCAACAGAAGGGACCACCATGACTCTGACCGCCAAGCAGGATATCCCTGTTATTACAACTGTCGAGGACTATGCTAGTCAGCAGGCCATTGCGGCCGTACAGGGTGGAGATGGGGTCTATGAGCACTGTATAACGGATGAAAGTCTAACAACTGTACAAGCTGCTGAGGCTGCTGGACTCTCAGACTTGAGGGCTGCCGCTAATCCTAAAGTAAGTGGTAGTTTTTTGACTGCGTATGCAGCTGATTGGCAACCTGGCCAGATAATAAAAGTGAACTTGCCTGATCGGGGCATAGATAATGTTTACATGATCCAGTCAGTGCGGCTGCATTATGCTGCCACATGGTTTTGGACTATCGAGTTTGGCGGGCGTTTATTAGGTATAGCTGACTTCCTACAGGCGCTTGTATCATCGCAGCAGAAGAAGCGAAACATCGAGCCGAGTAGAACTATACAAAAGTACATCTATGGGGAGGAAACCCTGAGCCTGGCTGATGAGTTAATCACGACTCCCAGATCGTTGCCCTTTGTTTGCGGTGATCCAGATGCAGTTTGTGGAATGGTAGTGGTTGACAAAGAATAGCCCAAACGTCGTCGCGGAACTCTGATCCATTGTCTAGCCAGCAGGAGTTAATTGGCCAGGATTTTGAAGCAACCCCCGCCATGGAGGGTGTGCAATTGCTTAGGGCTTATGCGTACTTGGACGGAACTCCTTCTGACACGAAGTGGTATATCTACAGTTTTTCCGATGGCAAGCCCGGGATGCATATCTGTGAACCGGTAATACTAACAGCAGACGACTGGGACTGGGGCGGCCCGGCATGGGTAGATATACGTCTTTTGGAACCCTTGCAGGCGGGAGTGCGCTATTGTCTTGTAGGGCAGGGTTTTCCAGCACCCGGCCAAACAGGAAACACTTACTGGCAATACAACTATCCGCATTACTCTATTGGTGCCCAACATTGCAGCTATGATGGCGGAGTTTCTTGGGAATCTTATCCAGGTGTCTGTTGTGCTTTTAAAATAGCGATTCCTATTTATGGTTAGGTGGTGATAAGTGATGGATAGTAAGCTGAAACTCAAGTCAGAATGGCATTTCGAGCATGATGACGGCACCCGCGAGGGGCCGTTTTTTAATTCCTTCACGACTGCCGGACTGGCAAGGATAGCAGAGCTAATCCAGGGCGTATCCTCCCCATACCTGGTAGTCGGGGATGACACTGAAGAGGGACATGTCATCACTGAGGTTTTCCGGAAGCCGGTTTCTATTGTGACTCGTGATGATAATGTGGTGCGGTTCAGGACACAGCTTTTGACCGGAGAGTGCAACGGCGATCATCAAAAAACCTGTATCTATGTGGAGGCTGCAGACAGCCCGGGTACAGGCGTGATGCTCAACATGCTTCGGCAGCTGTGGTCAAAGACCAGCCAGATGATTTTAGCCGTGGAATGCCGGATAACGGTGTCAGAGGAGGTGAGCTGATGCCGCTATACGCTTGGAAAAACGGCCTTACCGTGGTTAACCAAGATAACATGAACGCCTTAATAGCCGGCAATATCCCAACTCTCATCACGGAAGGCATACAAAGGGACGCCAAGACTGGGTCAGGTGTGGTTGAAAACAACCTCGCGAATTACAGTTTCTGTGTCCGGTTTACGCTTACCGGTTCAACCGAAATCGGCCGGGTGGAGCTTGAGCTGGACCGGGATAGTCTAGGAGCTGACCTGATCGTGCAGATCAGGAGCGGGATGAATCCGGCAGCTGGTGTAGACGGACTGCTGTTAAAACAGATAGTCGTACCACAGGAGTTTATCCCTACATCAAAAGCCTATTGGTCGGTACCTATAGGGCTCAGTGGGCTTACCTCAGGGTCTCAGTATTGGCTGGTCGTGGCTCAGGCCGGAGACGCAACCAACCACCTGGACTGGATCGGGGAAAATAGCCAGGATGCCAACTACCCGGCTTACCGTCGAAATGGCAGCAGCGGCAACTGGACAGCAAACAACGCTTTGCACTTTCGTGTCTACTCAGGCGCCAGTGGGGACTATATCCACGCCATAGATAATGCTGGAGGGCACTGCACTCTTACTTATGATGGCGAGGATGTTGAGGCTATCTACGACTACCTGCCGGCTGAGGACGGCTCTGAAGGGATTAGGGACATCACCACGCTGGTCTACAGTGGCGACTATATCATGGGGGGTGTGTAGATGCGAAAAGAATTAATGCTCTTGCTGGGTTTTGTCCGCAAGCAGCTCGGGCTCAGGACCGATGCGGCCAGCGCAACCGGCAGTGCACACGCTAAACTGGCATATATCGCGGCCAA